>NZ_BAAATR010000094.1:0-7692 GCF_039533515.1 Kitasatospora cystarginea | reverse complement strand
AGGTGCGGACGCCTTCGGCCTCCAGGGCCTGGACCGCGTCGTGGAAGCGGACCGCCTCGCGGACGTGACGCACCCAGTACTCGGGCGAGCACAGCTCGTCCGCCGAAGCGGTCTGGCCGGTCAGCGTGGAGACGATCGGGATCCGTGGCTCGGCGAACGTCAGCCCCTCGGCGACGGTGCGGAACTCCGCGAGCATCGGCTCCATCAGCGGCGAATGGAACGCATGGCTCACCGTCAGCGGCTTGGTCTTCCGGCCCTCGGCCGCAAGCTGCTCGGCGACCGCGACAACGGCCGCCTCAGCACCCGAAATCACCACCGAGGAAGGCCCGTTGACCGCCGCGATGCCCACCTCGCCGGTCAGCAGCGGCAGCACCTCGGCCTCCGAGGCCTGCACCGCCACCATCGCACCGCCCGAAGGCAGCTGCTGCATCAGGCGGCCGCGAGCGGCCACCAGCGCAGCAGCGTCCGCCAGCGACAGCACCCCGGCGACGTGCGCGGCGGCCAGCTCACCGATCGAGTGACCCGCCAGCACATCCGCACGCAGACCCCATGCCTCGACCAGGCGGAACAGCGCCACCTCGATCGCGAACAGCGCCGGCTGCGTGTACCCGGTCTGATCCAGCTCCTCGCCCGAGAACACCACCTCGCGCAGCGGACGGTCCAGGTACTGGTCCAGGTGCGCGAACACCTCGTCCAACGCGTCCGCGAACAGCGGGAAGGCCTCGTACAGCTCACGGCCCATCCCGGCCCGCTGGCTGCCCTGCCCGGTGAACAGGAACGCCGTCCGGCCCTCTACCACCGAACCCTGCACCAGGTTCCCAGCCGACTCACCCGAAGCCAGCGCACCCAGCCCCCGCAGGAACTCCGCACGATCCTCGGCGACGACCACGGCACGACGCTCCAGCGCCGCCCGACCCGTCGCCAACGAGTAAGCCACATCGACAAGTTCAAGCTCACCGGCCGACAGCAGCCGCTCGGCCTGCGCCCGCAGCGCCGCTTCACCCTTGGCCGAAAGCACCACCGGCAGCACCGACGGCGACACGGTCGCCTCGGCAATCGCATCCTCGACGACCGGAGCCTGCTCCAGGATCGTGTGCGCGTTGGTACCGCTGAAGCCGAAGGATGACACGGCGGAGCGGCGCGGCTCACCGGTCTCGGGCCAGTCGGTCAGTTCGGTGACGAGCGAGACGGCACCGGCTGTCCAGTCCACGTGCGGGGTCGGCTCATTGACGTGCAGCGTCTGCGGCAGCACACCGTGCTGCATGGCGAGCACCATCTTGATCACACCGGCGACACCGGCGGCCGCCTGGGTGTGACCGATGTTCGACTTCACCGAACCCAGCCACAGCGGACGGTCCTCGGACCGCTCCTGGCCGTAGGTGGCGAGCAGGGCCTGCGCCTCGATCGGGTCACCCAGGGCGGTGCCGGTGCCGTGCGCCTCGACCGCGTCGATCTGGCTGGTGGCCAGACCGGCGTTCTCCAGCGCCTGCCGGATCACCCGCTGCTGCGACGGACCGTTCGGCGCCGTCAGACCGTTGGACGCGCCGTCCTGGTTCACGGCCGAGCCGCGCACCACCGCCAGCACCGGGTGTCCGTTCCGCTGGGCGTCCGACAGCCGCTCCACGAGCAGCATGCCCACGCCCTCGCCCCAGGCGGTACCGTCCGCCGAAGCGGCGAACGCCTTGCACCGGCCGTCGGCGGACAGACCGCGCTGGCGGCTGAAGTCCAGGAAGGTGTCCGGGGTGGCCATCACGGTGACGCCGCCGGCCAGGGCCAGCGAGCACTCGCCGCCCCGCAGCGCCTGCACCGCCAGGTGCAGCGCCACCAGCGACGAGGAGCACGCGGTGTCGACGGTGACCGCCGGGCCCTCCAGGCCGAAGGTGTACGACAGCCGGCCCGAGACCACGCTCGCCGCGGTACCCGTGCCGAGCTGGCCCTCCAGCTCCTCCGGGGAGTTCATCAGGAGGGCGAGGTAGTCCTGGCCGTTGGTGCCCGCGAAGACACCGGTACGGCTACCGCGCAGCGTGGCCGGGTCGATACCGGCGCGCTCGAACGCCTCCCAGGAGGTCTCCAGCAGCAGGCGCTGCTGCGGGTCCATGGACAGCGCCTCACGCGGCGAGATCCCGAAGAACGCCGGATCGAACTCGGCGGCGTCGTAGAGGAATCCGCCCTCGCGGGTGTAGATCTTGCCGACCTGGTCGGGGTCCGGGTCGTACAGGGTCTCGACGTTCCAGCCGCGGTCGGTCGGCAGACCGGCCATCGCGTCGCCGCCGGAGACGAGCAGTTGCCACAGCTCCTCGGGCGAGGTCACCCCGCCGGGGAAGCGGCAGCTCATCGCGACGATGGCGATCGGCTCGTCGTCGGCGGCAACCCGGACCGCGCTCGGGGTCGCGGTGGCGGCGGCCTGGCCCAGCAGCTCGGAGCGCAGGTGCTCGGCGAGGGCGGCGGCCGACGGATAGTCGAAGACCAGGGTGGTCGGGAGCCGGAGACCGGTGGCAACGCCCAGGCGGTTGCGCAGCTCGACGGCCGTCAGCGAGTCGAAGCCGAGCTCCTTGAAGGCGCGTCCGGCCTCCACCGACTCCGTCCCGGAGTGGGCGAGGACGGCGGCGACGTTGCTCCGGACGAGCTCCAGCAGGGCCCTGGTCTGCTCGGCCTCGGAGAGGCCGGCCAGGCGCCCGGCCTGCGAGGAGGTCGCGGCGGCTCCCGCTCCGTCGGCGGCGGACGCCGCCAGGCGGGCCTCCGGGAGCTCGTTGAACAGCAGGCTGGCCCGGGCAGCCGTCATCGCGGGCAGGAACCGGTCCCAGGCGATGTCGGCGACGGTGAGGGCCCAGTCGCCCTGCTTCAGGGCCTGCTGGAGCGCGGCGATCGCCAGCTCAGGGGCCATCGGCGGGACGCCCTCGCGGCGCAGCCGCTCCTCGAGGGTGCGGTCGGCGGCCATGCCGCCCTGCGCCCACGGCCCCCAGGCGATCGAGGTGGCGGCGAGGCCGTCGGCCCGGCGCTGCTCGGCGAGGGCGTCCAGGAAGGCGTTGGCGGCGGCGTAGTTGCCCTGGCCCGCGTTGCCCACCGAACCAGCGATCGAGGAGAACAGTACGAACGCCGACAGGTCGGAAGTGAGTTCGTGCAGGTTCAGCGCCGCGTCCACCTTCGGACGGGCGACAGCGGCGAACCGCTCGGCGGTCAGACCGTCGACCATGCCGTCGTCCAGCACACCGGCGGTGTGGAACACGGCCGACACCTCGACGGACGCCAGCAGCTCCGCCAGCGCCTCACGGTCGGCGACATCGCATGCCGCCACCGTGACGGCAGCGCCCAACTCGGCCAGTTCGTCCCGGAGTTCGACCGCGCCAGGAGCGTCCAGGCCGCGGCGGCTGGTCAGCACCAGCTGCTCGGCACCATTGCGCACCAGCCAGCGCGCGACCTCCGCGCCCAGCGCACCGGTGCCACCCGTGACCAGGACCGTACCGGACGGCTTCCAGGCGACACCTTCAGCACGCGGGGCCCGCACCAGACGGCGGGTGAACACACCTGACGCCCGAACGGCGACCTGGTCCTCGCCACCAGCGAGCACACCGGCCAGTCGGCCGAGCGCACGCTCGTCCAGCACCTCCGGAAGGTCGACCAGACCACCCCAACGCTCCGGGTGCTCCAGAGCCACCACCCGGCCCAGACCCCAGACCTGAGCCTGCATCGGGTCCGCCAGCCGGTCCGAGCGACCCGTCGACACCGCACCCCGCGTCACACACCACAGCGGAGCGGCGACATCCGCGTCACCCAGCGCCTGCACCAGAGTCGCGGTCAGCACCGCGGGCTCGCCCGCGCCGAGGGCGGCCATCGACAGCACGCCCTCGACGGCCACGCCGTCGGCGACCGCATCACGCAGCAGCTCGGCCACGGCGCCGCGATCGGCGCCGGCCGGGTCGACCAGGCGCACGTCCGCGCCACGACCGGCCAGCGTCCGGACCACGTCCGCCGCAGCGGCGTCCTCGGCCGGTGCCACCACCAGCCAGGTACCCGACAGCACACCGGAGCCGGCCTCACCCGCCGGCTTCCAGCTCACCCGGTAGCGCCAGCCGTCCACCGTGGACTGCTCACGGCTCTGCCGGCGCCAGGCCGACAGCGCGGGCAGCACCGAGCTCAGCGGCTGATCGCCGTCCAGCTCCAGCACCGAGGACAGCGCCTGAAGGTCGCCCTTCTCAACGGCCTCCCAGAAGCTCGCGTCCACCGCGTCCACCACGGCCGTGCCGACCGCCGGGGCGGCCAGGTTCTCCAGCCAGTACCACTGCCGCTGGAAGGCGTAGGTGGGCAGGTGCACCCGACGGGCGCCCAGGCCGGCGAACACGGCCTGCCAGTCGACCGTCACGCCTCGGACGTAGGCCTGTGCGACGGCGGTGGTCAGCGCCTGCACCTCGGAGCGGTCACCGCGGAGCACCGGCGCGAACACCGCCGCCTCGGTCACGCACTCCTGGCCCATCGCGGACAGGACCCCGTCCGGGCCCAACTCCAGATACGTACGGACGCCTTCGCCCTCCAGCGTGCGCACCGCGTCGCAGAAGCGGACGGCCTCGCGGACGTGGCGCACCCAGTACTCGGGCGAGCACAGCTCCTCCGCCGAAGCCGCCTGCCCGGTCAGCGTCGACACGATCGGGATCCGCGGCTCGGCGAACGTCAGCCCCTCGGCGACGGTGCGGAACTCGGCGAGCATCGGCTCCATCAGCGGCGAGTGGAAGGCGTGGCTCACGGTCAGCCGCTTGGTCTTCCGGCCCTGCGCCGCTAGCTGCTCGGCGACCGCGACAACGGCCGCCTCGACGCCCGAAATCACCACTGACGTCGGCCCGTTGACCGCCGCGATGCCCACCTCGTCCGCCAGCAGCGGCAGCACCTCCTCCTCGGAGGCCTGCACCGCCACCATCGCACCGCCAGAGGGCAGCGCCTGCATCAGGCGGCCACGGGCGGCCACCAGAGCGGCGGCGTCCGCCAACGACAGCACACCCGCCACATGCGCCGCGGCCAGCTCACCGATCGAGTGACCAGCCAGCACATCCGGCCGAACACCCCACGACTCCACCAACCGGAACAGCGCCACCTCGACCGCGAACAGCGCCGGCTGCGTGTACCCGGTCTGATCCAACTCCTCGCCGCCGAAGACCACCTCACGCAGCGGACGCTCCAGGCATCCGTCCAGCTCCGCGCAGACGGTGTCCAGAACGGAGGCGAACGCCGGGAACGCCTCGTACAACTCGCGGCCCATCCCGGCCCGCTGACTCCCCTGCCCCGTGAACAGGAACGCCAGCCGGCCACCGGCCACCGATCCCCGTACCACGTCCGCCGCCGGCTCACCGGCCGCCAGCGCGCCCAACTGCCGCAGGAACTCCTCGGGTTCACCGGCCACGACGACCGCGCGGTGCTCCAGCGCCGCCCGGCCCGTCGCCAGGGAGTAGGCGACGTCGGTGGTCGCGAAGCCGGACTCGGTGTCCAGGTGCGAGAGCAGTGCCCGCGCCTGGTCCCGCAGGGCGTCCTCGGTCTTGGCCGAGAGGAGCCACGGCTGGACGGTGGGTGCCGGACGCGAACCGGCCTCGGCGGCCGGCTCGGCCGGTGCCTGCTCGATGATCGTGTGGGCGTTGGTGCCGCTGAAGCCGAAGGAGGAGACACCGGCGCGACGCGGCTGTCCGGTCTCCGGCCACGGCCGGGCCTCGGTCAGCAGCTCGACCGCGCCCGAGGCCCAGTCGACGTTCGGCGAGGGCTCGCCCAGGTGGATGCTCTGCGGCAGCACGCCGTGCCGCATCGCCATCACCATCTTGATGACGCCGGCGACACCGGCCGCGGCCTGGGTGTGGCCGATGTTGGACTTCAGCGAGCCGAGCCACAGCGGACGGTCCTCGGCGTGCTCCTGGCCGTAGGTGGCCAGCAGGGCGTGTGCCTCGATCGGGTCGCCGAGGGTGGTGCCGGTGCCGTGCGCCTCGACCACGTCCACCTGGTCGGCGGTCAGCCCGGCACTGGCCAGCGCCTGGCGGATGACCCGCTGCTGGGAGGGGCCGTTGGGGGCGGTGAGGCCGTTGGAGGCACCGTCCTGGTTGATCGCCGAGCCGCGGACGATCGCCAGCACCGGGTGCCCGTTGCGGCGGGCGTCCGACAGGCGCTCGACCAGCAGCATGCCCGCGCCCTCGGACCAGCTGGTGCCGTCCGCGTCGGCGGAGAAGGACTTGGAGCGGCCGTCCTTGGCCAGGCCGCGCTGGCGGCTGAAGTCGATGAACGCCTCGGGCGTGGCCATCACGGTCACACCGCCGGCCAGCGCCATGTTGCATTCGCCCTGCCGCAGGGCCTGCACGGCGAGGTGCAGCGCGACCAGCGACGAGGAGCAGGCGGTGTCGACGGTGACCGCCGGGCCCTCCAGGCCGAAGGTGTAGGAGACCCGGCCGGAGGCGATGCTGCCCGAGGTGCCGGTGCCGAGGTAGCCCTCGACGCCGTCCGGGACGGAGCCGATCCGGGTGGCGTAGTCGTGGTACATCACACCGGCGAACACGCCGGTACGGCTGCCGCGCATGGTGGCCGGGTCGATGCCCGCGCGCTCGAAGGCCTCCCAGGAGACCTCCAGCAGCAGGCGCTGCTGCGGGTCCATCGCCAGCGCCTCGCGCGGGCTGATGCCGAAGAACGCGGGGTCGAAGAGGCCCGCACCGTGCAGGAAGCCGCCCTGGTCGGCGTAGCTGGTGCCGGGGTGGTCCGGGTCCGGATCGAAGAGGTGGTCCAGGTCCCAGCCGCGGCCGGCCGGGAACTGGGAGATCGCGTCCACTCCGGCCGTGACCAGCTGCCACAGCTCCTCGGGCGAGCCCACCCCGCCCGGGTAGCGGCAGGCCATGCCGACGATGGCGATCGGCTCGTCGTCGACCCGGGGTGCCGGGAGCTGGGCGGCGGCGGTGCCGTGGTCGGCGCCGACGATCTCCGAGCGCAGGTACTCGGCCAGTGCGGCGGGCGTGGGGTAGTCGAAGATCAGGGTCGGCGGGAGCCGCAGGCCGGTGACGGCGTTGAGCTCGTTGCGCAGCTCGACCGAGGTCAGCGAGTCGAAGCCGATCTCGTTGAATGCCCGGCCCGCCTCGATCACCTCCGGCGAGGCGTGGCCCAGTACGGCGGCCACGCGTACCCGGAGCAGTTCGAGGATCTCGCGGTCCAGCTCGGCCTCGGACAGCCCGGCCAGTCGGCGCATCAGCTCGGAGCCGCCACCGGCGGCCCCGCGGGCGGCGCGCCGGGCGGGGGTGCGGACCAGTCCGCGCAGCAGGGCGGGGAGGGTGCCGGCGGCGGCCTGCTGGCGCAGCGCGGCCGGGTCGAGCCGCATCGGGAGGAGCAGGGCCTGGTCGCTGCCGGTGGCGGCGTCGAAGAGCGCGACGCCCTCGGCGTTGGACAGGCCGGTCATGCCGGCGCGTGCGAGGCGCTGGAGGTCGGCGGCGTCGAGGGTCTCGGCCATGCCGCCCTCGGCCCACAGGCCCCAGCCGAGGGAGATCGCGGGGAGTCCGGCGGCACGGCGCTGAGCGGCGAGGGCGTCCAGGAAGACGTTGGCCGCAGCGTAGTTGCCCTGGCCGAGGCCGCCGAAGGTGCCCGCGTTGGAGGAGAAGAGCACGAACGCGCTCAGGTCCAGGCCGGCGGTGAGCTCGTGCAGGTTGAGGGCCGCGTCCACCTTCGGGCGCAGCACGGTGTCGATGC
>NZ_BAAATR010000093.1:0-8006 GCF_039533515.1 Kitasatospora cystarginea | reverse complement strand
CCCTGCAACAGGCCCTCGACGCCTTCCTCGGCAACCTCCCCACCCACCAGCAGGCCGCCACCCGACTCCGACAACAACACCTCACCCAGCCCACCCCAGCCGAGGTGACCGCCCAACTCACACACTCGGCGGTACTGGGCGACCTGCTGCGCCGCTGACCAGCGCGGTGCCGTGCCCGTACACCGTTGCGGCCGCGGCGGTTCAGCTCCGCAGTGGTGATGACACGTCAGCTGTGGGATTACCTCGCAGCGTGAGGATCGTGGCGACAGGGGACGTCGGGGTCGTGGCACGGACGTGTGGACGGTGCGAGGCGGAGTTCCGTGCGGGAGCCCGAGGAAGTGCTCCCCCCACCCATCGAGGCCCTCTCCGGACGCCAACCGCCGTGCGGACAACCGGCGTTCGGCCACCCCGCGCCACTCCGGGCCCGCCGGGGACCGCTTTGCGGGAGAATCGCAGGCCAGGTATCGTCTCGCGCATGGGCACTGGGCCGCTGCGGCGTCTACGCGATGGGGTGGACGCGGTGGCCATCGGCTTACGCCGCTACCGCATATGGGCCGGGCGGAGAGAAACCCAGTCGAGTGAACTCTCCTTCTTGGTCGTGCTGTTGGCCAGTCCCCTGCTGCGTTCCCTCGACCTGCCGCCGGGGCGCGCCGTTGCCAGCTGCATCGGCCTGGTCGTGTTCGGGGCGCTCTTCCTGGCCGGTCAACGGCTGACGCCCCGGTCCCCCCTTCCTCTGCGCGTCACGCTGTACGGCTTCCTCACGGTCCTCTCGGTACTGGGCATGGCGGCGACGACCAGCGCGTGGCTGGTCTCGGCCATCCTCACCGCGATCTCGTCCGCGAACCTGCTTCCGCTGGTCTGGGGTGCCGTATCCGGTGTCACCGCCGTCACCGCGCTGAGCGTTGCGGCAGGCGGTGGTTCCGTCCAGGCGGTGCTGACCGTGGCCGCGGCCGGTGTCATCGCCGTGCTGCGCGGACGGCTGCTGGTGGAGATCACGCAGTCCCGCGCCAACCGGCAGGCCCATGCGATGGCCGCGGTGGAGAACGAGCGGTTGCGCATTGCCAGGGACCTGCACGATCTGCTCGGACACAGCCTCACCACGATGGTGGTCAAGGCAGAACTCGCCGAACGCCTGGCCGGGCGCGACCCCGAGGCATCGGCGCTCGCTGCCAGGGACGTGCAACAGGTGGGTCGCGCGGCCATGGCCGAAGTGCAGCAGGCGGTGGCCGGTTACCGCGCCACCTCGCTGGCCGAGGAGGTGGAACAAGCCCGAAAGAGCCTTCGCCCGCTGCGCAACGGCGTCACGGTGGACATACCGCCACGAACCTGGGGACCGGACACCGACGCGGTCCTGGCGTGGGGGCTTCGGGAGGCGGTGACGAACATCCTGCGGCATGCGAACGCGGCCAGCTGCACGATCGGCGTGACGGCGGACCTGCGGACCGCCCGGCTGACGGTGGTCAATGACGATCTCGGCGGCGCGCAGATCGACACGGCCATCCCCGGCGGCGGGCACGGCCTCGCCGGGTTGCGGGAACGGGCGAGCGAACTGGGCGGTCACCTGACGGCCACCCCGCTGCCCGGCGGCGGATTCAGGCTGGCCCTCGAACTGCCGCTGGACAGCGCGATCGAGGATCGCATGGGAGCGGGAGAAGGTGACCGGCCGTGATACGCGTCGGGATCGTCGAGGACCAGGTGATGCTGCGGTCGGCCATCGTCGCGCTGCTGGAGCTGGAGCCGGACATCACGGTGGTGGTCCAGCTCGACAACGGGGACACGGCGGTGGAGACCCTGTCGGACGGGTGCTGCGACGTCCTCCTGCTAGACGTGGAGATGCCCGGGGCGAGCGGGCTGGACGTGGCGGAGGCGCTCCAGAAACTCACGGACGCGCCGCTGGTGATGATGCTGACGACCTTTCACCGGCCGGGCTATGTCCGCCGCGCGCTGGAGGCAGGTGCGCGCGCCTACATCACCAAGGACTCACCGGTGAGCGACATCGCCGCGGCCATCCGGCGCGTGGCGGCGGGGGAGATCCTGTTCTCCGGCGAGCAATTGCACCTTGCGATGTCGTCCGGCGGCTGCCCGCTGAGCAAGCGGGAGCGTGATGTACTGCGCGCCGCGCAGCTGCACGACACCGTGGCCGAGATCGCGGAGCACCTGCACCTGTCGGTGAGCACGGTGAGCAACTACATCACCGTGGCGATCGCGAAAACGAACTCCCGCAACCGGGTCCAGGCCATAAGAATCGCCCGGGACCGCGGCTGGCTGTAACCCCCCGACTCTCATGGTTCTCCAGCGGTCTTCGACCGGCGTGGGCCATCGTGGCAAGACCTGAGAGAGAAGGGGGTTCCTTTCATGCGCGTGCTCGTCACGACATGGGCATGGAGGTCGCATTTCCTGTCGCTCGTTCCGCTGAGCTGGGCGTTCCGCGCAGCCGGACACGAACTGGTCGTCGCGAGTACCGCCAGCCTGACCCCTGTCATCACCGCCGCGGGCCTGCCCGCCGTCGCCTTGGGGAAGGACATCGACTCCGAGGTGCGGCAGATGACGCGCTGGTATTTCGAATGGCTCACGGCCAGGTCGGCTCCGGTCACCCTGGAGGATATCCGGGAACGGGGCACCAGCGCGGTCGAGCTGTACCGGCTGCTGGCGGACGCATCCATCGACGACACGCTGGAGTTCGCCCGTGCCTGGAAGCCGGATATCGTCCTCTACGATCCGACCACGTTTGTCGGTCCGCTGACCGCGGCGGTACTGGACGTACCCGCAGTACGCCATATCTGGGGCATGGACTACACCTACCGGACGCGGGAATTCGAGCCGCAGGCGCTGGCGGACATCTGCTCCCGTATCGGTCTGGCGGGTGTGGAAACCCTGGGAACCGTGACCGTGGACCCATGCCCGCCATCACTGCAGATCGACACCGGTGCCGACGTGGTGCGGCTGCCGATGCGGTTCGTGCCGTACAACGGGCCCGCCGAGCTGAGGCCGTGGCAGCTGGAGGCACCGCGGCGGCCGAGGATCGTGATCCTTGCCAGCAGCATCGCCGAGCCGCTCGGCGACGGTGCCGCCAGGGCGCTGTTCGGCGCCGTACTGCGCGGTCTGGCCGGCTTCGACGTCGAGGTCCTGGCGATCGTCGACGACGTCGAACGGGTCCTGTCCGCCGAGGTCGCCGGAGATGTGCGCTTCCTCGACCCGACGCCGCTGCATCTGCTGCTGCCCCACTGCGATCTGGTGATTCACCAGGGCGGCGGTGGCACCGCCATGACGGCACTCGCCTACGGTGTGCCGCAGTTACTGCTGCCGCTTGCCGCCGACCACACGTCCAACGCCGAGCAGCTCGCGGAGCGCGGCGCGGGACGGTGGATGTACGCGGGGTCCGTGACGCCAGAGGCGATCACCTCCCACGTCCGGCAACTGCTGACCGATCCCCAATACCGCGACCAGGCAAGGAGATTGCGGGCGGAGATGTCGGCACAGCCGTCCGCCGCCCGCGTGGTGGAGTCACTCGAAGACCTCGCTGCCACGCGGGGGCGGCGGTGAAGCGGGCACTGCAGGACCTGGCCATCCTCGGCGGAGAGCGGGCCTTCGACGCACCGGTTGTCTTCGGAAGGCCCAACATCGGCTCGCGGAAGGCGTTCTACGACCGCATGGACAAGGTCTTCGACAGCAGGTGGCTCACGAACGGCGGTGAGATGTGCGCGGAGTTCGAGCGGCGCGTGGCGCAGACCGCCGGGACCGAGTACTCCGTCGCGACCTGCAACGCCACCGCGGCCCTGCAGTTGGCGCTGCGCGCCTGCGATGTGACGGGCGAGGTGATCATGCCGTCGTTCACCTTCGCGGCCACCGCGCACGCCCTGTCGTGGATCGGGCTGACCCCGGTTCTCTGCGACGTCGACCCGGACGACGGATCGGTGCTGTTGTCGGAGATCGAGGCGCTGATCAGCCCGGCCACAACGGCCATCCTGGGCGTCCACATCTGGGGGCGACCGAGCCGGCTGGACGAACTGAGCCGGCTGGCCCGGCGGCACGGCCTTCGGCTGATCTTCGATGCGGCCCATGCCTTCGGATGCGGCTGGGACGGCAGGCCGATCGGCGGATTCGGCGACGCCGAGGTCTTCAGCTTCCATGCGACGAAGTTCATCAACTCCTTCGAAGGCGGCGCACTGGTGACCTCCGATCCGGAGATCGCCCGCAAGGCCGTGGAGATGCGGAACTTCGGCATCGCGGGCTCGGATGACGTCGTATCGGTGGGAACCAACGCGAAGTTGAGCGAAGCGGCCGCCGCCATGGGTCTGACGTCCCTCGACGACATGGACTACTTCGTCCGCCGCAACCGGGAGAACTACCGGCGCTATCGTGCCGAGCTCTCCGGCACGCCCGGACTGCGCCTGCTGGAGATCGATGAACGGGAGCCCAACAACTACCAGTACGTGGTGCTCGACGTGGACTCCGACATCACCGGACTCGGCCGCGATGACCTCATGGCGGTCCTGGCGGCCGAGAACGTCTATCCACGCCGCTACTTCTACCCGGGCTGCCACCGCATGGCGCCCTATCGTTCGGACCGCCCGTTCGCCGGTACGGACCGGATCGCCGGCCGGGTCATGGTGCTGCCCACCGGGGAGAGCATCACCGCCGGCGATATCGCGAAGACCTGTGCGCTGATCCGGTTCGCGGCGGAACGGGGGTCCGAGATCACGCGGAGGCTGCCGGAGGCCGCGTGATCACTCCGGTTTGCGCAACGCGATGAGCTGGCTGACCACGGGGTAGCTCCAGCCGAGATCGAACTCCTCGGCCCGCGCCACGATGCGCTTCGGGTCGAACTCCGGGAAGCCGTGTAGCTCCTGGGGATCGCCGTGCACCATGGTCATCCCGGTGCCGTTGACCAGGCTGCACACATCGAGGTTCCGGCCGTACACGTTCCGCTGGAACGCCCCGAACGGTTCGAGGTCCAGGAACAGGTCGATGGTCAGTACGGCCAGACCGCCCGGGGCGAGCAGCCGTTCCATGGTGTTCACCATCTCCTGCGCCTCGGCCTGGTCGACGTGCTCAAGGACCGAGAGGGCGAAGATGCGGTCGAACGAGTCCGCCTCGAACTCCGTGTCCTGCAGTCGCTCGGTGACCAGCGTGACATCGACGTCGAAGAGGGAGGTGAACCTGCGGTGGATCTCGGAGTGGCTGCCTTCGGTCGCCTCCCCGCGGATCGTCCACCGCAGATCGGCGGGTGACGAGGGGTCCACATTGACGACCTCACAGCCCTGCTTCGCCAGCACCACCTGGAACCCGCTGAGCCAACCGCCCACGTCCATGACCCGCATGCCCGGCCGGGGATCGGCGGTGAAGAAGGCCCACGGATATTCGACGGCCCTCGTGTGGCTCGTCCACTGGAAGCCGAACGGCCCGTAACGCTCGGGGTCGTCGTCGATGAAACGGTGCGTCAGCAGTAGCGGCCTGTCGACGTTGTGGCCGTAGGGCGCACCCCACTTCTTGTTCCAGTCCTGGTACTCGGCGTGGCTTGCTTTCTTGGCGAGCATGATGAATTCCTCTCTGGTGGACCGGAACCTAGCCGGGACGCCTCGGAGGCCGGTAGTACGGAGGTGCAGGCGCGCGCGCCGACGTTCGTCCAGCGATGTTGGAGCATCCGCTGCTGGACTGGAACGCCGGTATAGACAACCCTGATGCAAGGGGAGCGTTTATGATGCCCGCACAGGCATTCCACGCCGCACAGACAGGCCTACGCCGGGCAGTGGTCATCGGGGCGGGTGGGTTTATCGGAACGGGGCTCAGCGCGCTGCTGACCAGAGAGCGGATCGACACCGCGTGCTTCACCAGGAAAGCCCGGTTCATGCCGCCTGACGGCCTGGCATACGCCGTGCTCACCGCGGATGTCGTCTTCTACCTCGCCAGCAGTATCAATCCGACGCTGGGAGAACAGCACCCCGAGTGGGCGCATGCCGATCATGCGCTGTTCGCCGAGCTGCTGCGCCGGCTGGCACGGATGGACAGGCCGCCGGTGGTGGTGCTCACCAGCTCCGGTGGCACCGTGTACGACCCCGACGACGCCCCGCCGTTCTCGGAGCTCTCCCCGACCCGGGCGACCACCGGGTACAGCGCCGCGAAACTTGCGCTGGAACAGGAGCTGTTCGACCGCTCCGACACCATTCCCGGTGTCATCCTCCGGCTGTCGAACGTGTACGGCCCTGGTCAGCAGGGCGCCGCGGGGCAGGGCGTGCTGGCGTACTGGATGCGGGCGGCGGAGGAGGGACGCCCGCTCCAGATCATCGGTGATCCGGGTAGCACCAGGGACTACGTCTACATCGATGACGTTGTCGAATGCATGCATCGCATTTCTCTGGTCGACCGGAAAGAACTGTTCGCGACATGGGGCAATCCCCTGGTGCTGAACGTCGGTTCGGGCCGGCCGACCTCGCTGGCGGAGTTGGCCGATGTCGTGCGTACGGTGACGGTTCGGGAGATGGTGTTCGATCAGGTGCCGTCGCGGCAGCTCGACCGCGCTCATGTCTGGCTGGACGTCGAGAGGATCCGCTCCGCGATCGGCTGGCGGGCCGAGACGTCCTTGGCCGACGGCATCAGGGCGATGTGGCTCGCGCGGTCCGCCGCAGTGCGGGAACGTGCCGGACGTTACGGGTGAGATCGGCGTCACCTCGGCGGAGTGGCCGGCCCCCGCGGGGGGCCGGCCACTCCGCTCGTTGGATCACGAGGATTCTCAGGTGACGGGGATTCTCATGGGGTGATCTGCACCTTGCTGTGGTCGCCCACGACGAAGCGGTGGGCCCGGGGCGTCCGGTTGGCGCGGGTGACCTGGGTTTCCCGGCCGATCAGGGAGGCCTCGATGCGGCCGACCCCCTCGATGCTCGCTCCCTCCAGGATGATCGAGAACTCAATCTCGCTGGAGTCGATCACGCAGTCCTCGGCGATGGAGGTCGACGGGCCGATGTAGGAGTTGGTCACGGTCGTCCCCGTACCGATGACCGCCGGGCCGACGATCCGGGACCCGGAGATACTGGCGCCCCGCTCGATCCGGACGCGGCCGATGATCTCGCTGTCCGCGTCGATCTTCCCGGACACGCAGGGCTCCAAGGTCTCCAGGACCGAGCGGTTGACCTCCAGCATGTCGCTGACGTTGCCGGTGTCCTTCCAGTAGCCGGTGATCAGCGTCGACCGTATGGTGTGGTCCCGGTCGATGAGCCACTGGAGCGCATCGGTGATCTCCAGCTCGCCGCGGGCCGAGGGTGTGATGGCTCGTACCGCCTCGTGCACCACCGGGGTGAAGAGATAGACCCCGACCACAGCGAGGTCGCTGACGGGGCTCTTGGGCTTCTCCTCGATGCGTACGACCCGGCCCGCGTCGTCCAGTTCGGCCACGCCGAAGGCGCTGGGGTCCGCCACCCGCGTCAGCAGGATGTCGGCGTCGGGCCGCTTGGTGTGGAAGCTGTCGACCAGCTCGCTGATGCCGCCGACGATGAAGTTGTCGCCCAGGTACATGACGAAGTCGTCGTCGCCCAGGTAGTCGCGGGCCACCAGGACCGCGTGCGCCAGGCCGAGCGGCTTGTCCTGCTGAATGTAGGTCACCTTGGCCCCGAAGGCACTGCCGTCGCCGACCGCAGCACGGATCTCGTCGGCCGTGTAACCCACGATGATCCCGATGTCGGTGATCCCAGCGGCGACCAGTGACTCGATCCCGTAGAAGAGCACGGGTTTGTTGGCCACCGGAACCAGTTGCTTGGGGGCGGTGTGGGTGATGGGGAGCAGCCTGCTGCCCGTTCCGCCTGCCAGTACGAGTGCTTTCATCTCGCGATGTCCTCCTCGCCTTCGCCTGTCCCGAGAGAGGCTGTGCCTCTCACGCCCGTGTCCGTACGGTGGTGGCCCATGGGCCGGTGAACTATTCGATGTCCCGTGCGAGTTGGGCGGTCACCTCGGCGGGGGTGGGCTGGGTGAGGTGTTGTTGTCGGAGTCGGGTGGCGGCCTGCTGGTGGGTGGGG
>NZ_BAAATR010000092.1:0-8976 GCF_039533515.1 Kitasatospora cystarginea | reverse complement strand
GTACCGCGGCATCCGCCAGCGACAACACCCCGGCCACGTGCGCCGCGGCCAGCTCACCGATCGAGTGACCCGCCAGGAAGTCAGGACGCACACCCCACGACTCCAGCAGCCGGAACAGCGCCACCTCCACCGCGAAGATCGCCGGCTGGGTGTACTCGGTCCGGTCCAGCCGCCCCTCGCCGTCCGCGACCAGCATCACCTCGCGCAGCGGACACTCCAGGTACCGGTCCAGCTCCGCGCACACGGCGTCCATCGCCTCCGCGAACGCCGGGTACGTCTCGTACAACTCAGCTCCCATGCCCTGCCGCTGACTGCCCTGACCGGTGAACAGGAAGGCGGACCTGCCGCCCGCGGCCGAGCCCTGGACCACGTTCGCACCGGGGTTTGCCGAGGCCAACCCCTGTACACCCCCCGCAAACCCCTCATCGTCGGCGGCCACCACCACTGCGCGGTGCTCCAGCACCGAACGCGTCGTGGCCAGCGAGTACGCCAGGTCGAGCAGCCCGTGCGGGGTGCCGGCCTCGGCCTTCCAGGGGGCCAGTCGGCTCGCCTGCGCCCGCAGCGCCTCCTCGCTGCGGGCCGAAATCAGCAGCGGCAGGACGGTCCGGCCGGCGGGCCGACGCGGCTCGGTGGGCCGGGTGGGCGCCTGCTCCAGGACGACGTGGGCGTTGGTGCCGCTCATTCCGAAGGACGACACGCCGGACCGGCGCGGACGTCCGGTCTCCGGCCAGGCGGTGGCTTCGGTGAGCAGTTCGACCGCACCCGCGGACCAGTCGACCTGGGCGGACGGCTCGTCGATGTGCAGGCTCTGCGGGAGTACGCCGTGCTGCATGGCGAGCACCATCTTGATGACGCCCGCGACGCCGGCGGCCGCCTGGGTGTGGCCGATGTTCGACTTCACCGAACCGAGCCGGAGCGGACGGTCCTCAGGCCGGTCCTGGCCGTAGGTGGCGATCAGCGCCTGGGCCTCGATCGGATCGCCCAGTGCGGTGCCGGTGCCGTGTGCCTCGACCGCGTCGACCTGGTCGGCCGTCAGCCCGGCACTGGCCAGCGCCTGGCGGATCACGCGCTGCTGGGACGGGCCGTTGGGGGCGGTGAGGCCGTTGGACGCGCCGTCCTGGTTGACGGCGCTGCCGCGCACGACGGCCAGCACCGGGTGCCCGTTGCGCTCGGCGTCGCAGAGCCGCTCCACCAGCAGCATGCCGACACCCTCGCCCCAGCCGGTGCCGTCGGCGGCGGCGGCGAAGGGCTTGCAGCGGCCGTCCGCCGCGAGACCGCGCTGGCGGCTGAACTCGATGAAGGCGCCCGGCGTGGACATCACGGTGACGCCGCCCGCCAGGGCCAGCGTGCACTCGCCGTTCCGCAGCGCCTGCACGGCGAGGTGCAGCGCGACCAGCGAGGAGGAGCAGGCGGTGTCCACGGTGACGGCCGGGCCCTCCAGCCCGAAGGTGTAGGAGAGGCGGCCCGACACCACGCTGGCCGCGGTCCCCGTGCCGAGCTGGCCCTCCAGTTCGTCCGGTGAGTTCGCCGCCAGGGTGAGGTAGTCCTGGCCGTTGGTGCCGACGAACACGCCGGCCTGGCTGCCGCGAAGGGCCTCCGGGTCGATGCCGGCCCGCTCGATGGCCTCCCAGGAGGTCTCCAGCAGCAGCCGCTGCTGCGGATCCATCGACAGGGCCTCGCGCGGCGAGATCCCGAAGAAGACCGGGTCGAACTCGGCTGCGTCGTGGAGGAATCCGCCCTCACGGGTGTAGGCGGTGTTGGCCTGCTCGGCGTCGCTGCTGTAGAGCGCCTCCAGGTCCCAGCCGCGGTCGGTCGGGAAGCCGGAGATCGCGTCCGTGCCCGTCGACAGCAGCTGCCACAGCTCCTCGGGCGTGGTGACCCCGCCCGGGAAGCGGCAGCTCATCGCGACGATCGCGATCGGCTCGTCCTCGGCACGATTGCCAGGTACCGGCAGCTCGGCCGCGGGCTCCTGACCGAAGAACTCCGTCCGCAGGTACTGGGACAGCGCGGTCGAGGTCGGGTAGTCGAACACCAGGGTGGTCGGGAGGCTCAGTCCGGTGACGGCGCCCAGCCGGTTGCGCAGTTCGACGGCGGTGAGCGAGTCGAAGCCCAGCTCGCGGAACGCCCGTCCCGCGTCCACCGCCTCTGGCGTGCCGTAGCCGAGGACGGCGGCGACCTCGGTGCGGACCAGGTTGAGCAGCACCGCGGCGCGGTCGGTCTCCGAGAGGCCGGCGAGGCGCTGCGCGAGGGGACTGCGCTCGGCGGACGCGTCGGAGGCCGGGGCGGCGAGGACTCGGCGGGCCTCGGGGATCTCGTCGAACAGGGTGGTGGCGCGGGGCGAGGCACCCGGGTCGGCCAGCAGCACCTCCCAGGCGATGTCGGCGACCGCGATCGCGGTGTCACCGTTCTCGAGTGCCTGCTGAAGGGCCGTGATCGCCGACTCGGCGGCCATCGGCGGGACGCCCTCGCGGCGCAGCCGCTCCTCGAGGGCGCGGTCGGCGGCCATGCCGCCCTGCGCCCACGGGCCCCAGGCGATGGAGGTGGCGGCGAGGCCGTCGGCCCGGCGCTGCTCGGCGAGGGCGTCCAGGAAGGCGTTGGCGGCGGCGTAGTTGCCCTGGCCCGCGTTGCCGATCGTGCCGGCGGTGGAGGAGAAGAGGACGAATGCGGAGAGGTCGAGCTCGGCGGTGAGTTCGTGCAGGTTGAGCGCCGCGTCCACCTTCGGACGGGCGACAGCGGCGAACCGCTCGGGCGTCAGGCTGTCCACCATGCCGTCGTCCAGCACGCCGGCGGTGTGGAACACGGCCGACACCTCGACGGACGCCAACAGTTCGGCCAGCGTGTCGCGGTCGGCCACGTCGCAGGCGGCCACCGTGACAGCAGCGCCCGACTCGGCCAGCTCGTCGCGCAGTTCGGCCGCACCGGGGGCGTCCAGGCCGCGGCGGCTGGTCAGCACCAGGTGCTCGGCACCGTTGCGCACCAGCCAGCGCGCGACCTCCGCGCCCAGGGCGCCGGTGCCACCGGTGACCAGGACGGGACCGGCCGGCTTCCAGTCGGCGGCGCCACCACGCGGGGCCCGTGCCAGGCGCCGGGCGTACACCCCCGAGGCGCGTACGGCGACCTGGTCCTCGGCCCCCGTGAGCACGTCGGCCAGTCGGCCGAGGGCGCGCTCGTCCAGCACCTCGGGCAGGTCGATCAGACCGCCCCAGCGCTCGGGGTGCTCCAGGGCCACCACCCGGCCCAGGCCCCAGGTCTGGGCCTGCGCCGGGCTGGTGAGCCGGTCACTGCGGCCGGTCGAGACCGCACCGCGCGTCACGCACCACAGCGGGGCGGCGATACCGGCGCCCCCCAGGGCCTGTACCAGGGTCGCGGTCGGCGCGGCGGTGCCGTGCTCGTCCAGGGTGAGCAGGGACAGCACGCCCGCGACCGCCGCACCGTCGGCGACGGCACCGCGCAGCTGCTCGGCCAGGGCGTCGCGACCGGCACCGGTCGGCTCGATTCGGCGGATCTCCGCACCGTGCTCGGTCAGCGTCCGGACCACGTCCGCCGCGACGGCGTCCTCGGCCGGTGCGACCACCAGCCACGTCCCCGAGGGCACGCCCGAGCCGGCGTCGGTGACCGGCTTCCAGGTCACCCGGTAGCGCCAGCCGTCCACCGTGGACTGCTGCCTGCTCTGCCGGCGCCAGGCCGAAAGGGCGGGCAGCAGCGCGCCCAGCTCGTCGCCGCCCTCGACCTGGAGGGTCTCGGCCAGGGCGTCCAGGTCCTCGCGCTCGACGGCCTCCCAGAAGCGGGCGTCCGCCTCGTCGGCCGGCGCGGCCGCGGCGGATCCGCTGCCCGACTCCAGCCAGTAGTGCCCCCGCTGGAAGGGGTAGGTCGGCAGGCCGACCCGGCTGGCGCCGCGGCCCGCGAAGAACGCCTCCCAGTCCAGGGCGGCACCGCGCGCATGCGCCTGGGCCAGGCCGATCGTCAGTGCCTCGGTCTCGGCGCGGCCGGCGCGCAGCAGCGGCACGAAAGCGGCGTCCTCGATCACGCACTCCTGGCCCATCGCGGAGAGCACCCCGTCCGGGCCCAACTCCACGTAGGTGCGGACGCCTTCGGCCTCCAGCGTGCGGATCGCGTCGTGGAAGCGGACCGCCTCGCGGACGTGGCGCACCCAGTACTCGGCGGTGCGGATCTCGTCCGTGATGTCACCGGTGAGCGTGGAGACGACCGGAATCTTCGGCTCACCGAAGGTCAGCCCCTCGGCGACGGTGCGGAACTCGGCGAGCATCGGCTCCATCAGCGGCGAGTGGAACGCGTGGCTGACGGTGAGCCGCTTGGTCTTGCGACCCTGGGCCTCCCAGTCCGCCGCCACCTCCAACACCGCGCGCTCGTCACCCGAAATCACCACCGAGGTGGGACCGTTGACCGCCGCGATCCCGAACTCCCCGGTCAGCAGCGGCCGCACCTCGCCCTCGCTCGCCTGGATCGCCACCATGACGCCGCCGGTCGGCAGTTGCTGCATCAGCCGGCCGCGGGCGGCCACCAGCAGCGCGGCATCCTCCAGCGAGAGCACTCCGGTGACGTGCGCGGCCGCCAGCTCACCGATCGAGTGGCCCGCCAGGAAGTCGGGACGCAGCCCCCAGGACTCCACCAGGCGGAACAGTGCCACCTCGATGGCGAACAGCGCGGGCTGCGTGTATGCGGTCTGGTCCAGCTCCTCACCCGCGAACATCAGCTCGCGCAGCGGACGCTCCAGGTGCCGGTCCAGCTCGGTGCAGACGGCGTCCAGGGTGGTGGCGAACGGCGGGAAGGTCTCGTACAGCTCCCGGCCCATGCCGGCCCGCTGGCTGCCCTGGCCGGTGAACAGGAAGGCCAGCGCGCCGTCGGCGACCGAGTCCGCGACCACGTACTGCGGTGCGCTCTCGCCCGAGGCCAGCGCCTGGAGGCCGCTGCGGAAGTCGGCCGGCTCGGCGGCGACGACCGCCGCGCGCTGCGGCAGTGCCGAGCGGGTGGTGGCCAGGGAGTAGCCGACGTCGGCCGGGCGGAGCCCGGGGTCGGCGGTGAGGCGGTCCAGCAGCTGCCGGGCCTGGGCGCGCAACGCGTCGGCGCCCTTGGCGGAGAGGAACCACGGGACGAGCGCCGTGTTCACGGTGGCGGTGTCGGCGTCCGTCTCCTCGGTGTCGTCGGCCTCCGGGACCGGGGGCGCCTGCTCCAGGATGGTGTGGGCGTTGGTGCCGCTGACGCCGAAGGACGAGGTGGCGGCGCGGCGGGGCTCGCCGGTCTCCGGCCACGGCCGGGCATCGGTGAGCAGTTCGACCGCGCCGACCGACCAGTCCACGTGCGGCGAGGGCTCGTCCACGTGCAGGGTCTTCGGCAGCACACCGTGCTGGAGCGCCAGCACCATCTTGATCACACCGGCAACACCGGCGGCCGCCTGGGTGTGGCCGATGTTGGACTTCAGCGAGCCGAGCCACAGCGGCTTCTCCGCCGGGCGCTCCCGCCCGTAGGTGGCGAGCAGCGCCTGCGCCTCGATCGGGTCGCCGAGCACCGTGCCGGTGCCGTGTGCCTCGACCACGTCGATCTGATCCGCCGTCAGCCTGGCGTCGGCCAGCGCCTGCCGGATCACCCGCTGCTGGGAGGGGCCGTTGGGGGCGGTCAGGCCGTTGGAGGCGCCGTCCTGGTTCACCGCGCTGCCGCGCACCACCGCGAGCACGGGGTGCCCGTTGCGGCGGGCGTCCGACAGGCGCTCGACCAGCAGCACCGCCACGCCCTCGGACCAGCCGGTGCCGTCCGCCGCCGCGGCGAAGGACTTGCACCGGCCGTCGGCCGCCAGCCCGCGCTGGCGGCTGAACTCGACGAAGACGTCCGGGGTGGCCATCACGGTCACACCGCCGACCAGTGCCTTGGTGCAGTCGCCGCGCCGGAGCGCCTGGCAGGCCCAGTGCAGGGCGACCAGCGAGGAGGAGCAGGCGGTGTCCAGGGTTGCGGCCGGGCCCTCCAGGCCCAGGGTGTAGGCGATCCGGCCGGAGAGCACGCTGGTCGCGTTGCCGGTCAGCAGCCGGCCCTCGACGCCCTCCGGCACCTCCTTGAGCTCCGAGCCGTAGCCCTGGTAGCTGCCGCCCACGTAGACACCGGTACGGCTGCCGCGCAGGGTGGCCGGGTCGATGCCCGCCCGCTCGCACACCTCCCAGGAGGCTTCGAGCAGCAGACGCTGCTGCGGGTCCATGGCCAGTGCCTCACGCGGCGAGATCCCGAAGAACTCGGGGTCGAACTCGGCCGCGTCGTGCAGGAATCCGCCACCGTCGGCGTAGAAGGTGCCCTGGTGGTCCGGGTCCGGGTGGTACAGGCCCTCGATGTTCCAGCCGCGGTCGGTGGGGAACGGCGAGATGGCGTCGGCCCCGGTGGAGACCAGCTGCCACAGGTCCTCGGGCGAGCGCACACCGCCGGGGAGGCGGCAGCTCATCGCCACGATCGCGATCGGCTCCTGCTCGGCCTCCTCGACCTCGCGCAGTCGGCGGTTGGCCCGGCGCAGCTCGGTGGTCATCCACTTGAGGTGGTCGAGGAGCTTCTTTTCGTCTGCCATCAGTGGGCTGCCTTCCGGGAGGCCTGGTCAGGTGCGGTCGTCACGCTGGTCGCGTGGTGGGTTGCGGTCGTCACGTCAGGACCTGCCGAATTCCTTGTTGATGATGTCGAAGAGGTCGTCTGCCGAGACGTCGTCCAGCTCGTCGTCGTCCTCGGTGCCGTCGGCGGAGCCGTCGACCGCGTTCCACTTCGAGAGGAGGGCCTGGAGTCGGGCCGTGACGCGGGCGCGTTCGGCGTGGTCGGGAGAGAGGGCGGAGAGCTTGCGGTCCAGCTCGTCGAGTTCGGCGAGCACCGGCGCGGTGTCGGCGGGACCGTCCCCGACCAGCTCCGCCCGCAGGTGCTCGGCCAGGGCGGTCGGGTTCGGGTAGTCGAACACCAGGCTGGCCGGCAGGCGCAGTCCGGCGGCCGCGTTCAGGCGGTTGCGCAGCTCGACCGCGGTGAGCGAGTCGAAGCCCAGCTCGTTGAAGGCCCGGCCGGCCTCGACCGCCGCGGCCCCGGCGTAGCCGAGGACGGCGGCGACCTCGGTGCGCACCAGGTCGAGCAGCGTGCGTCCCTGGTCGGCGGCGGCCAGGCCGCGCAGCCGCTCCTGGAACGCCGCCGCCCGGTCCTCGGTGCCCGCCTCGGCCGTGGCCTCCGCGAGCGCCTCGCGGACCTCGGGGAGCTCGGTGATCAGCGGACGGGGCCGCGCGGCGGCGAACGCCGGCGCGAACAGCTCCCAGTCGACATCGGCAACGGTCAGCGCGGTGTCGCGGAGGTCGAGGGCCTGCTGGAGCGCGGTGATCCCGAGCTCCGGTGCCATCACCCGCAGACCGCGTCGCCGCAGCTGCTCGGCAGCCACGTCGTCGGCTGCCATACCGATCTCGCCCCACGGGCCCCAGGCCACCGAGGTGGCCGCCAGCCCGGCCGCGCGGCGCTGCTCGGCCAGCGCGTCGAGGAAGGCGTTGGCCGCCGCGTAGCCGGTCTGGCCGCCGCTGCCCCACACCCCTGCGATCGAGGAGAAGAGCACGAAGGCGTCAAGCTCGGTGTCGCCGAGCGCGGCGTCCAGGTTGACCGCGCCGGAGACCTTGGCGTCCACGACCCGGGACAGCTCGGCCAGGTCGCTCTCCATCAGCGCGGTGTCCTGGGTGACGCCGGCCGCGTGCACCACCGCGCGCAGGGGGGTGGTCGGGTCGGTGGTGAGCCGCTTGACCAGCGTCTCCACCGCCGACCGGTCGGCCACGTCGCAGGCCTCCAGGGTGACCTGGACGCCCGACTCGACCAGCTCCGCGCGGAGTTCGGCCGCGCCCGGGGCGTCGGCGCCGCGGCGTCCGGTGAGCACCAGGTGCTCGGCACCGTTCCTGGCCAGCCAGCGTGCGACCTCGGCGCCCAGGGCACCGGTGCCACCCGTGATCAGGACGGTGCCGCGCGGCTTCCAGGCGGCGACGGCCGCCTGCGGCCTGGTGGCTCGGACCAGCCTGCGGACGAAGTGGCCGGAGCGGCGGAGTGCCAGCTGGTCCTCACCGTCGACTCCCGTGAGGGCACCGGTCAGGCGCGAGAGCACGCGCTCGTCCAGGGCCTCCGGGAGGTCGACCAGGCCGCCCCAGCGCTCGGGGTGCTCCAGGGCCACCGCTCGGCCCAGGCCCCAGGTCTGGGCCTGCGCCGGGCTGGTGAGCCGGTCACTGCGGCCGGTCGAGACCGCACCGCGCGTCACGCACCACAGCGGCGCTTCGGTCCCGGCGTCGCCCAGGGCCTGGGCGAGCAGCGCGGTCGCGGCGAGACCGGCCGACAGGGCCGGGTGCACCGGGTGCTCCTGCTCGTCCAGGGCCAGCAGCGACAGCACTCCGGTCGGCTCCGCCGTCTCCGCGTGCGCGGTGCGCAGGCTCTCGGCCAGTGCGTCACGGTCGCCGGCGGTGGTGTCGACGGTGATCCGTCGGAGCTCGACGCCGCTGTCGGCGAGAGTGCGGGCCACCTCGGACACCCAGCCGTCCTCGGCGTGCGTGGCCGGAACGGCCAGCAGCCAGGTGCCGGAGACGGTGGTGTGGTTCTCGGCGGCCGGCTTCCAGGTGACCTGGTAGCGCCAGCCGTCCACCACCGACTGCTCGCGCTGCTGGCGACGCCAGGCGGAGAGCACCGGCAGCACCGGCGACAGGGCGTTCAGCGGGGACTGCGCGTCCGTCGCGTCCAGGTCGAGGGTCGCGGCCAGGGCGGCGAGGTCCTCGCTCTCCACGGCCTCCCAGAACCGGGCGTCGGTCGAGTCCGGACCCGTGCCCGTGCCCGCCTGGTTGGTGGCGGCGGGCAGTGCCTCCGGCCAGTAGTGCTGGCGCTGGAAGGCGTAGGTGGGCAGGTCCACCCGGCGGGCGCCCTGGCCGGCGAAGACCGCCTGCCAGTCGACGCTCGCACCACGCACGTACGCCTGGGCGACGGCGGTGGTCAGCG
>NZ_BAAATR010000091.1:9008-9290 GCF_039533515.1 Kitasatospora cystarginea | reverse complement strand
GACCAGATTCGACAAGCGCGGCTACGTCTACCTCGGCACCGTCACCGCAGCCGCACTCGTCATCTGGCTTCGCTCGTGATCGCCAGGACACTGCCTAATCGGGCCGTCCCCAATGGCTGGAGATCCTCTACCCGCCCCATTCGTGATCATTTAGGATCGGGGCGACGGAGCGCGGCGGCCTGGCGAGCGGGACCTGCTCGCGGCGCAGCGCGAGAGCCGGGCCATCACCTTGCCCCGCGCCGGCCTGTCAGATCGTGTCCCTGACCTTGATCTGACCGCTGT
>NZ_BAAATR010000091.1:0-8909 GCF_039533515.1 Kitasatospora cystarginea | reverse complement strand
TCGATGACGAAGTCCTGATTGCCGAAGCCGGGGCTCTGGCACTGCCAGATCTTGGCGTGGTCCCCGTTGTTGCGAGAACCACCCACGTCCAGGCACATCTGTCGGCCGGTTCCGATGGTGTCCCTGACCTTGATCTGGCCCCTGTCGATGACGAAGTCCTGATTGCCGAAGCCGGGGCTCTGGCACTGCCAGATCTTGGCGTGGTCCCCGTTGTTGCGAGAACCACCCACGTCCAGGCACATGGTGTTGGTGGCCGCGCGGGGCGCGGCAACAGCAGCCGCGGGCGCTGCCAAGGCGATCAGGCCGGCGGCCGCCAGGGCAGCGAGCGTGGTAGTGGAACGGGACATGATGTACCTCCGCAAGTGCACCGACGGGTGTCGGCTCTCGGTGGGGTGGCCGGACGTGGGCAGGGCCCGCCGGAAGGTGCAGTCCCCATACCTACCTGGTATAGACAAGGCTCGCAGCGGGCAGCAGCGACACGCCCGGGTACGAATCACATTCATCCCACGGGGCGACATATGGTTTGAAACCCAATCACCACCTGGGCAGGAGACCGGAGCGCGACGGCTGAGCGACCCTTCACGGGTGCCATGGCGCTCAGCCGCCCTTGACTGCGTTCTTCTCGTGTAACGGGCGCAGGCCCCAGCCCGCACCGGCAACATGGGCGCCGCCACCCTCCCCCTCCAACTCGCTCACGCCCACGAGCAGGGCCGACTGCGCCCAGGCACGCGCGTGGCGCTTTTCGGCCTCGCAAGCGGCGCCAGCGCCGACATCATGCTGATCCAGTGGCGAGCACGAGCCTGAACCCGCCACCACCGAGAACGTCCTGAAGGACGTCTGATCCACCGCGCACCATGGCAGACGGCGTCGACCACCCGGTGGCGACCGGCGCCTTCGTCACAGTCGCACCGGCCTTCGCAGCCCCGCACTGGCGACAAGCGCCACCAGCCGCGGACCTTCGTCGAACACCACCGCCTCGGTGTCGGCGCCGCAGAGACCATGGCGCAGCTGACGGGCTGCACCGGGGTGCCGTCACTGTTGGCGTCGCGCAGGCCGATGCCGCTGGCGGTCCCATTGATCGCTCCGCACACCCTGATTCCCTCTGCTGCCTGGCCAGTCCGCGCCCGCTCAATCCGGGTGGCGTGTCAGTCACACCGCCACACCGCCAGTTTGACGTGACACAAATCACTCCCCCGGGCTACGCCCGTTTCATCACTACTTCATGTTGTTCGACTGCATATGCCGGTCTCGCGGCATCCGGGGCATCTACGTGGTGCCCGATGAACGCAGGCACCACCGCAGCTACCGCCATCGCTCCCGGCCAGCAGCCCGCCCCACCCAAAGAGTCGTCCAGGTCGACCTCGTGCCAAGTGGCGTGGGAGCCGCAGGAACAGCAGACAGTGTCGGGTACGGCAGGCCGGATCGCGTTGGACGTCTACAGCTGGCGGCAGGCCTCGCAATGGGTACACGGTGCCGGCTTCTACGTCCCGACGCACGGCCCGAAGTTCGGCGAGACGACGCTGCGTCTGGTCGAGGTGCTGTCGGAGCTCACTCCGTGCCGGCCGACCATCACGTTCCTGATGCGGAAGCTGAAATGCAGCAAGCGGACCGTGCAGTACCACCTGGAGATCCTGCGGGCGACCGGCCTGCTGGCCTGGCGCTCGATCGGCACCCGGCTGCCGATGATGCCCGGTCAGAAGCGGGTCACCTGCCTCGCGTCGGAGTACGAGCGCCTCATCCCCCTTTCTTATGACCGAGCGCTCGGGATCCGGACCGCAGGCGAGGGCGTGGAGCGGCGGATGACCGGCATCTCGGAGGAGGGCCGGGGCCTGATCGCGAAACTCGGGAAGAAGGCCGCCCGGAAACTCCGCCGCACCCGCCGCACCGTCCGTCACAGCCGTATCCGACAGTCCGTCAGCACGTCGCGTTGCACCCCAATGGAGGGTGGTACCACTACTGACCTTGGCTCTCCCTCTGTGGGTGATTCAAAAACTACGGGCACGGCCCGTGAGACCACGTCCAGCACCAGGAAGAAGCGCGCTGCGCAGTCGACCGGGGAGCGGCGCCGCACGGTGCTCGGGCAGGTCGTCACGGCAGCCATGATGGCTGCCAGCGACCAGCTCGCCCGGGTCGCGTATCGGCGGGTGCCGTGGGTGCGCCAAGCCTCGCACGACCAGCTGCGGTGGGTCCTCAACGACCTGGCCGACCGGGGCTGGTCCGAGGACCGGGTCATGTCCTGGCTGGGCGAGATCGCAGGCCAGTACGGGTGCGCCGGGGTGCTGTGGCGCCCTGAGCGGCCGCACTCCCTGATCGCGCACGCCCTGCGCCAGGACGTCGAGCAGGAGCAGCACGACCAGGCGGTGGCCGAGCGAGCCGCCGTGCGGGTCGACGACACCTCCGTGGTCGCCGTCCGGGAGCTGGCCGCTGAGCTGGAGTTCATGGCCGACCTGTTCGGCGCGGCCGCCACCACCGCGCCCGCGACCAGGCAGGACCTGCTCGAAGCCGCCTACCTGCCCGCGGTCGCGCTCGCCCAGATGGAAGCCGCCGGCGACCAGGCCTTCGAGCGTTTCGGCGCCGATCTGGTCGCCCAGTACGCCCACCTCGCCGCCAACCCCAACGTCCAGCTCGGAGTGACCCGATGACCGACGACTCCCGAATCGAGCTCTGGCGGGCCTTCCCCTGGTGGACTCAAGCCGCCACCCCCGCGCTGGCCGCCCACACCGTGCCGGTCTACGACCCGCAGACCGGCGAGCTGCTGGTGCTGTGCGACACCAGGGCCTACCTGCTCCAGACCAGGCTGCTCACCACGTCCCTGCTGGCCAAGCTCAACCGCTTCACCGGCGCTCCCCAGGTCACCGCGCTGCGCCTGGTGGTCGCCTCGACCAGCGTCGTCGTCACCGAGCCGGCCGGCTGGGCCGACGAGCAGCTGGTCGAGGACGTGCTGCTGGAGACCTGGCACGACCTGGTCCAGGACCGCGGCCCGCTCCACCTGCTGGCCGTCCGCCACCTCGAGGCCACCGGCGAGGTCGGCGACCTAGCCCGCCGCTGGGCCAAGGCCAACGACCAGCCAACCGAACCGGTGAACCGCGACCGTCGGTGCGGCTGCCTCGACCCCCGCCCCGACCACAGCCACCCGCCGCTCACCGACGAGGACCTGGCCGACCGGCTCATCACGGACGCCGACCTGGTCCTCGCCTTCATCGACAACCGGGCCCTGGACGAGCAGATCGCCGACGCCGCCGAGCACGCCCGCATCCCCGTCAGGAGGTTCACCGCATGACCAGCACCACCCAGGAGCCCGGCGGCGCCGACCTGGCCCGCACCGCGCTGCGCGCCGCCCGCCGAACCGCACGCCTCAACGGCAACGCCCCCGCGAAGAAGACCGTCCCGACCCGCCAGCAGATCGCCCGCGCCGGCCGGGACACCCGCGACCCTTCCACCCTGGCCTCCGTCGTGCCCACCATGGCCGCCGCCCAGGGTTGGGCGCTCGGCACCGCCCAGGGCACCATGCGCAACAACTGGGCCCAGCTCGTCGGCGCGGAGGAAGCCACCCACTGGTTCCCGGCCGGCTTCAACGCCGACACCCGCACCCTGCGCATCACGTGCGACTCCCCGGCCTGGGCCACCAAGCTGCGCCTGGAGCAGCACCAGCTCCTCACCAAGCTCAACCAGGCCCGGCCCGACACCGTCCGCGCCATCGAGATCCGGGTCGGCGCCACCACCGCCAGCCCGGCACCCGACCTGGAACCGACCCCCGCCCCGGCCCAGCAGCGCCCGGCCCTGGCCCCCATCCCGGCCGCACGCCCGCTCGCCGACAGCCCGGCCTACCAGCAGCTCCGCCAGCAGATGCGCGACCAGGCCCAGGCCCGTCAGGCAGCGCTCGACGAAGAAGCCGCCGCCCGGGAGGAGATCCTGCGCCAGCACTACAACCGCCTGCGCGAACCCGAGGAAGCCCACCGCCCCTGCGTCGAAGACGAGGAGGCCCTGGCCCGAACCACCCGGGCCCGCGAAGCCCTCGCCCGCCACCACGCCGCTCTCGCCGTCGCCCGCGGCCACGCCGTCCCGCTGCGCACCGCCCGCCCGCCGGTGACCCTCAGCGGTGCCGCGTGACCAGGACCGTCCCAACCAGCGCCCGCCGACCGCTACCGTCGAACCTGCGGCCCGCCACCACGGCGGCCGCCACCACCGAGGAGGACCAGGTGACCACCCAGCCCGACCACCAGGACACGGCCGTTCCCAGGCCGACCACCCTGCACGAGCTGCGCACCGCGCTCTCCCGCTACGGCCTGCCCGGCGACCGCGAGGCCTTCGAGCAGGCCCTGGCCGCCGCCCTCGACTCCTCCCCAATCGGCGACCTCGGCGCCGTCGCCGAAGTCATCGCCACCTACCGCCACCGCCTGGTCCTACGCACCAGCCCCGAGGCCATGGCATCCCTCACCGCACCCATCGGCGGCCAGAAGTGGACCCCGGCCGCCGACGCCTTCGCCCGGCTCCGCGCCGCCGGCGGCGACCGGTGACAGACCAGCCCGAACAGCCGACCCCGCTGCACGTCTTCCTCTCCGACACCGCCGAAGCCGCCCTCGCCACGCTGCGCCCCGGCGAGCTGGACGCGGTCGAGAAGCTCGTCGAGCGCCTCGCCCTCTACCCGCGGCTCGGCATCCCGGTGCCCGGCGGCGCCGACCCCGAGGTCGACGACTACACCGCCCGCACCGACCCGGCCTCCGACTCCGGCGACCGCATCACGTCGTGTACAGATACCACCCTGGCATGTCCGCAATTTTCGTGACCTGGGTGATCGCCGGACCCTGACCAGGCATCAGCACAACCCGAGAAGATGGCCGGGCCCTCACGCTCGAGCCGTGAGGGGCCCGGCCATCAGCGTACGGCGACAAGGCTGTCTTCGAATCGGCGATGCGATCCCGCCGGGTTACCAGCACCCGGTCCGGCTGACACCGCTGCGGACCGGAGCGGCGTGAGGCCCCGGCCGCGCCCTCGGGATCTCCGCTTCGCCCGCTTCGGGGAAAACCGGGACAACTGCGGGGACCATCCCCGCGAGCGCGGGGAGCAGTCGACTCCGGGTGGAACCTCACCGACACCGGCTGGAACACCCTTGACAACAGCGTCTGGACCCTCCAAGACGCCAGTTGGGGCTGATCGGCTATGGCAGAGGCGGCGTGAACGCCCCGGGCCTTCTCGGCCCGGGGGCTTGCTGCCGTCTGGAGATGGCGGTCAGTGGGGGATCGCGGCGATCAGCTCGTGCGCGCCTTGCCGTTTGAGCGCGAGGGCCGTGGCGGTGCCGAGGTCTTCAGGGCTCAAAGAGCCGGCCCACTCGTGGGCGTCCAGGATTTGCTTGCCGTCCGGGGAGAAGACCCTGCCGCGCAGGGACAGGCGGCCGTCCGGCTCGGCCTTCGCGTACCCGGCGATCGGCGAGTTGCAGTGACCCTGGAGAACGTGGAGGAACATCCGCTCGGCGGTGGCCTCGCGCCAGGTGTCGTGATGACCGAGACCGGTTACGGCGTTGATGGTGGCGCTGTCGTCCTCGCGGCACTGCAGAGCGAGGATGCCCGCGCCGATCGGCGGACACATCCCGTCGAGCGACAGAACCTCACTGATCCGCTCCGTCTCCCCGATCCGCTCCAGGCCGGAGACGGCCAGCAGCAGCGCGTCGGCCTCGCCGACGTGGAGCTTGGCTAGGCGGCTGTTGGCGTTGCCGCGAATCGGCACGCACTTCAGGTGCGGATGGGAGGCGGCGAGCTGGGCAATCCTGCGCACCGAGGAGGTGCCGATCCGGCTGCCAGCCGGGAGCTTGTCCAGGGCGAGGCCGCCAGGGTGGACGAGCGCGTCGCGGATGTCGTCGCGCTCCAGGTAGGCGGCGAACACCGTTCCGGTGGGCAGCGGCCGGTCGGCGGGCACGTCCTTGAGGCAGTGCACCGCCAGGTCGGCCTCTCCGGCGAGCAGCGCGGCGTCGACCTCCTTGGTGAAGGCGCCCTTGCCGCCGAGGTGGGCGAGGTCGCCCATCCACCGGTCGCCGGAGGTGGTGACGGGCACCACCTCCGTGCGGATGCCCGGGTGCAGGGCGGCGAGTTCGGCGCGGACGCGCTCCACCTGGGCGAGCGCCATGGGGGAGGAGCGGGAGACGATGCGGATCAGCTCAGCAGCGGCCATGCGGTGATGATAGTCCGTCAGATTCTCGCGCCGACCAGCAGTCCGGATGCCCAGCGCATCGGCGTGGCACGGATCTTGGGCTGTTCGGGCATTCGGGTGAGGAAGCCGTTCACCCGCGGCTGGTGGTCGCCGGGCCAGGTAACCTGCGGGAGCAGGTCATCCACCACGTACAGGCCGCCGGGCTCCAGCAGGTCGAGCAGGTCGGGCAGGCGGTGGAACTTTCCGGGCCGGCAGTCCACGTAGGCGAGCGCGAACCGGGGGCCGTCATAGGCGTCCAGCCAGGCGTCCGCGTCAGCGGTCTCGAACGTCACCCGGTCGTCGGCGGCGAGGTGCCGGGCGGCGACCGTCTGCACTTTCGGGTCCGCTTCGACGGTCACGAGCCGGGAGCTGGCCGTCATGCCGTGCAGCAGCCAGGCCGCACCCGCGCCGACCCCGGTGCCAAGTTCCAGCATCCGCCCGCCCGGTTTGGAGGCGGCGAGGGTGGCCAGCAGCGAGCCGGTCCGCTCCTCGCACGACATGGCGAACCCGAGCTCGGCGGCATCCGCGAGGATCGGTGCCAGGGCGGCGGGCCGCTGCCAGGGGGTGTCATCCACGGCCGGCCCCCTCCAGGTGCTGGGCGACCTGCTCGGCCGCGAAGGACAGGATCACGTCGGCGCCGGCCCGCTTGAGCGCCGCGTGGTACTCCACCACGCCCTCCGGGCCTAGCTGTTGGAGCGCCGCCCACTCCCCGGACGTCGAGTACGCGACGATCGGCACCTGCTGGTCGGCTCGTAGGCGGACCAGCACGTCCATCGCCGTCATGACCGGCTGCAGCGTGAGCGAGTCCGCGCCCTCCGCCACCCAGCGGCGGGCCTGGACGAGAGCGTCGCGGTCCGCCCGGCCCGGCTCCAGCTGCAGACCGCGCCGGTGCCCAGCCCGCGGGTCGGTACCCATCAGCTGCTTGAACGGCCCGTACAGCACGGTGTGCAGGGCCAGGTTCGGGTTCACCCCGACATCGCGGTGGTTGGCCTCGTCCAGCCAGCTGCGTACAGCTCGTACCGAGCCGTCGAGCATCGCGGTCGGCGACACCACGTCGGCACCGGCCTGGGCGTGCTGCACCGCCATGGCGGCCATCAGCTCGTAGGTAGCGTCCAGGTCGATCCCGCCATCGTCGCGGCGCAGGACGCACTGCCCGTGGTCGGTCCACGAGCAGCCGCACACCTCGGTGGTCACCGCCATGTCGGGGGCGACAGCCTTGACCGCCTCGATTCCGGCCAGCATCCGGTTGCCGGCGGCCAGAGCGCCCGATGCGCGGTGGTCACGGTCGTGCCCGTACGCGAAGATCTTCACTCCCCGGATGCCCAGGTCCCGCCAGCGACGGACCGTACGAGCAACGCCGTACAGGCTGGTCGCCCCGGGAAGCTCCGGTCCGGCCGGGCCGTCGTCGGGCAGGACGAGCAGCGGAGCGGTCAGGTCCGCCGCCGTGATCGTCGGCCGGGCGTACAAGTCGCGCACGGCCCGGCGGGCGCGCAGAGGATTCACCCCGTCAGGTCCAGGGGCGGGCACAGGACGTTCGGTGGTTGTCGTCACGAAGCGAGTACATACCGACAACTGTCGGTAAGACAGGGCGCACAAGGCGCACACGCAGAGCGGGCGTCATCGGCCCGCGCGCCCCACTGGCGACGGAGGCACCGAGCCGCTGCCAATGGCGATCTCCCGGTAGCCGCTCGCGCACGCGACCATGACGACCGGCACGGGCGGCGGCCACGCCGAGAATCACGCGGGCCTCCGCGGGACCATCCCCGCGAGCGCGGGGCCGACGAGCGGCCTGGCTGCCGCAAGCTGTCGAGGCGAGGAAGATCCCCGCGGTCGCGGGGATGGTCCCGTCAAGGTGGTCTACACCGCCGGCCGGGGCAGGTCGGCCCCGCGCTCGCGGGGAGCTTCCCCCGCCCCGGCAGCCACACTCGTACGGCTCCAGGCGGGGGTCGTCGATGTGGACGGTGGCGATCCCGGGCGGGTACAGCTCCGGACGGGCCGTCAGGATCAGGTGCTGCAGCGGGCGCGCCGGGGTGGGCAGGCTGGCGGAGATGGTGTGAGCCAGGTCCCGGCCTCCGTAGCCGTCGCGGACCATGGTCGCCACCAGCACGGCGGTGCTCGCGTCCAGGGGCTCGAACTCGAGCGAGGGCAGCGCCAGGACCGCGTGCGCGGCGCCCTCGTCCTTGATTTCGGCCTCGACCAGGCACAGCACCGGGACCAGCAGGTGCTGGAAGGGGCTGCACAGGGCGGAGTCCACAATCCGGTGCAGGCGCTGGTGGCCGTCGGCCAGCGCGGCCAGGGCGCTGGAATCCAGGATGATCACGCGCTGCGCCTCGGGGCGACCTTGGCGCGCGCGTCGGCCGCGGCGATGTCGTAGACCCGCTGCAGCAGGTCCGGGCCCTGGTCCAGTTCGGTGTCGGTGAGGGTCATCCCGAAGTGCTCTCACAGCAGCCGGCGGCCCTCGGCGACGCGCTCGGCGATCTGCTCCGCGGTGGGCTGCTGCTCCACCAGCAGGGCTACCTGGGCGCCGATCGTGGTGCCGCGGGCCGCTGCGAGAGCGGCCAGGCGGTCACGCGTATCAGGGGAAACCTTGATCGTCGCATCAGCCATACCGCGATCGCACACCGCTGGTTGAGCTTCCCCCGGCGTGCGGGAGGTGCTGATCAGCTGGTCAGAAGGGGTTGGCGGGGTTTCAGGTTCACTTGTTCGGCCGTCGCGTGGTTGGCGTA
>NZ_BAAATR010000090.1:0-9785 GCF_039533515.1 Kitasatospora cystarginea | reverse complement strand
GGCGGCTGTACGAGGCCCGCGACGCCGGAGCCCCCCAGGCCCAGCAGGAAGCGATCCTCGCCGAGGCCCTGCGGGACGAGTACTTCAAGGACCGCGGCCGCCGCGCCCGCGGCCTCGACGTCGAGCTGAACGACATCGCCTGGATGGACGTCGAGCTGTAGAACCATTCCCCAGCGGCCCCGTGTCGCCGAAATGTGAGTGAGCGCTTCAGCTGGCGGATGAGCAGTTGAGTTGCCGGGTTGAACGCTTGGCTGATGCCGACTGGACCACGCAGCGGCTGGCCGGCCTCGCGGTGCACAGGCTGCCCACGGCGCGGTAGAGCTGCCGCCTGCCGAGGAGTTGGCCGCCCTGGTCGCCGAGTTCGACCGGATGCGGGTGCTGGTGGCCACGGCGTGGATGCAGGCTGCGGACCAGCTGGCGGCCGTCCCGGACGCACCCACTGCGCTGACCAGCCCGTACTGGTACGGCCAGGACTTGCCCTGCGCCGTCTACCACCTGCACGACATGGCCGACGGCATGGAACCGTAGGGCCTGACCGGGGGAGGAACACATGGCCCGTTCCCGGCATTGGAGCTGCCAGGAACGGGCCACAACGCATTCCGCCGCCTTGCCGCGCCTCGGCCGACCTCGGTGGGTATCCGGTCGCGCCGGAGGGCGAGGGCGCCCTCGCCGCGCAGGGGACGGCGGTCTCCGCGTTGCTGGGGTGAGCCGCCTCTCAGCTCGCCGTCAGCACGGCGTGCAGTGCCCGGGCCTCCTTCAGCAGGCGGGAGGAGCCGCGGCGCGCCGCCAGCGCCTCGACCACCGGCAGCGCACCGGTCGCGCCGCTGCGGGCGGCGCAGTCGGCGGCGATGGCCAGCAGCTCCGGCACGCCGCGTATCGGCTCCGGGGCCAGCAGGCCCGGCAGGGCGGCGCGGAGGACCGACCAGACCGTCCCGTAGGCGCCGGACTCGGCAGCCTGACGGAGGGTGAGCGGCACCCGGTTCAGCGGGGCCACGCCGCAGCGGACCGCCTCGGCGAGATCGGCGCCGAGGCGGTCCGCGTCGAGCGCGTCTTGGGCGGCGAGCAGCAGCAGCGCGTCCACGGCGGCCGTGCGGTCCTCCGCCGTCGCCGCGCCGAGCGCGCACGCCACCGTCAGGTGGACCCCGGGGCCGGCCGGACCGCCCGCCTCGACCAGCTGCGGCAGCAGCTGCGCGCCCTTGGCGCCGTACTGGGCGGCTTCGATGATCGCGTTGCCGAGCCGGACCGCCAGCTCCTCGCGGTGGCAGGGCAGCACGGCGAGGGCGTAGGGCGTCGCGATGTCGCCGTAGACGAGGATGTGGCGCCCCTCCCCGTCCACCATCGGGTTGAGCATCCGGCGTATGTCCGGGTGGAGCCCGGGCTCCTGATCCGGCGCGAGCCCGGGCTGGGTGACGCGCGGGCACGCACGCGGCCCCGCCCCGGCCGGCAGCCGCTCGGTGCGCTGGCCGGGCAGCCCGCCCTGGGCGAGCCACTGGGCCAGCCGTCGGCCCTCCGCCGAGCGGAGCTGCACGGCTGCCGCCTGCACCGCCGGATCGTCCGTCGGCAGGACGCGGAGCAGCGCCTGGCTGAAGTCGGCCGCGCCGACCTCGCCCTCCGCCGCCTCCAGGGCGGCGAGGCGCTCCACCAGCACGGCCGCCTCCAGCCCGCCGTCCGCGTAGCTGGGCGTGGCGACGAGGAAAGGCGTGCGTCCGAGCACGATGAGAGCGGCGGCCTCGTGCACCCGGGTGGCGTGGACGGCGCTGAGGCGCTCCTGATGTTCCGTCCGGAGCGGGCCCTGCCCCTGCAGCATGGCGTGCGCCCGCGCCTCGGTGACCTGACCTGCGGCCGCGGCTGCGGCGAGGGCGATCCAGGTGTGGTCCGGAGACCAGACGCTGAGCGTCTCGGCCCACTCCTCCTCGCCCAGCACCGGCTTCAGCGCCGCCCGGAGCGCCTCCCCGTCCCGGAACGCCTCGCGGACCAGGCCGGCCAGCGTCCGCTCGAAGGCGGCGACGCTGTCGTCGCCCGCCAGCACGGCGGCCAGCTCCTCGGCCACGCCGACGGGACCGTCCAGCGGCTCGGCCAGCGGCACCGACTGGGGGAGCGGCGGCAGCAACTCCTCGTAGGGCGCGGCCGCATCCGAGGCGGCGGGGGCGTCCAGGCCGAAGAGCGCCACCGCACTGGCGGCCTGGGCCGGACCGAGCAGCTCGGTCGCCGCCTGCAGTTCAGGCAGCAGGGCAGGACCCGCCACCTTCAGGTGACGCGCCGCCACCTTGAGCGCCCGCTCCTGCAGTTCCGCGTCGCTCTGCCCGAAGGCCAAGGCCGCGCCGCGCACGGCCGCCGCCGCCCAGTCCGGGGAACGCCGACCGGAGCGGTCCAGCCAGGCGAGCTGGGCGCGCAGCAGCTTCTTCTCGCTGCGGAAGAAGACCGTGGTCGAGGCCTCGGTCAGGTGCTCCGGCTCCAGCAGGCCCGCGGCGTCCGCCTCGGCGAGCTGTGCCTGGCCGAGGGCGGCCACCGGCGACAGGCTGTCCAGCAGCGGCAGGTAGGCGCGGATCCGTGCGGCGATCTCCTCCGGGGTCGGCGCGAGCTCCTCCAGCAGCCGCTGGAAGCCGCGCTGGTCGCCCGGCCGTCCGCCGCGCGCCAGCCGGGCCAGGCAGCGGTCGAGTATCTCGTCGCGCTCGACCACGCCGGCCTCGATCAGCCCGAGGACCGCGCCGCGCCACGCCTCGCCCAGCTGGTCGCCCGCGCCGACGACGCCGAAGAGCCCGAGGAGCAGCGAGGGGGTCGACGGCGCCTGGACCAGCCGGAGCAGCAGCTCGCGTCGGTACTCCTCGGTCGCGTAGGGCGGGACGTGGTGGCGCTGCCACGCCAGCACCACACCGTCCGTGACCGGTACCGGCAGGCCCGTGGCGCGGGCGAGGCGCTCGATCGCCGGGTACTCGTCGCCGAGCCAGGCGGTGGGCCGTCGTTCGGCGATCCTGCGCAGCACCTCCGACTGCCACTCCGGACTCTGTTGGTCGACGACGGCCAGGACCGCCTCGTTCTGCCAGACCACGATCCCGGCGGGGGAGCCGACTCCGCTCGCCCAGGAGAACGCGGCGGAGGGCGCCGTGTTGCAGCCCAGCCCCGCCACCAGCAGGGCCAGCTTGTGGCCTCCCGAGTGCTCCCACCAGGCGACGGACAGCTTCTTGCGGCGGCGCTTGAGTTCGGGCAGCAGGGCGCGGCGCTCCGCCGGTCCCAGTGCGGCCAGCGCAGCCACGACGCCGTTGGCATCCCCAGCGTCCACACAGTCCAGCAGGCTCATCGCGCCGCCATCTCCTTCACATCGTTCGAGGCGGCGCTCTCCGCCGCCAAGCCCACCGCCAGCACGTGCTTGCACGGTCCGCGCCCGCCGCGGTACTTGGCCCACCAGAGGCAGGTGCACCCCAGCGAGCCGTCCCCGGCGCGCCGGACCCGCTGCACATGATCCTCCACGTGCACCAGCGCCCCGCCGTCGGCCTGTGGCCGGACTGCCCCCACGGCGACCAGAGCGCGGGCGGCCCGCAGCCGCGGGTTGTGGGACTCCGCCCGGCCAGCGTCGTAGGGGAGCTGGCGGTGGAAGAAGGCCGCCTCGGCGGTGTCGTAGCCGACCTGCCCGGAGGTACCCAGCCGGGTCAGCGCCGCGCGGACCCGCTGCGACGACAGGCCGGCCTGCTCGGCCAGCTCCGCCACGTCGATCCGCGGCTCCCAGGCCAGCAGCACCGCGACCAGGTCCGCGTCCTGCTCGCTGCCGGCCGATGCCAGCGCGTCCAGCACGCCGCCCTCGCCGGAGAAGCCGCGGGCCGGGTCGGGAGAGAGAGTGAGCGTCAGCCGCATGTCGGGCAGCTCGACCTCCCAGGCTGAGCTGGTCGGCCGGCTGTCCCCGGCCGTCAGCGGCGGGCCGTAGACGCGCAGCGCGCGAGCGTGGCGCAGCACCCGCTGCAGCGCGACCAGCCGCTGCGGGCCGGGCAGGCAGACGGCGCCCGGAACGGGCCGGCTGGTCGGGCGCAGCAGACGCCCGGTGGGGACGACCCACTGCGTCGCGCCGGCCGTGCCGCGCGCGCCCCCCGCACTTCCCGCCGTCAGCGAGCGGAGGAAGCGGACCGCCTCGGCGGCGGGCAACTCGGCGCGCAGGTCGAAGCCGGCGGCTACCACCTGCGTCTCGGCGAAGCCGCGCAGCCAGCGGCCCGGCAGCGGAACCTTCTTCTCCACCAGCGGTCCGTCCGGCGTGGTGACCTCCAGCGCCTCGGTGCCGACCGCGAGCCGTAGCGGCTCGGCCGGGCCGAGGCGGCCGAGGGCGTCCCGCAGCGGGACGTTGATGTCGACGTTGGTGGTTCCGTGGCCTATCCCGCCGCCGTCCAGGCCGGACTCGAGCACGTCGAGCCGGGCGTAGACGCCGCCGCAGCCGGAGAAGGACTCGAAGCGCAGCCGGTCGCCGTTGGCGGTGACCACCGGGTCCAGCGAGGCGGGTAGTCGGGGCTGGTAGTAGCGTGCGGCGGCCACGTCCGCGACGGCGAGCAGCCCGGCGGCCGCGGCCGCCGGGGCTGTCAACATCCCCTCGAAGAAGTGGGGATGGGTGACCTCGCCGAAGGGTGTGGCCCCGCCGGAGGTCTCCAGCCCGAGGCGCCCGTGCAGGTCGTCCAGCACGGAGGAGCGCAGATAGCGGTACGTGTGAGCGGCTTGCGTCATGTCGGGAACGCTAGAGCAGGGGGCTGACAGCGTTCGGCGCCGGGCCTGCGGCGACGGGGCCCGGGCGCTCAGTCGCTCGGGGCGGCCCCCTCCCTCAAGCTGCCGCGCCAAGCGGGGCGAAGACGAGGCCGAAGACCGCGGCGATCACGACGTCGAAGCGGTGGTGCATGAGCAAGGTGACCACGGGTTCCTCCACGCGGTAGGGGCGGGACCGGACTGCGCCGACCGGGACGGGCGGCGCAACCGTCGTCCGCCCCTTCCAGGCCGCCTCCGGCACCCCAGACACGGGCCCCGCGGAAATTGCGGCCGCTGCCGGTGCCGCCGACCGCCGGGCGCCGGCTGTTCCGGGCGTGCTCGGGGTTGCTGGTGCTGGGTCTGTCCGGGGTGGGTGGTGCCGGGGCCGGCCTTGTTCTGATGGTGGGGTGCGGGGTGCAACGCGGGGCTGTCCCGAAGTCGGACAGGCCGTGCAGGGCCTGCAGCGTGATCGCGGCGGCCAGGATCTGCGGCGGCATGCTCGGCCCGCCGTTCGCCGACGGATACATGTCCGCGAACATCCCCGTCGGGAACAGTCGACCCCGGTGCTCGGCCAGGAACGCGAAGACACTCCCCGCCGGGATCAACTCCCGGCACGTCTGCCACACGTCCGGCCCAACCGTCTCCCCGACTTCGGCTGGGAGTGCAACACAACCGAGCCCGGCGGCATTTAGTAAGTGAGCCGCTCTACCGCAGCGGATCGTCTGAATGTCATGTCCTACCAGGGAGCAATTTTGAGTAAGCGTCATCTCCGCCGTACCGTCGCCGGCCTGGCCTCTTCGGCGCTGGCCCTGACCGCGCTCGGCACGGTCGGCGCGACCGTCGCATCGGCTGCCCCGCACGCGGCCCTCTCAGGGGCGGACGTCCCGCTGTGTTACAACTGGGAAGGCTATACTCCCGTCGTCGGCGAGATGGTCGGTCTGCACGTGGATGCCGATTCCCGATGGTCCGGTGTCGTCAAACTCGCCAACGTCTCGAAGCAGGCCTGCGTGATGTACGGGCCCGCTGATGTGCGGACCGACGACGTGCGGTCCGCCAACTGGCCCGTGCTCACCAAGCTCACCACCGGTGTCCTGGGTGACGGAATCTTCTCCGTCGACAAGGAGCACGGAACGGTACTGGAGCCTGGACAAGAGGCCTTCCAGCCCGTCACCTGGCTTAACTCTCCGCCGATCGCTCCCGAGGCGAGCTGCGCGCAGGGCTCTCTCCTCGACATAGTCCGCAACGGCGAAGAGTTCGACGTGGCCGTTCGCGTCCCTGCCACCCGCTTCTGCCCCAGCGGGGACATCGGCTCCCCGCAGGTGCTGATCGGGGTTCCGCAGACCACCCTGGACGACGCGCGGGCCCAGCTCCAGAACCTCTGACACCAAGGAGAGAGCGCCACCGACCGGCAGGCGGGCTGCCGGCTGAAGTTCCACCCTGCGGTGTCCAACCGCAGGGTGGAACGCCTCCGCCAAGGCCGAAAAGTGCTTCGGGTCCAGGAGCGCGTGACATCGAGCCACAGCAGCAGGCGTGCTGAAGCCTGCCGCAGGCCACGTCACGTCTGCCGGCGCATGGTCGCTGCCGGCGCGGTCCCGTCCGAGTCCCGCCGCTCCACCCCCGCGGAACCGGTGATCGCCCTGACCGCACCCCGACCCGACCCTGATGCCGACTCAGGTCCCACACCCGCAGAGCTCGAAGGCCGGCCTGGACCTCCCTCGGAAAAAATAATCTGATCACACCTGCAACATCATCAACTTCTCACGGCGTTAGCGGGGCATGGACCACACCTCGACGAGCGAGACGACGGCCCCGAGGCCGGTCGACTTCCTGGAGTTCGCCGCCGCTTGCGGAGGGCGCCTGTTCAGGACGGCCTACCTGCTGACCGGCGGTGACGCGTACCTTGCCGAGGACCTCGTCCAGGAGGCGCTCAGCCGGATGTACGTCCGCTGGCGGCGGTTGTCGCGACTCGAGAACCCGGCCGGTTATGCGCAGGTCGTCCTGGCCAACACCTTCGTGTCGTACCGGCGGCGCCGCAGCAGCAGCGAACGTGTGGTCCACGAGTTCCCGGAGATCGTCGTACACGACGGCGACCCGACCCTGAGACTGACTCTCCTGCAGGCACTGCGCGAACTCTCCCCGCAGGACCGGGCGGTGCTCGTCCTGCGATTCTGGGAGGACCGCAGCGTCGAGGAGACCGCGGCCGCCCTGCAGCTGTCCTCCTCCGCGGTGCGCTCGCGCAGCCATCGGGCGCTCGGGCGGATGCGCGTACTGCTCGGTGACGGCTTTGCCACGCAGGCGATTCACTGACCTTCCCAGCTCCCGAGAAACGGTGTACAGCCATGCCTTTTGAAGACGAGTTCGCCTCGGCGCTGCGGGAGGTGGCCGACGTCAGCCTCGTGCGCGGGGTCGACGAGCTGGCCGCCGACGCCGCACGGCGCGGCAGACGGAAGAAACTGCGCCGCAACGTCATCGGCGGTGCGGTCATGGTCGCCGTGGTGGCGAGCGGCGCGGCCGCGGTCGCGTCCCTGCCGGGCGGGAGGGGGACGACGGACCCCGCAGCCCCCGCGTCGGCCTCCGTCTCCGGTTCCCCCGCGCCGACCGCCGCCGCCTCGACCCCGGCCGCGCCGGTCGGCGCCGACCAGATGCTGAGCCTCCTCAAGTCCGCGATCCCGAGCGGCTGGCAGGAGAGCAACCCCGACAGCCGAAGCACCGAGCCGGACCCGAAGCTCAACGGCCGCCGGGCACCGTACGCCGGCCTCACGCTCGAGGACGGTCAGGGGCAGGGCTCGATCACGGTGAACCTCCGTCGCGACCCCACCCCCGTCGACATGAACGCGGACTGGGCCAAGTGCCCCGACCCGACCTACGAGCCGTACACGGTCTGCAGCCACACCGCACGACCGGACGGCTCCTACCTGACCGTCCTGCAGCGGTGGACCCACCCCGACAAGGCGCGCGGCTTCAAGCAGTGGTTCGCGACGCTGCGCCGTCCGGATGGAGCGGTGGTCGACGTCAACGAGTACAACATGCCGGGCCAGACCGTCTACCAGCTCACCCGGACCGATCCGCCACTGACTGCGGACCAGCTCGCCGCCATCGCCACCGACCATCGCTGGGACCAGGTCCTGAACGCGCTGCCCGCCGCGGCCGCTCCCGCGAAGACCGACATGCCGCCGCCGAACTTCACCTCGCCCAAGGTCGACCAGATCCTGGCCACCGCCGCCCAGCTCCTGCCCAACGGGCTGAAGGAGAGCGACACCGGCGGCAGTGGCGCCATCGGCGACGCCCACTTCACCGTCGACGACGGCCAGGGCAAGAGCCTGATCGAGGTGATCGTCCAGGACTGGAGCGGCTTCCAGCCGAGCAAGTTCTCGGGTGCCGACGTCAGCACCGAGTTCAAGAACGCCACCACGCTGTCCGACGGGACCAAGGTGCTCTCGTACACCGAGGACGACTTCGCGGGCCACAAGGGCATCGTCCGCAACGGCGTCGACATCCTGCGGCCGGACCACCTGCGTGTCCTCGTCCACTCCTTCAACTCCGCCGCTCCGGCGGGCCAACCGACGCGGGACGCCCCGGCCCTGACGCTGGACCAGCTCCAGGCCCTCGCCACCAGCCCCGCCTGGCACGGCCCGGCGAAGTGACCCACCCGGCGGCTCACCGCAGTCGGCCTGGGCCTCCCGCACGAGGGGACGGGAGGCCCGGGCCGATCTGGTGGCGCTCGCCTCCCCGGGGACGTGAGCGCTACACGCGCCCTGGCTCGGATCGCGATGAGCCGGACACGGCTGCCGCAGAGCTTCGCCATGCCGTCGACATCCGAGGTGAGCATGGCCACCGGCCCCGGCCGGCGCAGCACCGTCTCGGCGACGGTCGCCCATCAGCGCGCCTGATGGGCGAGCTGCTCGGCGTGGTCAGGTCCGGTGAGGAATGCCTGCACGCGCTTCCAGGCGTGCTTCGCGGCATCGGGGTCGGTGTCGAGGAATCGGTGCCCGACTCCCGGGTAGACGACGAACTCATGTGACACGCTCGCTCCGTGCAGTGCGTCGCGGATCTCCTGCTGCGAGTTCGGCGGGATGATGTGGTCGTGCTCGCCGACGAGGAACAGCACTCGTGCGGTGATCGCGGCGGTGCGGGACAGGGTCGGTTCGGGCCTGCCGAGCGGGACTTCGGTCGTCGGCAGCCAGCCCCCGTAGAACACCACCACGGCGTCGAGGTCGTGCGCGGTCGCGGCGAGGTAGGCGATGTGGCCGCCCATGCTCAGGCCGACCATCGCGACCCGTCCACTGCTGGCGGCACGCAGGTGGCCGATGGCGGTGCCCACGTCGGCGAGGACCTGTTCGCGCGTCATGAGATGCAGCAGCTCGAAGCCCCGGCTGCGACCCGCGTCATCGCGCGGCAGATCGGCCCAGGGGGCCGGTGGTGGAAGTCGGGGGCGAGCGCGACGAATCCGAGCCCCGCGAGCCGTTCGCAGACGTCCCGCACACGCTGGTCGATCCCGAACAGCTCCATCCCCACCACGATGCCGGGGAACGCTCCGGGTGCGGCGGGACGGGCGAGATAGCCGCCCATGCCCGCCCCGTCGCGGCCCACCGGGATCTCGACGTGCTCGGTGCGAACGGGGTACGTGATCGGAAGTCCTGTGGTCATGCCCCGACCGTACGCAGCTGTCTAAGACCGACCGGCAAATGGTGGGTGGGGCAGCCCAGGCGGGCCCGAACGCAAGGCAGGCACGAGCCTGAGTGATCATGACGCTCAGTGATCACCCGGAGGGCTCGTGCCTGCGGTCCCATCATGCCTTTTGGAACCCCCTGTGGGACCAATTCGCCGCTCTGCTGCCCGTGCCACGGATACGCCGAGAGCCATCCGCTGGGTTGTCACCGGCGACGGGTTCCAGAGCGGACCGTCTTCGAGTACATCGTGCTCGCGCTGGTCCACGGCTCCGGCTACGAACGGATCGCTGGCGCCGGATGCTCCGGTCGGACCATCCGGCGCCGCGTCAAGCAGTGGGCTGAACTGGGGATATCCGAGAAGGTCCATGCCCTTGCACTCGAGGCCTACGACCGCATGAT
>NZ_BAAATR010000089.1:0-10091 GCF_039533515.1 Kitasatospora cystarginea | reverse complement strand
ATCGACACACCCAATCCAACGCCACCGGGGCGGCCTTGGACACCGTTCCCGGGCCCGAACCATTCGATTCAACGACCCGCGAAGTACGGGCCTAGCGTTGTGCCCTGGAGTCGAGGGGCCGGCGGTCACCCGGGGTGCGTGCAGGCCTGTGCCGCGAAGGGCCTGGGCCCGCTGGTGCTGCCCACTCCGACCCTTCGCGTCCTTCGGGCGGCTCACGGTCTCAGCTGCGCCCCGCCGTTACCTTGATGCCCGCCCCGGACGACTCGCCGGTGCCTTGGCGGCTTGGTCACGGAGCAATAACGCGCAGGTCAGAGCATTGGTGGGAGCGGGACTGACACCTTGATGTCCGTCCCGGGCGTCGGGATGGGTGACCCGTCGCAGCGAAGTTTCACCAGTCTCAGCGGAGTTTGACTACTGGCGAGTTCGTCTCATCGAAGTTCGACCGGTTGCTGGATCCGTCCGTTGTTCGGTCTCGGTGAACCGACGAAGCTGGCGAACGGCGCGCCATGTGTCTCAGTGAACGTGGCAGAGGCGACGGACAGGATCCGGTCCGGTCCGCCGGGGTCGTCGATGTCGGGCTGGAGTCCGCGGCGGCCGCTGTCATGTCTCCAGCATCAGTCGCAGGAGGTCGCGCAGGGACTCGCGTTGCTCCGTGGTGAGCCGATCCAGCGGGGCGGTGGCGAAGGGCATGCGGGCTCGGAGGTCGGCGATGACGGTGCGGCCGGCCGTGGTGGCTGCGACGAGCTTGACGCGGCGGTCGCCGGGGTCGGGGGTGCGCTCGACCAGGTCGCGGGACTCCAGGCGGTCGATGATCGGGGTGACGTTGGAGGGCTCCGCGTGCAGGCGGTCGGCGATGCGGCGCATCGGGACCGGTTCCTCGGCGGCGAGCAGCGCCTTGGCCTGGAGCGGGGTCAGCTCGTGGGTGGTGGCGGCGGCCTCGGACTCCTGGGCGTAGCGGCGGTTGACGGCTGCGAAGAGGCTGATGACCTCCTCGGTCAGCTCATCCGATGACTTGGGCATGGGGTCGAGTCTACCGATGTGCTTGACAAAGTGAAATATCGTTCTTCATAGTTATGGATGATAGTAGTTATGAGTCATAAGTAAAGGATCTTTGAGCGATGAGCACCAAGACCGTCCTGATCACCGGGACCTCCTCCGGTATCGGCCTGGCCACCGCCGTCGCCGCCGCGCGCAGCGGCTGGCAGGTGATCGCCACCATGCGCGACACCGCCAAGGCGGGCGCGCTGCTCGCGGCGGCGCAGGAGGCCGGGGTGGCCGTCGAGGTCCGCGCGCTGGATGTGACCGACCCGGCCTCGGTCGAGGCATGCCTTGCCGGCCTCGACCGTCTGGACGCGCTGGTCAACAACGCCGGCGCGGGCCACCTCGGCACGCTGGAGCAGGGGAGCGTCGAGGACGTGCGCGCCGTCATGGAGGTCAACTTCTTCGGCGTCCTCAACGTCACCAAGGCCGCCCTGCCGCTGCTGCGGGCGAGCAAGGGCCGCGTGGTGACCGTGACCAGCGTGGGCGGCGTGATCGGCCAGCCCTTCAACGAGGCCTACTGCGCGGCCAAGTTCGCCGTCGAGGGCTTCATGGAGTCCCTCGCCCCGGTCGCGGCCACCACCGGTGTGTCCGTCAGCGTGGTCGAGCCGGGCGCGGTGGCCAGTGAGTTCGTCAGCAACGTGGGTGGCCGTGACACTGCGCTGGAGCAGGCTGGCCCGTACGCGCCCGCGCTGACCGCCTACCTGGCCCGTACCCGCGACGCCTTCGCCGCCGCGCAGACGCCGCAGGGCGCGGCGGAAAGCATCGTCGAACTGCTGGAGGCCCAGCGGCCCGCCTTCCGGGTGCAGACCTCGGATGCCGCGCGCGCGTTCACCGCCGTGAAGCTTAACGACGGCGACGGCTCGGCCGTCCAGGCGCTCACCGGCGCGTGGATCGCCTAGAGAACTCAACGCAAACAGAAACCGCCACCGGGGTCCGGCGCGTTTCACCGCGCCGGCCCAGGCGGCCCGTATCCCACCACACCGAGGAGATGTTCACCTTGTCCCGTACAGACCTGTCGCTCGTCGAGGAGAACGCGAAGCAGTGGTTCGAGCGGTATGCGACGACCTTCATCGAACTCGCGGGTTCCGGCGCGACCGATGCGACCCCGTTGCTGGAGTACTTCGCGGTCCCCCTCACGATGACCACCTCCACCGCCCACCTGACCGTCACCACGACGGAGCAATTGACCGCGGCACTCGGCCAGGAAATCCTGGCACTGTGCGAAGCCGACTACGGCAGCAGCCAGGCGCTCGACCAGATGATCCGCGTGCTCAACGACCGGTCGGCGCTCATCGAGGTGACCTGGGCCCGGTACACCCGGGCGGGTAGCGAGTTCCAGCGCACCCGGGTCCTCTACCTGGTCGCACGGACCGCAGAAGGTTGGCGTATCACCGCCGCGTCGGTCCTCGCCCCCTGACCGGTTCGGCAACATCGAGCTGTGATCTTCTGATCCGGCAAGGCCACGCGCTGGCACTCCTGGCCCGGCTTCACCCCGAGTCCTTCGCGACGGAGAACGAAAGCGAGTCCACGGCCGGCAGGCGGTCAAGCTTCGGTGAGACGGGTCAGGGTGTCCTCTGAAAGGCGATCTTGACCGATTGCCGAGAGATCTTGACGGGCTGACGCAGCCGCTTCGTTAGAGCGCCAGGCCTGCCAGCCAGGTCGTGACTGTCCGGGTGATCAGTGTCAGCGTCTCGGTTGCCGGCAGTGGCGCCGAGGCGGGCGCCGCGAAGACGTGGTCCGCCGCCGGCACGTCGGCCAGGCGCCAGCCGGCTGGCAGGGCGGGGAACTCCTCCGGCCCGCCGTACGGGTCTTTCTCGCCCTGTACGACCAGCGTCGGTAGCCCGCTGCCGAGCAGTTCCGCGGCCCGCGAGTCCTCCGGCTGGCCCGGCGGGTGCAGTGGGAAGGCCATCGCCAGCACGGCCGCCGCGCCGCTCGCCGCGGCGGTCCGGCAGGCCACCCGGGCTCCGGCGCTGCGGCCGCCGACCACCAGCGGTACGCCCTCGGCGGCCAGCCGCTCGGCGACCGGCACCCAGCCCGTGTCCAGCGTCTGCGGCTCGGGCGCTTCCTTCTCGCCGGCCACCTTCCAGGGCTGCTCGACCAGCGCCACGGTGATCCCGTGCGCGGGCAGCGCGGCGGCCAGTGCGGCCAGGTCCGCCGCCTCGATCCCGCGCCCGGTGCCGTGCCCGAGGCCGAGCACGGCGCGGGCCGGGCCGAGCGGCCGGTGCCAGCTGATCCGCGCATCCCCCACCGGCGTGGCCACCAGGGTCTGCTCGACCTCCATCGCGCCGCCCGACCCGCCCCCCGTCATGCCGGCCGCCTTTCCTGTCGTCCCGGTCGCCATCAGGTCGGGTGTACCGCTCTTGTCTGCCACCTGATCATCGTAGATCGCACACCGACCTGCCCCGGAGACCCGGGGTTGCGACTGCGGTCCGCTCCTTGTCGCCCTGGCCGGGTGGGTCACCGCGGATCTGTCGGCGGAGCGGGGTCCCGGTGGACGGACCAGCAGGTGGGGCTGGGGTGCGAGAACTGCTTTTCGGATTTTGTTATCGGGGTCCGGTTCGTCGGTCTCCTGGGGGTCGGCGTGAACGACGCGTCGGCGGGGAGCGAAGGCGGATCCATGAGTAGTGAGTTCGAGACCGTGGTGATCGATGCGGTGGTGTCCGAGTCGGATGCTGCGGGCGGTGGCGGGTCGGGGGTGTCGCGGCACGGGCGGGGGTGTGGTCGGCGGCGGGCTGTGGGGCGGCCGCGTCGGCTGGCGGCGGTTGCGGGGGTTGTGGGGTTGGTTGCGGTCACGGGTGGGGTGCTCGCTGCTGCGGCGTCTTCGGGGGGTGGGTCTGCTTCGCCGTCCGCCGCGGCCGGGGTGTTGTCGCCGGGGGACGGTGTCGTGTCCGTTTCCTCGGTTCAGCCGACCGGTTCGCCGAGTTGGGCGGTCACTGCGACCGCGACGGCGAGTGGTGCGGCGACCCCGTCGGCGAGTGGCGCGGCGATCCCGCCGGCGAGTGGCATGCCGACCGGTACGTCGAGCGGTACGCCTACCGTTCGGAAGACCCAGGCGAGGCCGGCGAGCAGTGCCCCGGCGATTCCGGCGGGCCGCAAGCCCACTGGGTCCGTCACGCACAGTGCGCCGGTCGCGGGGACACCGGCGACCGGTACCGCTGCCCGGTTCGCCCAGCAGATCGTCGACGCGGTCAACGCCGAACGTGCCAAGGCCGGCTGCAAGCCGCTCACCGTGAACGCGAAGCTGCAGGCCGTGGCGCAGGAGCACTCCGACGACATGGCCGCGCGTAACTACTACGAGCACGACACCCCGGAAGGCGTCGACCCCGGCACCCGGATAACCAACGCCGGGTACGGCTGGCAGAACTGGGGCGAGAACATCTACCAGAGCCCGAAAGACCCCGCCACGGCCATGGACGGCTGGATGAACAGCCCCGCACACCGCGACAACATCCTGGACTGCGTCTTCACCCAGACCGGCGTCGGCGTGAACCTCAGCGCCAACGGGCCCTGGTGGACCGAGGACTTCGCCCGTCCCCAGTGAACGGACGGTGAGCCCACCGCCGGCTCGATTCCTGTTATTTTCCCCCTCCCGCCGGGGTCTCACACGGCGCGGGAGGAACGATCATCCAGGTGAGGACGTCGGACGTTGATGAACAGTGAAAGCGGCAGCGAGACGGTCACCGCGGCGCAGGCAGGGGACGCGGCGGCCCGGGAACGGTTGATAGCCGACCACCTGCCGCTGGTCTACAACGTCGTCGGCCGCGCGCTGGACGGCCATGCGGATGTGGACGACGTGGTGCAGGAGACCATGCTCCGCGTCGTCAACTCCCTGGACGCGCTGCGCGAGCCGTCCTCCTTCCGGTCCTGGCTGGTGGCGGTGGCGATGAACGAGGTCCGTCGACGCTGGACGGCCCGGAAGGCGGCACCCGTGCCGGGTCTGCAGGAGCTGACGCAGGTCGTCGATCCGGCCGCCGACTTCGTGGACCTGACCATCCTGCGACTCGGCCTGACCGGCCAGCGCAAGGAGGTCGCCGAGGCCACCCGCTGGCTGGACGAGCGCGAGCGCGACCTGCTCTCCCTCTGGTGGCTGGAGACCGGCGGCGAGCTCACGCGGGCCGAACTGGCGGCGGCCCTCGGCCTCACACCGCAGCACACCGCCGTACGCGTCCAGCGGATGAAGGAACAACTGGAGATCGGCCGCCAGGTGGTGCGAGCACTCGCCGCCGACCCGCCGTGCGCCGAACTCTCGGCGCACACCACGGCCTGGGACGGGAAGCCAGCCGTTCTGTGGCGCAAACGCATCGCCAGGCACATCCGCAACTGCCCGCACTGCGCCGGGCACCAGCACACTCTGGTACCGGTCGAGGGACTCCTCGCCGGCCTCCCGCTGCTGCTCCCGCCACCGCACCTGGCCGCCTCACAGCACCTGGCCGCGTTCGCCACCACGGCCGCACAGCCGGCACCCTCCCGCACGGCGCCCGCGCCGACACGGTCGCCCGCCCCGACACGCAGGCTCCACCCGCGCGATGGGCGAGCGGTCAGGGCGGCCAAGGCAGCCACGGGAGTCGCGGCCGCCTTGACCGTCCTCGCCGGAGTGCAGATCCTCCGACCCGACCCGGACCACGCCGCGTCCGCCCCGTCGGTCTCGGTCACACTCGCACCCCCGGCGCCAGCCCCCACCACGCCGTCTCCCATACCATCGGCCACCGAGTCCCCGTCCCCGCCGCCCGCCACCACCGCTTCACCGCCGCCCGCCACCACCGCTTCACCGCCGCCCGCCACCACCGCTTCTCCGGAGGCCGCCACCACCCCGTCCGCGCCTCGCAAGACCCTCGAACAGCAACTCGTCGACCTGATCAACCTCCAACGGACGAAGAACGGCTGCAGGCCGCTGCGCGTCAACCGGCGCCTGCACGCGGCCGCGCAGGGGCATTCCGACGACATGGCCGCCGCCGGCTACTTCGACCACGTCGACCCGCGCGGCGAGCACGCCGACGACCGCATGACCGCTGCCGGCTACCAGTGGAGTGCGTGGGCCGAGAACCTCGACCGGGACACGAGCTCGCCGAACACGGTGCTGAAGGACTGGTCGGACGGCGCGATCCACCAGCAGAACATGCTCGACTGCCAGTACACCGACGCCGGTGTCGGCACCGCCCCCAACACGGACGGCCTGCTCTGGACCCTCGACCTGGGCAGCCCCGGCTGACAGCCCTGCCAGTCCGCTACTCGCGTGCCACTCGCAGCAGGTGTGTGGCAGGCCCCGGAGGTCGGGGTGCCGGTGCTGATGGTGGAGGTCGACCGCGCCACGATGGCGCCGGCCCGGGTGGCGGCGAAGTTCACCGCCTACCGCGGGCTGTTCCGCGTGAAGGTCCGGGACAACGACCCGGCCCTCACTGACGAGGAGCCGGCCGACCGGACGGTGCACTGGTGGCGTCGCGCCCCGGGCACACCCGCGCCGGGTACCCGCCGGTCGCCCTGGCCGTCACCGACGCCGGACCGGTCGGTCTGGCCAACCGGCAGCAGGCCGTCGCGGACCTGTCCGCCGACTGCTGGGGCGGCAGTTGGTGGACCGTCACGCGGCACGACAACGACGACGGCTTGCGCGAGTACGACGACGCCGTGCCCATCGTCGCCACCACCCTGGAGTTCCTGGCCGAGCACGGCCCGCTCGGCCCCATCTGGTGGCGCTACGGCCGCCCCCCGGCGGGCGGGGAGGGCCGGGCCGCCAGCTCTCACCGTTCTGCCGCGGTCCCGATCCCGCAGTTCCACTCGGGCGCCTCGCAGCCTGTCTGCGCGGGGCAGGAAGGGCTCCCGTCACCGCCCCGGCGGGCGGTTACCGCTGTGCCGGGGTCTGGCCTGGGCGCAGCGGTGACAGGTCCTCAGGGCTCCTGCAGGGCCCCGGCCCGGACGACTGGGGGCTGGTACCTCGGCGCTGTCCCGGCATGGTTCGCCGGGCCTCGGAACTCGTGGGCTGGGATCGGGTGGGACCCCGCCGGGTGGCCGTGTGTTGTGTGGTTGTCGGTCCTGGTCGCTGCCATCCGGTTGCGTCCGGGTTGCGCCGTCTGGGCTACAGTGAGCGGCGGTGACGCCGTTTTGGCGTCGCCCCGGACGAGAGCGTTGCCGTACCCGGTCCAGCAAAGACGGCTCGCAGCGCACTCATGCATCGCATCGATCTCGTCGAAATCACCGGTTCCCTCCTCATCCTCGTCGCCTTCGTCGCCGGTCAGGCGCGGCTCCTGCGCGGGGACTCGCGCACCGCCCTGTCGCTGAACCTCGTCGGCTCGGCGACCCTCGCGGTGATCGCACTGCGCCAGGGGTCCTGGGGCTTCCTGTTGCTGGAGGGCACCTGGGCCCTTGTGTCCGCCGTTTCCCTGACCGCCGTGCGCCCGCGCTCGGCGGATCGTTCCGAACACCACACTCCCGAGGAGACCCCCGTGGCAGGAGAGAAAGACCTTCGCAAGCTGCTCGCCGGAATGAGTCCGCAGCTCAATGCGGGCGAGTACGTGTTCACGGTCGCCCCCGACGGCCGCATTCCCGCCGGCGTCCGTCCTGTCGTCACCGTTGCCGAGGAGGAGGGCCTGACCCTCGTCCTGCCGAAACAGGATGCCGACCGGGCAGGCCTGGCCTACGACTACGTCGCTGGCTGGATCACCTTGCGCGTGCATTCCGCGCTGGAGGCGGTCGGCCTCACAGCGGTCTTCGCCGAGGCCCTGGCCCAGGTCGGACTCAGCTGCAACGTCGTCGCCGGCTTCCACCACGACCACCTGTTCGTTCCCTACGCCGACGCACCCCAGGCCCTGGCCGCCCTGAAACAGCTCACCCACTGACGGACACGGCACGCCCCCCGGGCCGCCCCGCGCACGGAGATGCGCGGGGCCGCCCCGGGGCGCCGACCGCTCTGCCGCGCCGCACCCGGACGGCTGGAGCTGGCCCTGTACAGCAGCCGGCCCGCGCCCGTGGACCGGGACCTGGGCCGCGGCTGGACCGAGAAGGACGTCGACGGCCTGGACGGATGGGTGGCCCTGGTCGGCGGCCGGATCGTCCTCGGAGCCCAGCCGGGCACCCTCCCGGAGCCCATCGTCCACGCCGAGGCGTGGCAGGCCGGCGCGATGCTGCACGCAGCCCTCGCCCAGCACCCGGGCCACCCCGACCGCGCCCCGGACGAGGACGACGACCAGGAGCACGGGCTGCTCGGCGACGTCCCTCACCGGGTCCGCCGCCGGGCGGCCGGGATGACCCTGGAGAACCTCCAGCAGGCCCTGCACCGGGCCCGGGACGACGAGCGCACCGCCGACCGGTACGCCGGAGACGAGACCGCCTACGCCACCGCGGCCGCCATCCGCGCCGAGTGGCAGCGCGTACGCGACCACACCGCCCAGACCCGCGCCGAGCGCTACGACCCCGACCACGACACCGCCCTCCAGCACGCGCTGCGCGCCGAACGCCACCGCCAGGACGTCGCCGAATGCGCCCGCGAGGCCGCCCACCAGGCCCGACAGAGGTCCGACGCCACCCACCGCCGCCTCGCCGGCACCGCCGCCCAGCCCCTCTACACCGCCCTGGAGCGCGCCGGCCTCTACACGCTGACCAACGACGACCACCAGGCCGTCCGCGACCTCACCCACCACCTCGCCCCCGCCACGCTGCGCCAGGTCATGAGCTGGCTGGAGCGCACCCGCACCGCGGCCGCCGCGTTGCGCGGTGCCGGGCAAGCCCCGGCCCGGCCCGTCGTGCGGCGTAGCCGGTTCTGACCAGCCGCCTGCGGCATCGACGACGTTCCCGGTGCCGCGCCGCTTCCAGACGGGTGATGGCCCGGTGCCGCGGGCCATATTCGTTCGTATGCGGGGCTATGTTGCTGGGCGACCCGCACCGGCTTCTGGAGGACACCGATGACCATCCCGGCCCTGGACCACTCGACGACCCGCTACTCCCTGGCGCACGCTTACTGGATGGCCCAGGCGGCCGGGCTGGCCATGCAGGACCCGGATGACATCGAGGCCCAGGCCCGTGTGTGGGGCTTCGACGAGGTGCGCAACTTCCAATCCCCGCACCGGATGCCGTTCCCGATCGAGGACACCCAGGCCTACACCATGGCCAGCGACCGCATGATCGTCACCGGGTTCCGCGGCACCGAGGTCTTGAAGATCTACGACTGGCTGACCGACGTCGACACCCCGCCCGTTCCTGGCCCGGACGACAAGGGCTTCGTCCACTACGGCTTCAACCAGGCCCTGCGGGCCGTCTACCCCCAGATCCGCGACACCGTCCAGGAACTGCGCACCAACGGGCAGAGCGTCTGGTTCACCGGCCACAGCCTCGGCGGCGCCCTGGCCATGCTGGCCGGTGCCCACTTCTACTTCGAGGAACCGCGCCAACTGCCCGACGGGGTCTACACCTACGGCCAGCCCCGCACCTGTGAGCGTCTGCTCGCCGGCCTGCACAACACCGCCTTCAAGAACCGCTGCTACCGCTTCGTCAACAACAACGACATCGTCCCCCACCTCCCGCCCGAGCCGTTCTTCACGCACGTCGACACCCTGCGCTACTTCGACGCCGACGGAAAGCTCCACGAGACCATGCCGCTCATCGCCGGGCTGAAGGACCAGGTCAAGGGCTACCGCCAGGACATGTTCGCCCCGGAGACAGACGGCATCAACGACCACCACATGCGCAACTACCTGGCCGCGTTCGAGAAGAACCTCGCCTGAGGGGTCCCGGCGACACCATAGACCCTTTCACGGCGCGCGCCGGCTCGGTGAGCCGATGCAGACCGATCCTCCTGTGGCAGGGCGCTCGGCCACACGGCGCGCATCGTTGGCGACGGTGCGAGATCGGGCGGATACTGAGGTTAGTAAGTGCACAGAGTGTTTGAAGTGTCACGCTCCGTAGCCGTCCCCGAGTTTCACTCCATGTGAGTGCCAGGTGGCATCGCTTCTGGGAGCTTCGGCCTTAGCCTCGCGCTTTCACGAGCAGGGCTGTCCGAGGCGTGATCAAAAGACTGAGGAGTGCCGCTGACCTGCGACGATAGGGCTTGTCTAAGGTCCATG
>NZ_BAAATR010000088.1:0-10253 GCF_039533515.1 Kitasatospora cystarginea | reverse complement strand
TCGACGCGGTGGATCTTGCGGGCGGAGTCGGTCGCCCACAGCAGCCGTAGCGAGGGGACGCCTAGCGCGTCCGCGATGACCGGGCCGAGGAATCCCAGCGGCTCGTAGACGACGAAGTCCGGCCGCCAGGAGCGCGAGAACTCCAGGGTGTCGTCGGCCGTCGCCTCCGCGCAGTTGACGGCCATCTGCAGCGAGGTGATCCCTTGGCGTTCGCGGGCGTCCTTCTCGGCAGCGGTCCGGTCGCGGCTCGGCTGCCAGCCGCGGTAGGTCTCGCGGAGCGGTCCGTAGACGTCGACGTCGGCCCCTGCGGGCAGGGCCGGTAGCCCCGCCTGGGTGATGGTGGCCGCGAAGGAGGGCTGGCTGGCCACCATCACGTCGTGGCCGGCGGCCCGCAGTGCCCACCCGAACGGCACCATGGGATAGAAATGGGATCCCCAAGCCCAGGTGATGAACAACGCACGCATCGCTCTGCCCCACTCGCTCGAATAGCGCCGTTTCTTTCCCGGACAACGTGCCGTGGATGGCTCGGGGACGGCTGGTGCATATCTGGGGAACCGGTGTACGAGTGACTTTCCAGCGATGTTCGACAGGTCCGGCTGACGCTCACCGGAAGACATCAGCGGCCGACAGGGCGGCTGACGGGAAGGGAAAGGCGAGCCAGGATGCCTGGGGCGAACCGCGCGATGGTGCGAAAGATCCGGACGGACGAGATCACACCGAACCGCCGCAGGGGCGGCGACCTCAGGGTTGTGCTGAGCCCGAGTCTCACCGGCTCCACGTCGGGGTTCATGGGGTTGGTGAAACTCGAACCGGGTGAATCGGTCTCGGAGCATTACCACCCGTACTCCGAGGAGTTTCTCTACGTGGTCAAGGGCGAGATGGTGGCGACCGTCGACGACAGGGTGATCGAGCTCGGCGCGAATGAGGCGATCATGATTCCGATCGGGATCAGGCATCGCGTCCGCAATGACGGCGACGAGACCGCGGAGGCGGTATTCCACCTCAGCCCGCTGGCGCCGGAGCCGAGGCTGGGGCACGTGGACACCGAGCCGCCCGCCGACGCGAACGAGCCGCAGCCCGCAATCGGCGGTCAGTAACGTCTTCGCGGCCCGTTCGCCTGCCACTGCGTCAGGCGAACGGGCCGCGGGCTTGGACCGACCGGCATGGGGCCCGCGGCGTCACGTGCCGACAGCTGTCTCCCTCCCACTCCTACCCGCCATCGGGGAGGAGCGGCCCTCGGACGCGCGTCCCTCGTCGAGCGCAGCGCCGCTGCGCTCTCTTCCCCCAGCCTGGCGGCCTGGGGATCCCCCCGGCCGGAGGCTGGGGGATGAGGTGCCCCCCTCTTCCCCCGTGCTCCCCATGGCCGGTCGGTCTCACTCCGGATCGCGCTCGGTGATCCGCTGGGCCAGGTCAGCGAGCGTTCGTACGGTCGGGTTGTCGTAGAGGTCGGTGACCCGAATACGGGCGCCGAAGGTGTCGGCCAGGATCGCGGCGGACCGGATCGCCATGATCGACGTTCCGCCCATGCTGAAGAAGCTGGTGTCGATCTCGATGTCCGCTGTCCCGAGGACCTGCGACCACACCGTGGCGACCGTGCGTTCCCAGGAGGTCCGCGGCCTCGTACGCTCCGGCGCCTCGGTCATGGCCGACTGCCCTGCGGTCGTCGCCGGTTCCGTCGTCGGTTCCGCAGCTTCCGCCTCCGGCACCGGATCGAACCCGAGCAGCAGGTACCGCTCGTCCACACCGAGCGCGATCTCGAAGAGTTCGAGCGCGTCGTCCCTGGTCATCGTCCGGAATCCGCGGCGGCGGGCCGCCGCGTTCAGCTCTTCGCCCTTCCGGCTCATCCCGAGTCCCGACCAGACACTCCAGGCCAGGCAGTGGACCGGACCGGTCCCCGATCGCGCCCCGTGCCGCGCGAAGGCGTCGACCCCGGTGCAGGCTGCCGCGTAGGAGCCGAAGGGTGAGGCGCCGAAGAACCCGTTGAGCGACGAGAACAGCACCAGCGCGCACGACGGCCGTCGTGCGGCCAGCCGCGTGGCTGCCCAGGCCGACAGGAACTTCGACCGCAGGACCGTGCGGAAGGTCTCGACCGGCTCGTTCGTCAGGATGTGCTGTTCGGGTGCACGCCAGTTGTCGCCGATGTTCTCCGACGCCAGGTGCAGCACGAGGCCGACCGTCGTGCCCCACCGGGACTCGATGTCCGCGACACCGCGCTCGACGGCCTGCTCATCGCCGGCGTCGCAGCACAGGTAGTGGACCCGGCCCCGCCCGGCCAGTGCGGTGAGCCGTTCCGAGGGCGTCCCGGTACCGCCCACCTGCGCGGGGCTCCGCCCGACGAGCACAAGGTCCATCGCGTACCGATCCTGCAGATGGCGCGCGATCTCATAGCCGACGTCGCCGAGCCCGCCGGTGATCAGCGCGGTCGCGCCGGTACGCAGCGGCGACGCGGCGGCCTGCTCGGACGGGCGGACCGGAACCGTCCGGGCCACGTACCTGGTCCCGTCGCGGTACCCGACGACCGCCTCGCCGTCGGCGGCGTGGGCCTCGGCGCTCAGCGTGGCGAGGATGTCGGCGAGCGTCTCCTCGGTACCGAAATCGACCTGTCGTACGTCGATTCCGGTGCCTTCGCTCCGCGCGGTCCGGACCAGGCCCGAGGCGATCGACGCAAGCGGGTTGGTCGGGTCCTCGGGGCGGATCGCGCACGCATGGTGCGTCACGACGAACAGGCGTCGGAACGGTGCTGGGCTGCGCGTGGCGGACTGGAGCATCGTCAGCAGCGACGCCGGTCCGCCCTGGTCGAAGACCTCCGGTCCCGGTGTCGGCCGCGACTCGAAGTCCGAATCCGGCAGCCAGGCGTAGAGGGCCGCCGACGGACGCAGACCCTGGCGCTCCAGGGCGGCGTAGAGCGCGGCATAGCTCTTGCCGTCGTCCGGATCGACCTCGAACCGCAGCGGTTCCAGTTCACGGAAGGCGCGGCCGCGGGAGACGTGGATCACTCCGGGAGGCGTCGGCTCAGACGTCTGTTCGGCGTCGCGGAAGAGAAGGAACGTCTCCGGCGCCGTGTCGGCCGGTGCCGAAGGCGCCGACTCCTGCCAGGTCGGGGCGAACATCCAGGAGGCGGGGTCCTCGGTGCGCGCGTACTCCGCGGCAAGCCGCTTCCGCTGGATCTTCCCGATCGCGGTCTTGGGAAAGGACTCCGCCGCGACCATCACCACATCGTCGGGTGTGAACCCGAAGTCGCGGCCCACCACCTCGCGGATCCTGCGGGCCACCGGTTCCCGGGAGTGGCCGGAAGCGGTGCGCGGGGCCGCGAAGACGACGATCTTCTGCCGCCCGTGGCGCGTGTCCACACCGCAGACCGCCACAAAGCCCGGCCGGACGTCCGCGATCGTCTCTATCGCCGCTTCGATGTCATGGACGGGGACGTTGACACCGTTGATGACGACGTCGTCGTTGCCTCGGCCGACAATGGTCAGCTCGCCATTGCTGACGAACGCCCGATCGCCTGTGCGGAACCATCCGTCGGCGGTGAAGGCTCGCCGGTTCGCCTCCTCGTTCCCGACGTAGCCGCCGAACAGGGTTTCCCCGGTGATTTCGAGGTCACCGACGTGGTCGTAAGGCAGCACCTGCCCGTCCTTGCCGACGACCCTGACCGTGACACCCGGGATCGGCACGCCGGTGACCGTGAGGGGGATGGATCTCGCCCGGCCCGGGTGGACGAAGGCCAGTTCGCCATCGAGCGAGGCCGGGTCCACATGCAGCATGCCCACGGCCGCATCTGCGGCGTCCAAGCACGAATACACCACGCCGGAACCGGTTTCCGACATTCCCCAGCTCGGGTGCACCGCGTCCGGACGCAGGCCGTGGCACGCGAGGCGGTCGCCGAACTCCTGCGCGGTGGCGCCGACCACCGCCTCGCCGCCGTTGAGCACATGCCGCAACGCCCGCAGGTCCCACACCCGTTCGGTTCCCTGCCGTAGTTCGCTGTTGACCAGGCCGTAGGCGAAGTTGGGCGCCCAGGTCATCGTCACACCGAACTTCGTGAGCAGATCGAGCCAGGCCAACGGGTCCGCGATGATGCGCTGCGTATCGACGTTGATGTACTCGCAGCCCAGGAAGATGGCCTGAACGCACCACATGACCAGGCCGCCCACGTGGTCGAGCGGCATCCAGTTGAGCGCGACCTCGTCGGGCCCGAAGCCGCTGTGCCGGGCGGCGGCCCATGCGCGGTGCGCCAGGGCGCGGTTGGTCAGCGGCACGCACTTGGGGAGGCCCGTGCTTCCGGAGGTCAGCAGATTCACGGCGATGTCATCGGGCCGGGGATCCGCGATGTCGTCGAACGGTTCGCCACCGGTCCGCCCGCCGGGCAGGGGACGCAGGTCGAGGTAGCGGGCGCCCGCCACCGGGCGGGTCTGCTCCTCGTCGATCACCACCACCGGCCCGCCGAGCAGCTCACAGACACCTGCCAACCTGCGGTGGTCGGCGTCCATTGAATTCCCGCTCCTCGGCGGCCCGATCGGTGTCGGCACACAGCCTTCGAGCACGCACGCCCAGAACGCGGTGAGGAAGCGCCAGTTGTTGCGCACCGCCAGGACGACCGGTTCGGTGCGGGCGACGCCCGCGGCACGCAGCGCAAGCCGCACCGGACCGGCCGCGGTGATCAACCGGGTGTAGTCCGCAGTGTGTTGGCGGCCGTCGGCGTCGATGGTGATGACGCTCTTGCCGTCGGCCCGGCCGGCCCGCAACAGGGCGGCGCTCAGGGTTCGCGGCCAGTCGGCGGGCGGCACCTCCGCATCGCCTCGCAGGACCGCCCACGATGGTTTGCTTACCACATGACCTCCAGCCTCTTGAGCCCGAAGAGCACGGCTTCGTAGTCGACCGCGTCGTCGGTGATCTGCTGCGCGAGCCGCAGCTCGGGCAGGCGCGCCAGCAAGGTGGTGAAGACGACGGTCATCTCCAGCCGTGCCACACCCGCCCCGATACAGGAGTGGGGACCATGGCCGAAACCCAGGTGCCTGCGGGCATCGCGGCGGATGTCGAAGCTCTCCGGGGCATCGAACGCCCTCGGATCCCGGTTGCCCGCGCCCCCCAGCAGAACCACGCCGTCGCCCGCGCGGATCGTCGTGCCGTGGAGCTCGATGTCCTCGGCCGCGATCCGGACGGCCGCGAGTTCTCCGACGGACAGGAACCTCAGCAACTCCTCGACCGTCTGCAGCATCAGGTCCGGTTCGGCGCGCAGCGCGGCGAGCTGGTGCGGGTGCTGGAGCAGCGTGAGCACTCCGAGGGAGAGCATGTGGGCCGTCGTCTCGTAACCGGCCATCAGGATCACGAACACCGTGGCCAGCATCGACCAGTAGTCGATGTCTCCCGGTTCGACGTACTCCCGGAGCACCCTGCTGATCAGGTCGTCTCCCGGGGCATCGCGCTTGCTGTCGGCGACCGCCCGGACGAAGTCGAACAGTGCCTGGAACGCCTCCTGGTCCCGACGCGTCATCGCATCCACCGCGAGCTGCTCGAACCGGTGCTGCTCGCCCTTGGGCACACCGAGGATGTGCCCGACGGTGAGTGCGGGCACGGGCAGCGCCAGCGAGGTCACCAGGTCCGCCGGCGGCCCCGCCGCGATCAGCCGGTCGAGGCGTTCGTCGACACAGCGCTGGATGAACGGCCGCAGTTCGAGGACCCGCTTCGGAAGGAACTCGGGGAGGAACATGCGGCGCTGGGCCCGGTGCTCCGAGCCGTCCATACCGAGGAACACCGGTGTCGTGCCGAGTTGGGCGGTCTGGGCGTCGAGGAAGGGAAAGCCGGTCCGCGACCGGTCCGCGCTGATCCTCGGATCGGCCAGCAGGGCACGGATGTCGTCATACCTGGAGACCAGCCACAAGGGATCGCCGTTCGCGAGGCGCGCCTGCCCAACCGGGGTGTGCTCGCGCATCTCGGCGTACGCAGGAGGCAGGCCGAACGGGCAGGGACGGCGCATCGGAAACGACGGCAGTGCGCTGTCCGCCCCGGCCGCCGTCACAGTCCACCTGCCGTCCGGCGCGGGACGGTGACCGCGCCTGATAGAACCGCGTCACTGGAGGAAGGGAACAAATCGCACTGCATCGGGCCCTCCGGTCTCCTCTGGCCTGGGCAGTGACCATGGTCGGTGCCCATCGAAAGCCACCCGTGCTCGCGTCGATCCGCCGGTTGACCGCGGGGATATCGGCGCTGGAGCGGTATCCGAGTCGGCCACTGGAGGCTGACGGAACCATGACCGTTCTTCTCAGTGACGACCTGCGTGTGAGCCCCGTCGGCCTCGGGGCGATCATGTCGGTCTACAGTCCGGCTGCCAAGCCCGTCGAGCCCGCCGAGGCACTCGACATCCTGAACTACGCCGTCGACATCGGCGTCACCTTCATCGACACCGCGGATGTGTACGGCCACGGCGCCAACGAGGAACTCGTTGGCAGGCTACTGGCCGACCGCCGTACCGAGGTGACGGTGGCCACGAAGTTCGGCATCACCGGAGACCTGCAGGGCAACCGCCGTGCCCGGGGCGACCGGGCCTACGTGTTGGCATGCGCCGATGCCAGCCTCAAGCGGCTGGGAACCGACGTCATCGACCTGTACTACATGCACCGGCTGGACCCCGAGGTGCCGATCGAGGACACCGTGGGCGCCATGGCGGAACTCGTAGCCGCCGGGAAGGCGCGCCATCTGGGGCTGAGCGAGGTCACGGCGAGCGAACTGCGCCGTGCTCACGCCGTGCACCCGATCGCGGCAGTGCAGTCCGAGTGGAGTGTGTGGAGCCGTGACGTCGAGTCCGGCATCGTCCCGACGGCGGCGGAGCTCGGCGTCGGGTTCGTGCCCTACTCACCGCTGGGCCGGGGGTTTCTCGCAGGCACGGTCAGCCCGGGATCATTGACCGCCGACGATCTCAGGCGGGCGCTGATGCCGCGCTACAGCGAGGACAACCTGTCGGCGAACCTCACCGCGACGGGTGTCATCACCACCGTCGCTGAGGAGACCGGTCTGACCCGGGCGCAGGTCAGCCTGGCCTGGCTGAACGCGAAGGGCCGGGAGTTCGGCCTGCCGGTCGTGCCGATTCCCGGCACCAGGAGGCGGCAGTACATCGCCCAGAACCTCGCGTCGACACAGGTCGTGCTGACGGAGGAGCATGTCGCCGCTCTCGACACCGTGGCCGATGCGGTCGCGGGGGCCCGTTCCCGCGACCCGCACTGGATTTCCTCCGGCCGCGAGTGACCACGCACAGCCGCCAGGACCACGGGAAGGTGGAGGAGTTGATGGGGATGCAGCCGGGTACCTCGACGGCGGCCGTCGGCTCGCCGGGTGACACGGATCGCACGGCGCTGGCACAAGCCTTGGACGAGCTGATCGCGGCCGGAGCCACGGGCGTTCAGCTTCGCGTGTACGACCGACTCGGGGAGTGGACCGCCACCGCCGGAGTCGCCGAACGCGGTTCCCCGGGCCCGGTGCCAGCCGACGGCCTGTTCCGTATGGGCAGTGTCACGAAGACCTTCGTGGCGGCGGTGCTCCTGCTGCTGACAGGCGACGGAGAGGTGCACCTGGACGATCCGGTGGACCGGTACCTGCCGCGGTTCGGCCTGGACGACCGGCTCACCGTGCGCATGCTCCTCATGCATGTCAGCGGTCTGTACAACTACTCCGGGGAGAACCGGCTGGACGGCAGCTCGGGCCCGGGAATCTTCCCGGCCGACGGCGAGGAGTACGTGCGGAACCTCGCAACTCCCTATGAGCCCGACGAACTCGTCCGGTTCGCGCTGGAGAAGCCGGCCCACTTCGCCCCGGGAACGGGCTTCGGATACTCCAACACCAACTACATCCTGGCCGGACTCCTGATCGAGGAGATCACCGGCGCGCCGTACGCGCGGCAGGTGCACGACCGGATCACGGCGCCACTCGGTCTGACCGACACCACTGTGCCGGGACGGCAGACCGACATTCCCGGCCCGCATGCCCACGGCTATCTCGGCTACCGTCACCAGGGCGAGCTGAAGGTCGTCGACGTCACCAGGTCCAACCCGTCGTGGTACTGGGCCGCCGGTGAGATCATCTCCACCACCCGAGATCTCGATGCCTTCCTCGCCGCACTGCTCGACGGCCGACTGCTGCCGCCGCCCCTGCTCGCCGAGATGTTGTCCTTCACTCCACCGCCGCCGCACCCGGGCGTCAGCACCGGCATGTTCCGCCGGGAGTTCGCCCCCGGATGCACCGGGATCGGCCACTTCGGAAGCGTTCCCGGCTACCTCTGCCACGCCTACAGCACGTTCGACTGCACCGCGCGGCTGGTGATGTCGGTGACCAAGGGCGCCGTCGATCGCTTCGATCCGCCCGTCTTCTCGAAGTTCCGGGCGGCGGTGGACCGCGCACTCGCGGTCTGCTTCTCGTCCCTGGTCCGGCGGCCATGACGGCGCCGGCTTCAGTACGGTGGCTCGCCGGTCTGCCCGCGCCGCAGGCACGCTACTGGTTCGCCGAACAGATGAGCCCGGGGTCACCGGACGCGATGGACTCGTTCGTCTTCCGCCTGTCCGGCCCCGTCGATCCCACGGCGCTGCGACGGAGCCTGCGCAACGTCGTGTGCCGGCACAACGCGCTGCGCAGCCTGATACGCCGGGAGAAGTCCCGCGGCCTGCAGGTGACGGTCATCGAGCCGGGGGACACGGGCGAGGTGCTGGAGGTCCGCCGCACCGATCCAGGAGCACACGAACCGGTCCTGCGTGAGTTCATCGCGCGTCCGTTCCGGCTGGACCGGGACATACCAGTACGTGCGCTCCTGGTGGTGCCCGGCGACGTACCCGGTCAGGGCCATTTCGTCGTATCCGCCCACCACACCGCGTTCGACGGGTGGTCAGCCACCGTGTTCTTCTCCGAACTCAGCGACGCCTACCGTGAGTTGGTGCACGGGAATCCGCCGCCACCGTGCCGGACCAGCGACTACCGGCAGGTCTGGCGTGACCAGAGCGAAGCCGAAACCGAAACCGACCAGCAGGCGCTCATGGAGTGGGCCAGGGAGCTCGTCGGCGTCCCCGATCTTCCGCTGCCGCGGGTTTCACCCCCTGCCGCCTCCGGTGCGCTCCGCGAGAAGTCGGTTGCCCTCGGCACGCGGCACATCGGCCTGATCGCGGGCGCCGCCAGGCTCAAGGCGACCACACCGAACGCCATTCTGCTCACCGCCTGGGTGCGGGCCCTGCGCTCTTTCACCGGCGGGACCGACTTCGCGGTGGCGCTACCGGTCAGCGGGCGCACATCACTGGCGAGCACCACCACCATCGGATGCTTCGTCTCGGTGGCCCCACTGAGATTCCGCGGCAGTGACGCCGACGTGGACTCCGATCTCGACCAGACGATCGCCGGGCTGGCCAGAGCCCTGCGGTTCCAGTTCATGCCACTTGAGCAGGTCGTCAGCGAAAGCGGCCCGCGCGACCCTCATCGCACACCCCTGTGCCAGGCGGCCTTCGTGTCACAGGAACAGACCGACCTCACCCTGCGCCTGGCCGATGTCGAGTGCGTGCACATCCCCCGGCTCAAAACGGAGTCGGCCTTCGAACTGACGCTGGAGGTGTGGTTCGGCGGCGAGATCAGCGCCCGGATCAGGCACCGCGTCGACGTGCTCGACGACCAGCGGGCCACCCTGCTCGCGGACCTGTGGCGGAGCGAGGTGGAGACGGTTGCCAGATCCGTCATGGAAGATCCGTCACGGTGATCCGTGGCGGCGCACCGAAAGGACGTAGAGCGATGCGCGCGTTGTTCATCACGTGGGCCTGGGGTTCGCACTTCTACCCGATGGTGCCGTTCGGTTGGGCGCTGCGGGCCGCCGGCCACGAGGTGATGGTGGCCAGCCATCCGTCCTTCACGCCCACCATCACCCAGGCGGGGCTGCCGGCCCTGCCCGTCGGCAGCGACATCGACGTCAGGGCCCGCGCTGCCACCGCGTTCGGCACGTGGCGCCCGAAACAGGCACCGACAGCGGCTCGGCGGGCAACGGATCAGTCGACCGAGGATCGGCCGGCGGCGTCCGCACGCAGACGGGGAATGGGGGCGCTGCGGCTGGCCGCGGACAGCGCGGAAGCGATGGCCGACGACACCCTGGAGTTCTCGCGCGCCTGGCGGCCGGACCTCGTCGTCCACGAGCCCATGGCCCTGCTCGGGCCGCTTCTCGCCGGCCATCTGGGAGTTCCCGCGCTGCGGCTGCTGTGGGGAGTCGACTTCGGGCGCTCGATCACGCAGGCGAG
>NZ_BAAATR010000087.1:0-11074 GCF_039533515.1 Kitasatospora cystarginea | reverse complement strand
CCGGAGGCGTACTGCCACCGGACGATGCTGGACGCGATCCACTACCTCGTCGACAACGGCATCAAGTGGCGGGCGATGCCCGCGGACTTCCCGCCGTGGGACCGCGTATACGCGTTCTTCCGCCGCTGGCGCGACCTGGGCCTGGTCAAGGAGTTCCACGACCGACTGCGGGCCAAGGTCCGCACACGGGCGGGCCGGGACGCCCAGCCGAGCGCGGGCGTGATCGACTCGCAGTCGGTCAAGGCGGACGCCGTCGTCGGCGCGGACAGCCGCGGCTTCGACGGCGGCAAGCTGATCAACGGGCGCAAGCGGCACGTCGTGGTCGACACGCTCGGCCTGCTCCTCGCGGTGGTGGTCACCCCGGCGGACATCGGCGACCGCGCCGCCGCCGAGGTGTTGCTCGCCCAAGTCGCCGACGCGCACCACCTGCTGGAGCTCATCTGGGCCGACGGCGGCTACACCGGCCCACTCATCACCTTCTGCCTCACCGCCCTGGCGCTGGTGCTGGTCATCGTCAAGCGCAGCGACGACCAGAAGGGGTTCGTGGTGCTGCCCAAGCGGTGGATCGTCGAACGATTCTTCGCCCACCTGATGCGCACCCGCCGTCTCGTGCGCGACTTCGAGCGATCCACCAGCAGCGCCGAGGCGATGATCTACTGGTCGATGACCCTGCTCATGACCCGCCGCCTGGCCCGGCCACGCCCTTCGCGAGCGTGAACCGGCCCGGCGCCGGCTCGGCCAGCCAACCGCGGGCCACCAGGCGCTTCGCCTTCGACCGCAGCGCCTCCACCTTCGCCGGCACCGCCTCCAGGCCGAAGCAGGAAGCCATCTCCTGGCAGGTCAGCGGATCTTGACCGAGCTGGTTCCGGTCTGTGAGCGCCTGCAGGATGCGCTGGTAGTCCACCGACGGCGCCGACCAGGCCAGCCCCGCACGCCACATCGGCACCACGGACTTCGGCTTCGCCGCCTCCGCGGGTTCGAGCCGAACCTGCTGTTCACCGGGATCCGGCAGGTCCATCGAGGCATCAGGACCGACGACGGCGTCGCTGGTCGAGGTCAGCACCTCACCGACGCGCGAGCGGGCGATGACCCACTCATTCCACTCCTGCTCGGCCACGGCCAACTCAGCGTGGATACGGTCGGCCTCCTCCCGCAATTCGTCCACACGACGGCGAGCGGCAAGCTCGCGCTGTTCCAACAGCCCAACGACCGACGGCATCCCCGACCTCCACCGAAGTGACGACACGACACGTCACCACTGCCACGGGACCGCCGACCCTATGCCTGACCAGCGAGAACGCAGCGATCAAGCCCGGAGAGACAACAGCCACTGAGGAGCGTGCCATCAGCGGCGACCTTCGCCCATAGGGTCACGGTCGACTCTCCACTGGCCCTGGAGGCCCGCGGAACGGCTGAAGCGGGGCGGTCGTTGGCCAGGGCCAGCGAGGACTGCGGCGTACGGCTGAGGCCTCAGCGGAAGCCGCTACGAGGCGCCCATCAGGCCGAGGCCGGAGCAGATCAGGAACACCATGGCCTGCATCATCGGCCTCTGCGCCCGCTGTCGAGACCGCCTTCGACGCGAGAGGACGGCTCCCGAACCCGGCCGTGGCCGCGGGTTCGGGAGCCGATGGTGCGCTCTCCGTCAGTAGGCGTAGGTGCCCCATATCTGGGTGTTCAGGTTCCAGGAGCATGGTTCGGCGGTCAACTGGTTGCCTGAGCCGTTGTCGTTGAGGCACTTGGTCCAGTCGGCCGTTGAGTGGATCTTGGACCAGCCGTCGCCGGCGTCCTCGAACCCCCACTGGGAGTTGCCGCTGCCGTCGTAGTGGTACATCTGCACCGAGCGGTTGTCGTTGCCGTTGAGGTTGAGGACCTGCCCGTCGTGGAGACGCGAGGTCAGTGCGTAGTTGTATCCGCTCTTGTGGTCGAGCCGCCAGCCTTGCGAGGCCTCGTTGGGGTCGTGCTGCCCCCATGACTGGATCTTGTTGCCGTCACCGGACTGGCCCTGGGCGGAGTCCACGGCCCGGTAGGTGGCGCGGTTGATGATGGTGATCCAGGAGCCGTCGGGGAGGTTTCCACGCTGACCGTTGCTGCTGGCCCCGTGGTCGCCGGGGGTGCCCCACACGCTGCCGGGGCGGTTGTAGCTGACGAAGTCGACGCTCTTGTTGTTGAAGTTCGGGTCGCGGCCGGTGGAGGAGGGGGCCGGTGCGGAGCTTGAGCCCCAGTACGTGGAGGTCTGCCCGCCCTGTCCGTACCCGTAGTAGTACCAGAATCCGCCGTGGTTCTGCGGGAACACCAGCACGCCGTACTTGTAGCCGTTGATGTCGATGGTGTTGTAGGCGGCTCCGCTGTCGTCCCAGGTGCCGTGGTCCTCGCCGAGGTAGAAGACGACGGCGGCGTCCTGGCCGTCGGAGTCGTAGCGGACCTGGTCGAGCACCTCGTTGATGCCTTCGATGTACTGCTTGCCGCTGATGTTCCTGAACAGGTTGATGACGTCGTTGAGCACCTCGGCGGGGTTGACCGACTTGACGAACTGTGCGCTCATCTGGTTCTGCCGGGGCGCCGGGGTGACGTGTGCGGTGGCGGCAGAACGGGGCGGGTCGGCCTTGTGCTCGCCACGCGCCCACGCCTTCTCCTCGGCGCTGACGTGGTGGATCTTGGCGGTGTGCGGCGGCCCGGCCTTGGCCGGAGCGGCGGCCCTCGCCTCGGTGGCGGCGAAAGCGCTGAGCAACGTGGTCACGGCGGCGGCCGTGATGAGTTTCTGTGTGATGGAGACCATGCGGCCCATGGTCGAGAGCAGCGATCAACGCGAGATCAACACCTGATACATGTGCGTTGACAGCCCGTTCATCGACACCAGGTCGATGACCCTGCTCATGACCCGCCGCCTGGCCCGGCCACGCCCTTCGCGAGCGTGAACCGGCCCGGCGCCGGCTCGGCCAGCCAACCGCGGGCCACCAGGCGCTTCGCCTTCGACCGCAGCGCCTCCACCTTCGCCGGCACCGCCTCCAGGCCGAAGCAGGAAGCCATCTCCTGGCAGGTCAGCGGATCTTGACCGAGCTGGTTCCGGTCTGTGAGCGCCTGCAGGATGCGCTGCTAGTCCACCGACAGCGCCGACCAGGCCAGCCCCGCACGCCACATCGGCACCACGGACTTCGGCTTCGCCGCCTCCGCGGGTTCGAGCCGAACCTGCTGTTCACCGGGATCCGGCAGGTCCATCGAGGCATCAGGACCGACGACGGCGTCGCTGGTCGAGGTCAGCACCTCACCGACGCGCGAGCGGGCGATGACCCACTCATTCCACTCCTGCTCGGCCACGGCCAACTCAGCGTGGATACGGTCGGCCTCCTCCCGCAATTCGTCCACACGACGGCGAGCGGCAAGCTCGCGCTGTTCCAACAGCCCAACGACCGACGGCATCCCCGACCTCCACCGAAGTGACGACACGACACGTCACCACTGCCACGGGACCGCCGACCCTATGCCTGACCAGCGAGAACGCAGCGATCAAGCCCGGAAAGACAACAGCCACTGAGGATCCGTTGGCTCGTATGAAGATCTCCTGGTCAGGGGCAGCAGGACGATCCGGCCGCGGCCGTGGCCCTGTTCGCTCAGGCGGTGGGCGAAGTGGAGACGCTGCTCACCCCGGCCGCCGACCAGCGGCTGCTGTTCTTCATCACCATCTGAACCAGCGTCTGGACCCGGGCACATGTGTAGGTGCGGACATCGGATCACCCCCCCCGGCCGGGTCCGCCGGGGCCATCGCCGCATTCGGCGGATCCTGGGCTCTCCGGCCAACGGCGCCGAAAGCCACCCACCCCGGCCCCGGTCGGCCCTTCACCCCCGCACCCCGCTACCCAGTCGACAAGGGTGGCTGCGGGGTCGCGTTCGTAGCAGGAGAAGTCGGGGCCGGGCGGGAACCATTCGACCGGCGCAGCAGACTTGTTGGGTGGGCCAGCACTCCCGAAGAGCTATGAGGGCCGGACGTGATGAACGTGAGCGAGGCCGTACCGCTCGTGGGCCCCCGGAGGGGACACGTTCGCGGCCCGCAGGCGCGTCGCGATGCGCAGTCCCTCGCTGTCGGGTGGCGTCGGCTTGGCAGGAGATCGAGCGAGCGATCAGGAGATGGGTCGATGGAGTGCGGGAACCGGCACATCGACGGCCGCGACTGCCGGTCCTGGTTCGGTCGGGACCTTCGCAGCGTCCGCGGCATCCGTGGACGCTGCGCCAACCAAGGAGACAGAGCCGATGCCTCTACGCGTTCAGATCCTCATGTACGACGGGGTGGAGGAGCAGGACTTCATCGGGCCGCGTGACGTTCTCGGTCACGCTGAGCGTGCGGGCGGCCAGGTACAGACGACACTGGTGCGGCCATCGGCTCCTGGCGAGGTGACATGCTTCTTCGGCACCCAAGTCACGGTGTCGGCCGCATGGGAGCCCACCGACACGGATCTTCTGATCGTGCCGGGCGGCGGCGACCAGCTGATCAACGATCCAGATGTCCTACGGGACCTCGTACGGGCACAGCAGGCGGGAGTCATCGTCTCCGGTGTCTGCACAGGAGTCATGGTGCTGTCCGCGGCAGGCTTGACCAAAGGCCGTCCGTGTACGACACACCACCTCGCCAAGGCCGAGCTGGCCGCCCAGGGCGGCAACGTGATCGACGCACGAGTCGTTGACGATGGGAACCTGGTGACCGCGGGCGGTGTCACCAGCGGAATCGATCTGGCGCTCTGGATGATCACCCGCGAGTGCGGAGCGTCCATCGCCACCAGCGTCGAGTCCGTCATGGAGTACGAGCGGCGCGGTGTCGTCTGGCGGAGTTCCTGATCGGCATCGCATGGGAGCATCCTCGCTGGACTCGGCGTGGTGCAGCGGCAGTCTGGGGGCCACCGAAGTGCGCAAGGGTTCGTTGCCAGTCCAACCGGCGCTGCCGTGAGGTGCGGCTTCCCGCTGGGCTGCGGTCCGTGGATGCACCGACACGACAACTGGCGCCGTCCACCGGCACATCCGCAACCCTCCGCCAGTGGAACCCGTGACATCCCCCGCTCTTGACGGGGACTCTATCCGGTCACCCGGGCACACCGGCTGCGGGGAGGCAGACAGCTCGTCCGGGCCGTAGCAGCGTGCTGTCGCGTGCAGCTGGCCCGGGTTCGCATGGAGGTAGTTCACGTACGCGACGGGGAGCGGGACGGGGACGTGCTCGAAGAGCCGCGTGTGGGAGTACGGCTTCGCCGCGGGTTTCCCGCTGGGCGTGGTGGCGCGGGCGGCCTCGGTGAACGCGGACCACGCTCGTCAGTGACGGGAAGCAGGACGGGCCGTCACCGTGTTGTGGTGACGGCCCGTTGCAGTGGGGTGTTCATGCGGCCAGGCTGGTCAGGGCCTGGCGAGCGCGCTGGGTGGCGCGCTCGGCGCGGTTCTTGAGCCGCACCGCGCGGACGAGGCGGTACTCCCTGGCCTCTCGCAGGCGCTCGTCGATCGTCGCCCGGATCGCTTCGAGTTGGTAGGTCATGGTGTTCTCCCCCTGGGCCGGGTGATCCGTCGGCATCACGATGATGCCAGTCCCGGAGGCCCTCCTTCAGTTTCAGATTGTACACCAGAATGCGCGCCACGCCTTTCATTTATCCATTGCCTCGGCAGAGTGCCTTCTGATCGAAGGTGTCGGATGGTCCACTTGGATCCGAGTTCGGCGAGGTGAAGAGCCTGTCCGCGTCAAGCTCGGCTCGACTCGGCGGCTACCCGGGTACCGTCCTCCAGCGTCTACAAGTGGCTTCTGGGGGGTGTCAGATGCCCCTTCCGGGCATGGGGCCGGGCAGGTGTTGAACATCCGGCAGCGATCGCAGCTCGATCCTTCACACTTCCAAGATCCGTACCGCAGGGGCTCGACTCCGGGTGGGAGACCAGCGTCTCCCACGCGCAGACGGTCTCCACCGCCTTCGAAGCGCGGCCGGCCAGCCCGACTCGTGAACACGCTGCAGCCGGGCCCGGTTTCGCTGGATGATCATGCCAGAACGCGAGGTTCGTGAGGCACGGTTCCGTTGCTCAGGACGCTGCTGGCGAGCCCGTTCTCGGGGCCTTCTACCGCCCAAGCTGCTCAGGATCAGCTTCTCCCGCTGGCTCCTGGTGTCGTCTGGGCCAGGTATCCAACGACGGCGAACCGTCCTGGCGATCGAGCGGCATCCGGGCATCCGCTCCGACGGTGACGGCCCAAGCCGCGGAGGCCTGCGGCAAGTTGCCCGCCCGCGAGGTCTCCGGCTTCGCCGTTCTGTGATGCCGATCTTTTCCGTGTCATCCGAAGCTGAGCGTGTGCCTCCGGCGCCATGGACGGCCTGGTCGCGCCCGCTGGCCCGCGTGCCCTGTGGGTGTCAACGGTCGAGCCGTCAATCCCGGTTCTGGGCGTACCGTTCGTCCCCGGTGAGGTCGGGCCACCGTTCCAAGAGGAGCGCAGCACGCTCCGCGATCGTCCACGTCGGCGGCTGGTCCACGTCGGTGTCGATGTACCGCTGGTAGAGCTCGCTGAAGAGCTCCGCATCCGCATCGTCAACCGCAAGCCCTGCAGGCGGCCACGAGCGTGTCCGGAAGATCGTGTAAGTCCGTGATGTGACACGCTGGCCGGGGGCTGCGATCCGGGCGGCGATCGGCCGGGACGGGAGATGCACTGTGAAAGTCCTGCGACCCACGCTGGCGAAGGTGCCGTGGATGCTCGCGGCGCTCGTCCTCGTGGCTGGCGTCCTGCTGGACCGTTTCGCGCCTCAGCCGTACACGGGACTCCCGCTGCTGGCAGCCGCACCGCTCATCGCGGGTGCCACGCTCTCCTTCCGCTCCGCCCTCGCCGTCGTGTGTGTCACGTGCGTGGTCTCGGTGTTGGTGGATGTCGAACGCGGGCGTCCGGCGACACCTTTGCTTGTCGATCTTGCCGTGGTCGGCTTGATCGGCGCGCTGGCTCTAGCGGTAAACCGGCTGATCGTGCGGCAAAGGCGCGATCTGGCGCTGGCCAGGGATGTCGCGGAGGGGGTCCAGCGGGCGGTGCTCCCGGAACCGCCGAGGAAGGTCGGGCCACTGGCCGTGGCTGCGGGGTACACGGCGGCGCAGGCCGAGGCGCGGATCGGCGGCGATTTCTTCACGGTGCAGGAGACGCCGTTCGGGGTGCGGATGATCATCGGCGATGTGCGGGGCAAAGGAATCGCGGCTGTCGCCGCCGTGTCGATCGCGATCGGAGTCTTCCGCCAGGAGGCCGAGTACGCTGCCACCTTGGTCACGTTGGGACAGCGGATGGACGAGGCGCTGACCAGAGAAGCAGCCCGGAGCGGCCCGCTGTCTTCCATGGAGGGCTTCATTACCGCTGTGCTGGCCGAGGTCTCCGCCGACGGCGAGGTACTGAGCCTGGTGAACCGCGGGCATCCGCCCCCGTACCTGATTCACGACGGACAACTCGTGCGGCTCGACCCGACCGTCCCGCAGCTGCCCCTCGGCCTGGGGCTGGATGATCTCACCACTGCCGACTCCGTGCCTGCCGATGTGGTGCGGCTGCCCCCGGGGGCCTCGCTGCTGCTGGTGACCGACGGCGTCACCGAGGCGCGGGACAAGCGGGGGACGTTCTACGATCCGGTCGCCTCAGACGGCATGCGCAGGCGGTTCAGTGACCCCGACGCGGTGGTGGATGCCCTCACCGAAGACGTCAGCCGCTGGACCGAGGGCAAACGCGACGACGACATGGCCATCCTCGTGGTCACCCGGCGCCACCGCGCCCCCCGCGTCGCCTGATCAGGAAGCGAGATCCCACGGCGCCGCCTCGCCACGGGCCTTGGGACGCCGCGAGGCGCCCGGATGCGCCTCGACGAGCAGGTGCCGCACGCTCCCGGGGCCAGCGGCCCGACACGGTCGGCCCGAGGAACGAGCCGGGCCCGGCCCGACGCGCGTGCGGCTCAACCCAGGGGTTGAGCCGTACCCGGTCCACGGTCAAACCAAGGGCCAACCCGTCGGCTGATCCTCCCCAGGACGGTTCCGGGCAGGGTTGCTGCCATGAACACCACGGACTACATCGTCAACGCCATCCTCGTCCTCCTCGTCGTGCGCCAGATCCGGGGCGGCCGGCTGGACCTCACCAGCCTGCTGCTGCCGGTCGTCCTCGTCAGCGCGACCGCGCTCTACTACCTGCGGTCCGTTCCCACCGCGGGCAACGACCTCGTCCTGGAGCTCGTCCTGGCGGGGGCGGGCGCTGCGCTCGGGGCCGCGTGCGGAGTCACCACGCAGCTGTGGCGCCGCGAGGACGGTGTGTACGCCAAGGCCGGGTTCGCGGCGGCGGCGCTGTGGGTGCTGGGCATGGCCACCCGGACGGGCTTCGCCTTCGCTTCCGACCACGGTGCGGGCACCGCCATCGCGGACTTCAGCCGCACCCACCTGATCACCGGTGCCCAGGCCTGGGTGGCGGCCTTCGTGCTGATGGCCCTGTCCGAGGTGGTGGCCCGCCTGGTGGTGATCCGGTACCGCGCCTACCGGCTGAGCACCTCGACCGCTGCCCGCGTGGCCCTCGCGTGAGCTCCACGCCACCGGGCCCCGGAACACCGGGCCGCGGAGCTCCGAGCTATGGGGCGTGGCGCTGCGGAGCACCGGGGTTCGGAGCATCGGGTGCTCCTATGCTGCGCACCATGAGCACAACTGTTCCCCGCGGCCGCGAGACAGCCACCGCCCCACCCGACGGTGCGGACACCGGCGCGGACAGCGCCAGGGTGGCCGAGGCCCGGCGGCGTTCGACGGAGCGCCGGAGGCGCCAGGCCGCCCGGATGCACCAGCTCCTGTGGGTGGTCGTGGTGGTGACCGCCGCCTTCGCCTGCCAGGACCCACCGCGGCCGGGCCTGACCGGCGTACGGCTGGCCGTCACCGTTGCGCTGGCCGGGTGCCTGGTGGCGCTGGTCCTGGCCGCCTGCGAGCGGGGGCCGAGGAACTCCGAGGCCGGCCTGGTCGCGTTGCCCCTGCTGCTGGGCGTCAGCGGCACCGTCCTGGCCGCTCTCCAGCCGGCCTCGCTGATGGTGATCCCGGTCTCCGCCGCCGTGGGGATGCTCTTCAGTCGCGTACGGGCGCGCCTGGCCCTGTGGCTCGCCACCCCGCTGACCGTGTCCGTCTCGCTCATGACCGGGGGCATCACCTCCGCGCACGTCTCGGTTCAGACGGGGCTGGGCTCCGCGCTGCTCTGCGTCGTGCTGGGGGCCTCCTGCTTCTTCGCCCGCCAGGCCGGGCTCGGCCAGGACCGCACCGAACTTCTGCTCGCCGAGCTGGAGGACTCGCGGGAGGCGGTGGCCCGCGCCGCCGCCGTCGCCGAACGCAGCCGGATCGCCCGGGAGTTGCACGACGTCCTGGCGCAGTCCTTGTCGGCGCTCGCCGTCCAGCTGGAGGGCGCGCGCAAACTCGCCGAGCGCGACCGGGTCGACCCGGTGCTGCGTCGACTGATCGTGCGCAGCGGAGAGTTGACCCGGGAGGGGCTGTCGGACGCTCGGCAGGCCGTGGCCGCGCTGCGCGGTGACGATCTGCCGACGGTGGGCCGGCTCAACGCGCTGGTCGAGCGGTGCCGTCGGGACCTCGCTATGCCGATCTCACTCTCGGTGAGCGGGCAGCCGCAGCGTGCGCTGACCGCCGAGGAGAACCTCGCCCTGTACCGGGGTGCGCAGGAGGCCTTGACCAACGCGGCCCGCTACGCGGCAGGGGCCCCCACGGCGGTGGTGCTCCGGTACACCCCGCGGGCTACGGTGCTGACCGTCTCGGACCAGGGCGCGACGGCCACCGCGACCACGGGCGGCAGCGGCGCCGGGGCCGCGTCCGGGCCCGGCACGCCGCCCGCCGATGCCTGGACGGGAGGCGGCAACGGTCTGCGCGGCATGCGCGAGAGAATCGAACGAGTCCGCGGGCGCACCCATGCCGGCCCCACCGCACAGGGGTGGACCGTGAAGATGGAGATACCGGTGTGAAGGATTTCGCGGCCCCGATCAGGGTCCTGGTTGTGGACGACCAGCGGGTGACGAGGGAGGGCCTGACGCTGCTGGTCGGCCTCAACGCAGGCATGGAGGTGGTGGGCGGGGCAGCCGACGGGGAACAGGCCGTGCTGCTCGCCCTCGAACTCCGGCCCGACGTGGTGCTGATGGACCTGGTCATGCCCGGCACGGACGGGATCGCCGCCACCGAGGCGCTACGCCGCCAGGCCCCGGAGATCGGTGTGCTGGTCCTGACCACGTACGCCGACGACGCGTCGGTGTTCCCCGCGCTGCGCGCCGGTGCCAAGGGCTACCTGACGAAGGACGCGGGCGCGGACCAGATCGAGGAGGCGATCCGCGCCGTGCACGGTGGCCGGATCTGGATGGATGCGGTGGTGCAGCAGCGGCTGGTCGAGGCGGTCACCGGAGGCCTGCCACCCGGTCCCGGCGCGGGCATGGACGGCGACCCCACGCCGCAGTCCGGTCGGGCGGCGAGCGCGGCGGAGGCGCTACCGGACGGGCTGACCGCCCGTGAGGCGGAGGTGCTCGGACTGATCGCGCAGGGGCTGTCCAACGCGGAGATCGGCGAGTGCCTGTTCCTGGGCCGCGCCACCGTGAAGACGCACGTCAACCGGATCTTCGCCAAGACGGGCGTGCGCGACCGGGCCCAGGCCGTGCGCTACGCCTACCGCGCCGGCCTGGTGCAGTGAGCGACTCGTGGGCACAGGTGCGATGGGGGAGCCGCACCAGCTGTCCGCCCTCGGGCCCGTCGGGCGGCAGGGCCCGGACCTCTCACACCGGGAGGTCCGGGCCCCGCCGCACCAGTACGCGCCTGGCTCAGCGCCGGCCGCTGCTCCGGCAAACCGGCTCCGCCGTGCTGGTCACCCCGGTGCGCGGCCCACTCGCTCCACGATGGCTGTCACGTCCTGCGGGGTGAGCAGGAGGGCCTGGGCGACCTGACGGTCGCTGCGACCGGCGCTGACCAGCTCCAGCACCCGGTGCTCGGTGATCGACAGGCTAGGCCCGTACTTCGCGGGTCGTTGAATCGAATGGTTCGGGCCCGGGAACGGTGTCCAAGGTCGCCCCGGTGGCGTTGGATTGGGTGTGTCGAT
>NZ_BAAATR010000086.1:0-11342 GCF_039533515.1 Kitasatospora cystarginea | reverse complement strand
ATCCCGCCACCTGCCACAACGCCCATTGCTCACCGGTAGAAGCGGCGCCAGGCGCTCCCACTGGGCATCCGTCAGATCACTCCTACACCCCATAGTCATATCAACGACTCAACTGATCGCCAGGACACTGCCTAGTAGGGGGCGCGACAGGCGGCCGTGACAGGGGGTTGGGTGGGGTCGCCGTCCGGGAGGCCGGCCGCGAGGTATCGGCCGCCGGGCCGCGGGCGGTGATCCGGTGCAGCGCCCTGGCCGGTGCTGCTCGGTTGGGCCGGCCTTCTCCTGGTGGTGGAACTGGGGATGTGTCGTGGGTGCATGGCCTGGCCAACGATCGCGACCGCACCGGGTGACGCGCTGTGCGGTCGTCGTCCTGGTCGGCCGCCAGGCCGTTTCCCGCTGCGCCCGGGCATCCCTTCCCCAGCCCGCCGCCAGGACGACTGAGGGCGGACCCTAGGGTGATCCCATGGACGTGGGGGCGGTACTGATCGCGATGACCGGTGTGGCGGGCACGTTGGGCGGCGCGCTGTTGACCCAGCGCGGCGCGGACCGGGTCAAGAAGCGTGAGCTGGAGATGAGCCACGCCATCCAGGAACGCCGCGAGAACCGCGAACTGCGGCGGCGGTGCTACACCGAACTCCACCGGGACGCCCGACAGTTCGCCACGGCGCTGAGCCGCCACCTGTACGTCATGCGGGACCGCGCGCCCGGGGACGAGGACGTCCAGACGCTGGAACGGGCGAAGGACGCCCACCGGGACCGCTGGTCCGAGACCCTGATGACCGCCCCCGACACCGTGATCGGTCCGGCCAACAAACTGAACGACGCACTGACCCGCGTGTACGGGCAGATCAAACGCATCGAACAGGGGAACCCCCGGCCCGGCGAGACGCTGCGATCGGCCGCCGAGGGGCAACACGCGCTCTGGCCCCTGATCCGCGCCACCCGAGAGGCGATGCGCGCCGACCTGGGTGTGACGGGCGCCGCCCCCTGGCCCGAGTCGACCTCGGCCGACGACCCGACCATGATCGGCGACTTCGAGGAGACAGGCGGCGAAACCTCCTAGTTTTTAGTGGCCCAGCAGAGCCCGTAGACGGCTGCCACCAGGGGAATAGCTCGGTGCGGCCCGTAGGGCGGCGGTGGCCCCGGCTCGGACTCCTGATGCAGTTCCTGACGCGACTCCTGACGCCTACGCATCCTGGGCCAACCCGATCGAGGCCCACTTCGGCCCGCTGCGGCAGTTCACCCTGGCCAACTCCCACCACCGCAGCCACCCCACGCAAACCCAGGCACTGCACCGCTACCTGCGCTGGCGCAACGCCAACGCCCGCCACCCCGACGTACTTGCCGCCCAACGCAAGGAACGCGCCCGCATCCGCAGCGAGAAGGGCATCCGCTGGGGCGGACGCCTCCTCAACGCCGCAGCCTGACCGACCGCGAACCGCAGCCTCGGGGTGCCGAAAGGGACAAGTTCACGAGAAGGACAGCGACGGAAGGACGACTCAGGAGGCGGGCGGTTCGATCTCCCCCGCAAAGACGATGACCTGGTCGATGAGGCTCCGCCGCAGATGGACGACGTCCGTTCCCGCCAGGCGGGGGCCTCCATCCGGCGTGGTGAAGACCCACCGGTACCGGGCCCACTCGTCAGGCATGTCCACCGCTGAGCAGCGCGCCATCGTGCCGGTCCCCGCCGGGTGGCGCCGGATGTCCAGCACGAACCGCTCGACCGCCGCGATCCCTTCGCTGCGACCCAACGGCCCCCAGAAGACCACGTCTGAGGTCAGGGCCTGGGAGAGCAGGGCAGTCACATAGCTGTCGTCCGAGGCGTTAAACGCGGAGATGAACGTGTCGATCGCGGAGCGTGCCGTCTCTTCCTGCATGCCCCAGTAATACCAGCCGTTGCGCGTGCGCTCGTCCCGCGAGCCGCCTTCCGATCACGGTGGACCATCCCGATCACAGCAAGGGGACTTCGCGAAAGGGGCAAAACACCCCGTTAGCGGAGACGGTCGCCCCCATCGACGACCCGGCACGGGAGGAGCGCCGCCGCGTCCGCCGACGCCGCAGGACCCGGCTCCGGGCGGCCGAGCTGGGGCGCTCGCGCGGTGGGCTGACCACCAAGACCCACCTGTCGGCCGAGCGCCGCTGCCGGCCACTGTCGTTCGTCCTCACGCCTGGCCAGGCCGCCGACAGCCCCCGCTTCATCCCGGTGGTCGAGCGGATCAAGGTCCGCGCCCCGGTCAGGCGGCCCCGCACCCGCCCGGACGCCGTTGCAGGCGAGACCGATCCTCGCGACCTGGAACGACTCTTCGACCGCCCACCTCGCCGCGGCGACCTTGACCAGGTCTTTCAGCCGGGTGGCTACGGGTCCGTAGCACACGTAGTGGGCGAGCTCGGTCGGGTCGCTGACCGAGCGGCGGGCCAGGACCCAGTGCCCGACGCCGTCCTCCCACACCGGTCGGATCGCCACCCGGGCCCAGTCGTAGACCCGCTCGCCGTGGGAGCCCTTGCCGCCGGACAGGCGCTTCCAGGCCTGTCGCGGCAGCGTGGCGACCAGCTCGTCGACCCGGACCTCACGCCACCGTGTCGTGATCACGGTGTCGTTGACCCTGGTGGCCAGCACATACCCGATGCCGCGTTGCTCCAGCCAGACCCGCAGGTGCTTGACCTGCCCGTAAGCCTCGTCCGCGGTCACCCACGCGAACGGCACCCCCGCGTCGATCGCACGCTGCAGCATCCAGCGGAAGTGCTCGTTCTTCGTCGCGAACGGCACGTCATCGGGCACGCCGGCCGCCCGGCAGCGCTCGCGGTCGTCCGTCCACGAAGGCCGGCAGGTACAGCTCCCGGTCGATCAGCGCGCGGCCCTTCGCCGAGGCGTAGGCCAGGAACGTGCCGATCTGGGAGTTCTCCGTCCGCCCCGCAGTCCCCGTGTACTGGCGCTGGACCCCGGCCGACCGCGTGCATCTCTTCCGGCATCGTTTCGTGCCCCGATGCGCCGACCAGCTGGTCGTGACCTGGGCAGCAGGTGATCGAGCTGGACGACCTGACGCTGCGCCGCTTCAACAGCGAGACAGACCTTCCGGAACTCCTGCGGGTCATTGAAGAGTCGTTGGAGCACCTGCGCCCGTGGATGGCCTGGGTCGCTGAGCACAGCCTGGCCAAGACCACCGATTTCCTGGCCCGCCGCGCGAAGCGCTGGGCGAGTGGTGAGGAGTTCACCTACGTGATCGTGCTGAACGGCGCGATCGTCGGCGCTTGTTGGCTGGCCGCGAGATCGGCTACTGGCTGCACCCGGCCGCCACCGGCCGGGGCGTGGCCACCCGGGCCGGACGAACCCTGCGTGGGCAGATCGGGGACTGGTGAATCTGACGTTCTCCAAGTTCCCCGACAGCGTCAGGCGGCTGATCAGGTTCTGCGCGAGATGACCATGATGTATTCGCAGGGAGCGTTCGTTCGGTTGGCGAAGCCGTGGTCCGCGTCGGCTTGGAAGAACAGGGAGTCACCTGTGTTCAGGGTCTCGCTGATCCCGCCGATCGCGACGGTGAGGGTGCCTTCGAGCACCACGAGTTGTTTCTCCGTACCTGGCGGATACGCGGGCAGCAGCCCGGTAGAGACCTGCGGGGGGAGGTAGTGGACGACCATCTCGGCTCGTCCCGCGCCCGGGGCCGCTGACACGATGTGCCGCTCGAAGCCGGTTTCCGGGTCACGGAAAGCGGGGCGATCGTTCTTGCGCATGACGATGGCCACACCGGACGCGGCAGCAGCCGGCGCACCGATCAGGTCCGAGAGCGAGACATCGAGCGCGTGGGCGATCCTGGACGCGACGCCGATCGTCGGGCTCTTCTCGCCGCGTTCGACCTTGGACAGCATCGCCCGACTGACCGACGACTGGGTGGACAACTGCTCCAGCGTCAGGCCCGCCTCCTCGCGGCGTCGCCGCACGTTACCGCCGAACGCGCCAGCCAGGTCGTCACCGTGCTGGGATTCGGCCGCGTTTCCGTCTTGCTCGACCACCGTGCTCCTCGATCGATGGGTACCTCGCTGCCCACAGTGTAGGGTTTCTCCTAAAGAAGATCTGATCTCCTTTAGGAGACGTACGATGTGCGCCCGACACGACGGAGGGGCTCCATGCGTTTGATCTCAAGTGGCCGCCACCATGCCACGTTCGAATTCGGCGATCTGCAGGTGATCTCGTTGCGAGACGGGTACATCGACATGCCGCCGACACGGCTCCGCGGCGAGGATGGGCGCACGCTCGACGAGCTGCCGGCCGCCGTCCCGCTGGCCGGCGACAACTTGCGGCTGTCGGTCAACGCCTTCTTCGTCACCGACGGCACGCGGTCGGTTCTCATCGACACCGGCGCGTCCAACGCCTGGCACGACCCCACCATGGGATTGATCTACGACGCGCTCGACGAAGCGGGAATCGACCGCGCGCATGTCACCGATGTGGCCATCACCCACAAGCACGAAGACCACGTGAGCGGACTCATCGCGCCGGACGGTTCAGAGGCGTTCACCAAACTCGAGCGCGTGTGGATCGGCGCGGGCGACACCTCGGTGTTCACGGGGCGGCTCGAGCCGATCCGCGACCGCGTCGTACCCGTGTCGGAGAAGGTCGCGATCAACGACTGGACCACCGCGATCCCGACACCGGGCCACACACCCGGTCACACCGTTTACCACGTCAGGAGCGGCACCGGCCACCTTCTCGCCTGGGGCGACACCGTTCACGTTCCCACGCTCCAATTCGATCAGCCGAACGTGTCCTGGGAGCTCGACGGCAACCAGTCCCAGGCCAGCGCCGCGCGAGCGGCCCTCCTCGAACAACTGACCCAACCACACCACTTCGTAGCTGGCGCCCACCTCGACTCACCCGGCATCGCCCGCGTAACCCCCTCCGGCGACGGTTATGCGCTGGAATACCTCGCACCACCGATCGGCTGATCGAGCCTGTCGGCTCCGGGGCGTGCTCGCGTACTCCGGCACGGACTCCTTCACCTACGCCGCAGGCGACTCCTACGGCGGCAGCGCCACCGCGACAGTGAGGCTCACCGTGCACCGGACGACCCGGGCCGGGCCCGACCGCAGACCCCGTTTCCTCGGCCAGCCCCGGCCCGGCCGCCCGCCCCAGCACCAGCGGTCGGCCCGCACGGCACGCCCGAGGCGGCAGCCTCGCCGCCTCGGGGCCGACGGCGCGCAGACCGCCCTCCTTATCGGCGCCGGCGCGCTGCTCCTCGTCGCAGGTGCCGGAGCGATCGTGCTCGCCCGCCGTCGGTGCCCCAGAGCTGGGGACAGCGGGGTGCGGCCGGGGCCCGCGATGACGGTGCCTACGGGGCGCCGCCCGCCCGGCCACGTCATCGCGCAGGGGGCGGCCGGACGACCCGGCAAACCCACTCAGCCTCGCCGGAGTCGCTGACAAGGAATTTCGGTACTCAGCCGCCCGAACGCCACGGCGCTCCGGCCCGTTGCCTCCGCACCCTCGATCGGACGTCACGGAACGTCGCCGCGGAGGAGATCTGAAACAGCTTCTAACCTTGACCTTGACGTTTAACCTTCGTCGCCTCCGTAGCTGAACGGCTCGATGGTCCAGGGCAGCCCGGGCCCATCTCGATAGGCAGCGAAGCCCGGTTGCAGGCTGGCTGTCTCGGAGATGGAGGGATCGTCCTCCGTCATGCAGGCGATGCAGTACACGCCACTGGCATCGGGGAGGTTCGGATCGTTCACGCCGTCCCCGATCAGCCAGTCGCCCTCACTGTCATGGATGACGACGAGTGCCGGCATGCGCCCCTCCGCGACGGTCCGCTGCACCACAGCGCCGAGATCGCGCGGGAACCGCTCCCCTGGGAACGGAAAGGGTGCCTGCCGGACCACCGGGTGGGATGTGTGATTCATGGCAGCAGTATCGCGGCACTCCGCGAGAGATATCGCACGAGTGATCGATCCATGATGTCACCCGTCCAGGGATTCCTCGGACGGTGGAGCGGCCTAGGCATGATCCTGAACTCTCCGACGAGGTAAGGGAATCAACACGAAGGCCCTGGTGATGAGTGTGCTGCAGCAAGCTGTCCAGCGCGATCCGTTCGCGGAACTGTCACGCTTCCGAGCGGACTTCTACACCTGTCTGACCGGTCGGAGGGATGCGCTGCTCGAGCTGACCGACGCGCTGCTGTGCACCGAGGGCCCAGTGAAGACACTGGTGGACCCGGCGCTCGCGTCCGAGCACCGTCGTGGCCACGGTGCCCTGTACGGTGCGCTCAAGCGGCTCCAGGGCACGCACAGGGCGAGGCCGTCGGTCGCGTCGAGGCCGCGGCCCTGTCGCGGACGAGCGATCCACAAGTCGACGTCGGCCACCCACCTCACCCGCCTGCCGGGCAGCGTTGGCCGGGCGGCCGTCTTCAGCAACGTGGTCTTCGTGCGGATGACCCGCAGGAGAGCTCCGCCCTTGATTTCAAGCGCACTTCAAGTCGTACGGTCTCCTCACCGCCCGCGCAGCGCGGGCGTTGAAGCAGAGCGACAAGCAGGGGGAGCCCTGTGACGACCGAGCAGATCTCCGATGCCCAACTCGCCGGACGACCCGCGGCGTACTGGACCGGTGTCGCCTACGAGGCGCTCATCTCCTACATCCGGGCCCGGCAAGCCGAGAAGGGCTACACCCAGCCCCAGTTCTGGTTGCTCCGCAACCTCTCGGCGAACGACATCTCACCCGACGGCCAGGGGATGACCCTGACCGAGCTGCGCGCCGCCATGGCCTCCTACATCCGGGCCGAGGACGACCTGGCGGCCGAATCCGAGGTGCTCCTGGAGCGAGGCTGGCTGGCCCGGGACGCCGAAGAGCGGCTCTTGCTCACCGAGGAAGGGGAGCAGGCCCGCGTCGACCTCGCACGCAACGCACCCGCCATCCGCGCCGCCCTTCACGAAGGCATCGACGACGCCGACTACATCACCACGGTCAAGGTGCTCCAGCAGCTGATCCGCAACGCGGGCGGGACCATCGCCTGACGCGCACCGCACCTCGAGTACGACGGCAAGGCGCCAGCTACTCCGAGCACGTCCTGGCCGTGTGAAGGTCCGCGACAACGACCCGGCCCTTGCCGACCAGGAGCGGACCGACCGGACGGTGTACTGGCGGCGCCGTACCTGGCCCGGCCACACCTGCACCGGGTACCCGCCGGTCGCCTTGGTCGTCACCGACGCCGGACCGGTCGCCTTGACGCCGGACCGGTCGCCCTGGCCAACCGGCAGCAGGCGGTGGCCGACCTGTCCGCGGAGTGCTGGCGCGGGCAGCGGTACACCGTGCACCGGGACGACAACGACGGAGACGGCTGGCACGAGTACGACGACGCCGTGCCCATCCTCGCGACCACCCTGGAACTCCTGGCCGAGCACGGCCCCTCGGGCCGGTGTGGTGGCGCTTCGGCCGCCCCGGCCGGCACTTCCTGATCGAGGCGCTGGACAACCCGGGCAACCGCGCCGCCTACGACCTGCGCCAGAAGGCCTGCGAGAAGAAGGCCCGCCAGGACCACCGCGAGGTGATGCCGACCCTGGCCTGTGCCGACTGCGGCCAGGTCCCCGAGCAGGAGAGCACCTACGAGTACGGGCTCCATGGCCAGTGGACCCGCGGCCCCGGCGGCCGCTGCTACCACGAGCACGAGGAACGCCAGGAGAAAGCCGCCGCGAACCGGGCCGGCCTCCAACTGTCGTGTCCGGGCACGGTTTCGGGCCGCTACCGGATCCCCGGCTCCGGCTTCAGGCCCTGGGCAACCCGACCACCAGGTAGGTTCCCGCCTCGCCGTCGACATGGATGACGTGCCTTCCCACTCGCACCACTTGGCAGCCCTCCGCGCGCCAGGAACCGGCCTCGCCCTCACAGCCGCGCAGCGGTGTCCAGATCTCCAGGAACGTACTGCCGTCCGGATTGGATCCGGACTCGACCAGGTTCTCCCCGTCCCAGCGCAAGGCGCCCAGGTCCTCCCCAGGCTCACCCACCTCGTGGTGGAATCGGACCTGCGCGCCGTCAAAGGACGTGGTGCCGGCGAATCCGGCGTACTGGTCCCCGATCTGCAGCCACACGGCCTCGCCCTCGTCGATCAGCGGGCCGCCGTCGCGGCTGATGCCGAGCCGGCGCCACCCGCCGCGCGTAGGGGGGCGCACGACTGTCGCAGCCGATCGGCTCTGGGCGCAGGCGAACGAGGCGGTCGCGGTTCCGGACCGGTTCGGTGTCGGCTCCATCAGATGTCGCCCCCGGCCCCGCCCGCATCGAGCGCCACGATCGACAGCGGGATGTTGCCACGCACGGCCTGGGAGTAGGGGCAGACGGCGTCGGCCCGGTGCAGGTAGGGAAGCAGGTCATCGGCCTTCCAACCCGGTACCGCGACCGACAGTGTCACAGCCAGACCGTATCCGGCGGGTGTGGCGGTCGTCCCCAGCTCAACCTGGCAGGTGACCCGAGCAGCCGTCGTGTCCAGGCCGCTGTCACCCGTTACCTCGGCCAACGCGGACCCGAAGCAGGCCGCGAATCCGGCGGCGAACAACTGCTCGGGATCGGTGGCCTCCGGCACTCTCTTGCGCGGCGGTGCCAGTCGCGCCGCGAGATGCCCGTCATCGGTGGCGACGGTGCCGTTCCGGCCGCCGACAGCATTCGCAGTGGCCGTGTACAAAGTCCTGGTCAGTGGAACGGTCATGCCGGACTACCCTCCGCGAGACGCCAGCCCCCTCCACCTCGGAAAGGGCCATCCAGTGCCGTCAAGGCGGCAACGGGGCGTCGTCGTGCATAACCGGGTACGGCGCGTCTCGTCCGGGGCCGAAGCTCAGCCGCCGGTCAGAATACCCACTCCTCGCCGAGGCAACGTAGCCGGCCAGGCAGCGCAGTGCGGGTCGGGCTCATGGAGCGCCGACGCCGGGACATCACCGAGGGAATCGTCGGGTTGAGCATGAGCGGTAGGGCCTGGGTGGGACCCGGCCTTTGTCCGCCGGCTGTCCGCGTGCTCGTGGTGGCCCCGCCGCGCCCGGTCGTGGGCGGCCAGGTCCGGGTCCTGCTCGGGCAGGGGCTGCGCCCCTGCCCACCTCGCCGCGCCGCCGCCCCCGGTTGGCTGGGTGGTCCTCCTGGAGGTGGTGATTGTGAGTGGTGTTGCGCCCGTCGGCGCCCCTGGTGGCCGGGGTGGGTGTCCCCATGCTCTCCATGATGGACATCATCCTTACCGGGGCCGAAGCCCCTGACCAGGGGTGTCCGTCAAAGTGAATCAAGCCCGTTGTGGTTGTGTCTCCGTGGCCCCCGTGGCCCCCGTGGCCCCCGTGGCCCCCGTGGCCCCCGTGGCCCCCGTGGCCCCCGTGGCCCCCGTGGCCCCGCAGCTGGCACGGCGGCTGCGGGAGCCGGGTGGGTTATGGGGCGCAGACGGCGTAGGGGGTGACGGTGGTGTAGTTGGTGTTCTGGTTGTCGGCGAGGACTTGCCAGGTGTTGCCGACGGGTCGGCTGGTGACCTGGATGGGTGGGACGGCGCCGCCGCTTTGCTGGTATCCGCCGCCGGTGATCACGTGGCCGGTGGGGCAGGTGGCGGTGGCCACCACCGGGACCCTGGCCGTGGCCACCCCGCGGGGAGCGGTGCCAGAGGAGAGGGTGGTGGTGACGGTGTCGGTGGCCGTGTTGATCACCGACACGTTGCTCGAGTTGGTGTTGGTGACGTAGGCGCGGATACCACCCGGGCTGAACTCCACCGCGAACGGCGACAGGCCGACGGGGATGGTGGTGGTGACGGTGTTGGTGGCGGTGTTGATCACGGACACGGTGTTCGCGAGGCCGTTGGTGACGTAGGCGGTGGTGCCGTCCGGGGTGAACGCCACCCCTTCGGGGTTGGTGCCGACGGGGATGGTGGTGGTGACGGTGTTGGTGGCGGTGTTGATCACGGACACGGTGTTCGAGCCGGCGTTGGTGACGTAGGCGCTGGTGCCGTCCGGGCTGACCGCCACCTGGTCGGGGTTGGTGCCGACGGGGATGGTGGTGGTGACGGTGTCGGTGGCCGTGTCGATCACCGACACGGTGTTCGAGGCGATGTTGGTGACGTAGGCGGTGGTGTCGTCCGGGCTGACCGCCACCCCTTCGGGGTTGCTGCCGACGGGGATGGTGGCGGTCACGGTGTCGGTGGCCAGATTGATCACCGATACGGTGTTCGAGGCGGCGTTGGCGATATAAGCGAAGGTCCCGGATGTCGCGGCCCGAGCCGGGGAGGCCGCCGTCACCGGCAGCGCCCCGGCCCCCAGCAGCACCAGCCCCGCCGCCATGGCGCGTGCCCGTGCCGCCCACCGCGGGGCCCGACAAGCGCCTGCATCGTGCCCCGCTGGGCCAGGCAGTCGTCGTTTCCCACAACTGATCATCGCCATACCTCTCGCTCGAAGAACCCAAGGATGTGGCGACGCAGGTCCCGGGGGCCGGAACGGCCCGTGCCATGACGAACAGACGCGACCGCCACGGCCGGCCCCGCCACCGCGGCCACCACCCGTGCCCCCAGCCGCGTGCTCTGACGCCGCACCGGGCCCGCGACGGCTGCGCCACCGCGCTGACAGGACCCCAAAAGAGCACAGGCCACCGCGCGTCAGCGTAAGCATCGCAGTATGAAATATGATGGTTCGACACCTTTTCATCCGAGTGATCCGACCTGCGGGCGAGTATGTGCGGCCGCCGGTGGTGTATCGGCATGAAGCCGCACGCGGGCCGCGGCCGCACGCCAGGCGGCGAACCCGACTCGTCACAGGACAACCCGCCCGGGCCACAACACCCCTGACCGGACGGCCTACCAGGCCACGCCCAGGCCCTCCAGCTGTCCGCGCTGCTCCTCGCTGAGCTTGTCCCGCCGGGCGCGCTGGTTGTTCAGCCAGGTGCCCGGCGACGTCCCGTCCTCCTTGTGCGCGCGGGACCTTCGCGTGCCCTTCCCGCTCGACGAACACGGCCAGCGCGGCCAGGCCCTGCGGGAACCGGTCCGCCCGCGACACCTTCGGTGGCGCTACGGCCGTGAAGGCCGGCGCTCCCTGCTGGACGCGCTTGAGAGCCCGGACATCCGCGAGGCGTACGACGAGCGCCAGAAGGCCCGGGCGAAGAAGGCCCGCCAAGTCCACCGCGAGCTGATGCAGACCTTGGCCTGCGCCGACTTCGGGAACGTGCCGAAGCAGGCTGGGCTTGATTCGCTTTGACGGACACCCCTGATCAGGGGCTTCGGTCCCGGTAAGGATGATGTCGATCATGGAGAGCATGGGGAAGAAGCCGCGCCCTCGCCGCTCGTTCACGTCGGAGTTCAAGGCCGAGATCGTCGAGCTGTGCCGGCGCGGTGACCGCTCGGTCGGTCAGGTCGCCAAGGACT
>NZ_BAAATR010000085.1:0-12166 GCF_039533515.1 Kitasatospora cystarginea | reverse complement strand
CACGCCTCCCCGCACCGAATCGGATGTCCGTCTACATCCAACCGGTTCAGGCATCGCCACCGCCAACCCGGCGAACCTATGCGGTCACGGCACTAGTGCTGCTCCGCGGAAGTTCGTGGAGGGGTGTTGATCAGGCGGCCTTGAGTGGGGTGCCCTCATAGGTCCACCGGTAGGGCTTGGCGGTCTCGTTGTGCCCGATCACGTAGGCATCCAGTTTCTCGATCAGGTCGTCGCGGCTGGAGAAGTCGCCGTGTCGCACGACCCTGCGCGTCAGGGCGGAGAAGAACAACTCGACCTGGTTGAGCCACGAGGCGTGCGGCGGGGTCCATCGGACGTGCCAGCGCGGGTGGGCCGCCAGCCACGCCTTGGTGTGTTTGGCAGTGTGGGAGGAACCGTTGTCGAGCACGACGTGGATCTCCCTGCCCGGCGCGATCGCCCGGTCGAGTTGGTCTAGGAACGCGGTGAAGGTCACCGCGTCGTTTCGGGCGATCACCTCGGTGAGAACCTCACCGGTGCGAACGTCGAGAGCGGTCACGAGGGAAACCGTGCCGTGGCGCCGGTACTCGAACTCCTGCCTAACCGGCTCGCCGGGACGCGCGGGACGCCCGGGATGACGGCGCGAGCGGGCGGCGATCGCGGTCTTCTCGTCGATCGAGAGCACCACCGCCCCCTCGGGCGGATCCAGGTAGAGAGCGCACACCTCGGCGGCCCGCTGCCAGAAGTCGGGGTGTCCCGCCGGGTCAGCCAGCCACGGACCTTGTGCGGCTTCAGGTCCAGACCGGCCAGGATCCGGCCAACCTGGGAGGCGGAGACCGGCGCGAAGCACGTGCCGGCCACCCGCTGGGCGATGGCCCGGTGCGACCAGGTCGACTCCGGATGGGGCGGCGCGCTCGTGGCGGTGGCCACGATCGCCACCCGAACCTCGGGCCCGTAGGCCCGCGGCCGGCCCGAGCGTTCGGCGTCCCGCAGGCCGCCCGGGCCCAGGGCGGCGAACCGCCCCCGCCACTTGCGCACCGTGTTCACGCTGGTCCAACTCCCGGGCGATCGCGCCGTTAGCAAGCCCGTCCGCCGCCGCGAGCACGATCCGGGCCCGCAGCACCGCCCGCACCTCAGACTTCGCCGAAGCCACCGTCCGCACCAGCCGTTCGCGGGCCTTTGCCTCCAGCACCACCGCAACCGCCGTCCCCGCCCGTCGCCCACCACGCACGGCCAACGATCATGGCGGGTCGCCGCCGTACCCGGCAGGATGGGCCTGTGCCGAAGAACCCGCCGGAATCGATGCAGCACCACCTGCGCCAGCGCCTGAACCGCCACGCCCGTGAACGCTGGCCACATGTGGACGCCATCGCGGTCCGCTTCCGCGCCGGATTCGCCTACGTCGCCGCCGAGTTGCCCGGCGGGCAAAGCCTGCCGCTGTGCCGCCTACGCTTCACTGGCGTGCTGCACACCTGGGGCTTTGCCCTTTACCTGGCCAGCAGCGACAGCTACCGCCACAACTTCCTGCCCAGCGGACTGCCAGCCGGCTCCCCAGAAGAAGCCCTCGACTGCGCGGGCGGCCTCTACCTCAGTGGACTGGCCATCTGATCAACACCCCTCCACGAACTTCCGCGGAGCAGCACTAGACCTTCAGGGCCTGGAGCTTGAGGAGAGCATATGAGCGGCAACATCCCGTGGCCCCGTGTCTGGCAGGGCTACGAGGAGCGAACGCCCCGGACCGTCCTTGGCGATCTCGTAGAGGAAGTCCGCTATTACGCGGGCGGTCAGACCCGGGACCCGGACGACGCGATCTCGCTGGCCATCACCGGAGCCGAGGCGACCCGGGCTGCGGTGGACGCCCTCGACCACGAGTGGGCCCTCTACGCCCCGGAACAGGCAGCCGTCCTCGCCGCCGCGCTGTTCGCCCAGGTCGACGCCGCCGGCGTCGCCCTCCAGCGCCTGCGCTCGGTCCTCGCGCAGATCGAGGGCCGACGCGACTGTGCGCCCGCGGACCGCGCCCACGACCTCATCAAGGCCGCCGCCGACGACATGCTGTCCGTGGCGCCCTCCCACACCGCCGACGCGGTCGGCGAACTGGCGGCGCTGCCGTCCAACCTCACCCTGCCCTCCAGCTCGCACGACACCATCGCCGCAGTCGCCGACATCCTGGGTGCGAAGCTCAACCAGCGCCACGGGCCCAGCGAGCAGGGCGACGACGAGAACGGCTGCGGCTGCAGCTGCAGCATCGACCTGGACAGGGACGGGGAACCCTGGGTGTTCGCCCGAGGCGACTCCCGCTGGTACCTGCTGGCACTCAACGACGGCGAACCCCAGCCCGACGGCACCGTCCACTACGCAAACAGCGTCGACCTCGACCTCTCCGCCCCCCTCGCCCACCCCGGACACCTCGCCGCCGAACTGCGCGCCCTTCTGTAGGACGAACCCGCCCTTGCTTCAACAGGTCCCGGTGCAGAACCTTTGGGGGCGAACGTGGTTCGGCCGCCGACCATCGTGATCCGGTCAACTCGGAGCGGCGGGTGGTGGAGTTCGCCCGGTTCACCGGCGACTGGTTGCGGGCGCTTCTACGATCGCGGGCACACCGTGGTTCGAGGGGGACACCGTGGCGCGCAGGCCAGCACGACGACGCCGAACCGCTGCCCGCCGGGCCCGGCAGGCCCGCGACAACGCCGTAGTGCTCTTCGGGAGCGCCGTCGCCGTGCTCGTCCTGGTGGTGGTTGTGCTGACCTGGCTGGCCCACCACCTGCTCGTCGTCCTCGGCCTCCTGGCCGCCGCCCTGATCGCGGTTGTGACCGTCGTCTATCGCCGGGTGGCCGCCGACCGGCGCGCGTTCGAAGCGCGCGCAGCGCAGCTGCGACACATTGGACCGTTCCTGGCCATGTCTCCGAAGGCGTTCGAGCAGGCGCTGGCGGACCTGTGCCGCAGAGACGGATGCACGAAGGTGGCGGTGGTCGGCGGGGCTGGCGACCTGGCGGCGGATGTGCTGGCCACCACTCCCGCCGGGCAGCGGATTCTGATCCAGGCCAAGCGCTATGGGCCGCGGACCTTCGTCGGCTCCCAGGACGTGCAGAAGGTCAACGGCACCTATCGCGACGTCCACCGCTGCGATCTGGCGGCGGTGGTGACGACCAGCTCGTTCACCAAGGCCGCCACGGCGTTCTGCCAGCAGGTCGGCATCCGCGCCGTCGACCAGCGGGCACTCGCCCTGTGGGCGGAAGGAATGGGCAAGCCGCCCTGGAGCTGACCCCGTTGTCGCCGACGGCCCTGCCGATCGCTTCGCGCGTATAGACCACCGTCTTTGGCCTACGGCCGTCCAGGAAGCGCTCAGCGACCCGGGATCTGGACATGGTCCTAGCTATCACGCAGCCGGATGGTCGCCGGCGCCTGAGCGGGGTGTCAGCGGATGGCCTTGAGGATGGCGCTGACGAACTGGACGATCGCGTGGCCCCAGGGGGTGGCTGCGATGAGGACGCCGAAGGTGACGCTGCTGAACACGGTGAAGGCCTCGTCGACGCGGCTTCGGGAGTGGGTGGGGCGCCGGAGCCGGACGAGGATGATGATCGCGAGAAACGCCGCCGCACTGATCGTGTACTGCAATGCTACCGTCCTGACTACCTGGCTGACTGTGTGTGAGGACCCCGGTTGCGCGTGGCCCGGTGTCGCCTGGGTGAGCATGTCAGAAGGGCCGTCGCCGTAGGGCGGGTTCGGGGAATTCGACCGGGTCCGAACGGTGTCTGGCGGCTGGGGGTGCCGCCCGCCGGACGGCGGGGGTGTTCGAGCGGGGTGGTGGGTGTGGGTCGCCGAAGCGGACGCGGCCGGCGACATCGACTGGAACATCGCCGTCGACTCCACCATCGTCCGCGCCCACCAGCATGCGGCCGGAGCCCGTGCCGATCCGCCACCAGCCCTTGCACCAAAGGGGGCTGGGCGGGGAAAACACCAGGACGAGACACCGTGGCAGGGCCTCGTCGCCCGCCTGGTGGAGGTGGTGCGGGAAGTGGGCGGGGCTGCGCGCGACCGCTGGCCGAGGGCACGGGGAAATTCGGTTGCCGCGGGCCGCCGTCTCGATCATGATCTCCCGCATGGACTTTTGATGACCGCCACGTAGTACGTACCTGTCGCGCGATCGACCTCGGAGCCTGACGACCCGGCCCCGGGGCGATGGGTCGCGCCCCTCGTGAGCATCCGTCAGAGAGCGGGAGCCGCCGAGTGAGTTCGGCATGCCCTCCCGCTGAGTCCTGAAAGCACCCAACACACATGAATACCAACCGCAAGGCCCTGTGGGCCGTGCGTCAGTCCGCCCTGCCCACCGTCGTCCGGTCCTGCCCGGACTGCCCCGGCATGCGGCACCGCGCCTCGGGGAAGATCCGCGTCAACGCGAACGGCAAGCTGCTCGACGTCTGGCTGCTGCTGGGCTGCGCGACGTGCGACCGGACCTCGAAGGTGCCCGTCCACGAGCGCGTCCACGTCTCGACGCTGGAGCCGGCCCGGCTGGTGGCGTACGAGATCAACGATCCGGCAGCGGTACGGGAGTTGGTGATGAGCGTGTCGCTCGCAGCGAAGAACCGGTACCGGCTCGACTGGACCGGGACGTGGGAGCTGGAGACCCGCATGCCGCTGTACGCGCTCGACGACCCGAACCCGCTCTCGGTGCAGGTGCGCTTCGAGCTGCCCGCGCCGGTCCGGGTGGAGCGGCTGCTCCAGCTCGGTCTCGGCCTGAGCCGGGCCGAAGTGCGCCGTCTGGTCGCGGACGGGCGGATCCACCTGCCGTTCGCGCCGGACGCCAAGGCGCACCAGGACTTCGAACTCACCATCCACGGACCCGGTTCCGTCGATGCGGCCAAGCACGCGAAGTCCCTCGATGCGCCCGACGCCGAACGCACCGACCTGGCTCGGATCGGGCTGCCGCCCGCACCCGGCCGGGAGCTCCCACGCCGGGCCACGGCGGCTAGGACTTGTCCGGTCGATCATGTGCGGAGCCAGATGACGAGGGCGGCTGCGGTGACGGTTCCGAGGTAGACGTATCCGCGTTTGTCGTATCGGGTTGCGACTGCTCTGGCGTGCTTGAGCTTGTTGATGGCCCGTTCGACGGTGTTCCGGTTCTTGTACCGCTCCAGGTCGAATGCCGGTGGCCGCCCTCCGCGCGATCCCACGTGATGGACGACGAGAGCGACCCGGCCCGAGAGGAAGGGTCCGCCCGCCTGTACGGAGTCGTCCTTGAGATCTGGCAGGGCGGCAGTTGAGAGGCCAGCGCCAGCCGCACCCGGCGCCGGGTTACCGGGTGCGGCCCCACGGAGGCGGCCGGGGCGGCTACCGTCGACAGCACAGGGCCTGGCCCGGCGCAGTACTGGTGAACCTGGGTATCAAACCTTGCTGAATGGGTCCTGGCGATCTCCGGGGCTGTTGGTGAGCTCGCCTATTCAACTGTCACCATTTCCGTGTGGGGTCCAGTCTGTTGTGACCGTGTGTGGTCAGCGAGGGCTGCCGACCTGCCATCGGGCTGGTGCGGGCGCGCCGAGGGCTTCGGCCAAGGCCGGAAGCCACTCGTGGGTGGGAGCGGGCTCGTCGTCGACGATTTTGATCGGTCCGCCCGGCCAGTCGGGTGCGACCAGCGCGGCGCCTGCCGCGTCGGTGACGTGGACGAAGGAGCTCGCATGTTCAGGTGTCGCGTATTCGCCGCCGTGTTCAGATGGGGCTCGCGCTGAGTGGTCTGCGCGAGCTCGGCGGCACCCGGCAGTCTGCTGGTCGGCGATTGGCATGATGGGCGGCGGCAAGTCTCAGGTGTCTCTAGAGGAGCAACTATGGCGTTCAAGACCGGAGTCGCCGAACGGGACGATTGGTCCTATTCGCCGACTGTCGGCGTCGGACCGCTCCGGTTCGGTATGACTGTCGACGAAGTGGTCGAGGCGGCTGAGATACTCGGCCAGACGAAGGTCAGCGATTGTGCACGGGACCACGCGATCTTCTCGCCGACTTGGAAGGTCGAGGTCCACCGTCGCGGGGTGGCTCCTTCTCCGCCTGCCGTCACGGCCTATGTGAGCCAAGTTGTGGGGCTGTTCTGCATCGCTGCCGACGCCGTGCACGGTCCTCAGGTCGCGTACGACGGACTCCCGCTGGTCGGGAGAGACCTGTCGGAGCTGGAGAGCGACGCAATCGCGCATGCCGAGGCAATGGACGTGCACTTTCGCTACACGCCCGAGGGCTACGCAGGACCGGATGATCCCGGGGTCGTCATGCGTGGGCAACTGGTCGGGCAGGTTCTCCGATCGCGTCCGTTGTTCATGGTGACGCGCGACGGCGCGAATACTGAGTGGGACTCGATGCCCTCCGAGGAGTACCACGTCATCGGCCAGTCCACGGCCTGACGTGGTGTGACTCATGACGAGGGGTGGAGGAGATACGCCCGAATACGCCAGCTCACCAGTCGAGGCCGCGTTCGGGGCACCCGTTAACCCCGCAGCAGCACCTGAGCAGACAACCAAGCTACGGAGTCCGATGACCACGCACACGGCAGGCGAGCCGTACGGTTCGTACGGTCCACCCGAGTCGTACGGGGCGGCACAGCCGCAACCGGCGACGCTGACGTATGGACAACCGGACCCGCACGGCCCGCCCTTCCAGCCGTACGGCTACGAGCAGCCGGACCACGGATACCCGCCGCAGCAGGCCTACCCGCAGCACCAAGCGGCGTCGGAGCAGTACTCGGGGCCGTACCAGGGCCCCAACGCCTACCAGCAGCAGTGGCCGCAGCAGGAGCAACAGCTCCAGCAGTACCAGCCATACCCGGGGCCGCAGCACGCACAGGAGTTCCACGTCTCCGAGCCCTACCAGCTACCCCTTGACTACGGACTGCCGCACACCTTCAATGACCCGCCAACTATGACGCTGCGCGGCATCGGCGCCCAGGACCCGTACCTCCAGGCGCCCCCGGCCTGCCGCAGCAGCGGGATGGCGCCGAGCCGGCCGCCAAATCGGAGCAGTCCGAGGAGGCGGTGGCCGGGCGGAACGGGCTGCTCATGGCGGTCGGCACGCTGGCCTCGCGCGGGCTTGGCTTCGTGCGCACCGCGATGCTGGTCGCCGCGCTCGGCCCCGGCATACTCGGCAGCGCTTTCAACGTGGCCAACACGCTGCCCAACATCGTGTTCACCATGCTGATCGGTGGCGCACTCCAGTCGATCTTCGTGCCTGAGCTGGTCAAGGCGGCCAAGAACGACCCGGACGGCGGTGTCGCCTACACCGACCGTCTGCTGACCCTGTGCACGGTCGCGCTGGGCATACTCACCGTCATCTCGGTACTCATCGCTCCCTGGCTGGTGAACATCTACGCCTCCGACTGGACCGGGTCGGACCGCGACCTGACCGTCACGCTGGCCCGGTTCTGCCTGCCCGAGATCTTCTTCTACGGGCTCTTCACGCTGCTCGGCCAGGTACTCAACGCGCGTGGCAAGTTCGGCGCCATGATGTGGACACCAGTGCTCAACAACGTGGTGGCGTGCGCGGTCTTCGGCCTCTACATCGCGATCGGCGGCCAGGCCGCGGAGACCAGCAAGGTCACCGCCGGGCAGACCTGGCTGCTGGGGCTTGGAACGACGCTCGGCGTGGTGGTCCAGGCGCTGGGACTGCTTCCTTCACTGAGGGCCGTCAAGTTCCGTTGGACACCACGGTTCGACTGGCGCGGCGCCGGACTCGGCGCACCGATCCGCGCCGCCACCTGGGCGTTGCTGCTGGTGATCGTCACCCAGGTGGCGTTCACCGAGATCACCGCATTGACCACCGCCGTGGACCAGATGGGCACGAAGCTCAAGATGGTTGGCATCGGCAACGCCTCGTACACCTACGCCAGCACGCTCTTCCTGGTGCCGCAGGGCGTGATCACCATCTCGATGGTGACCGCGATCATGCCACAGATGTCCCGAGCCGCCGCCTCGGGCAACCTGGAGAAGATCGGCACCGGCCTGGCCCGGGTGCTTCGCAACTCGGCCGCCATGATCATCACGGCCACGGTGCTCTTCATCGCCTTCTCCGACCAGATCACCCACCTCGCCTACGGCTACGGCCACCAGACCAAGCTGGGCCTGGCGGTAATCTCGGGGGCGCTGCTCGCCTTCGCCATCGGCATCCCGTTCTTCTGCGCGCAGTACGCGCTGGCCCGCGGCTTCTACGCGATGGGCGACGCACGCAGCCCGTTCTGGCTGACCGTGGTCTCCTCGGGCGCCAACGTGCTGCTCTCCTACCTGGCCTACGTGAGCCTCAGCCCGCGCTGGGTCATCGTCGGCATGGCCGGCGCACAGAGCGTCGCCTGCATCATCAACATGGTGATCACAGGCTTCGCCCTGGGCAAGCGGCTGCGCTCGCTGCCCGCCGCCCCGGAGGACCCGGAGCGACGTGCCGAGGTGCTGCGGGCAGCGCTGCGGCATCCGCTGCGGAGCGGACTTGACGGGCGCCGGGTCTTCGGGCTGCACCTGGGTCTGGTGCTGGCCTGCCTGCCAGGTGCGCTGGTGGGCCACTTCCTGGCCAACGCGGTCAGCGGAGCGATCAGCGGGAACGTGGTGGTCTCGACGCTTGGCAACGGGATCGGGCTGGGTCTCGGCTCGGTGGCGGTGCTGGCCTCGCTCTTCCTGCTGGCGCGCCCGTTCGGCGCCGCCGACTCGGTGGCACCGCTGGTTCGAAAGCTGCGACTGCCGTTCCCCACGGAGCCCGAGCCGAGCGGGGGGCGCCGGCGACGCCGGTAAGCCGACCGATGAGCACCGATTCCTGTGCGAGTGGCGCTCACGCCGGTCGGTTATCAGCGGCTTGCCCGCAAGCAGCTGCCCGGGAAGCTGTTCGGGCAGCGCGCGCCGCTAGAAGGAGACCCACGGTGCCCCACGGCCACGACACGTTACGCCTGCGTACTGTCAGTTCACTGCTGGGCATCCCGCATGACAAGATTCCGCGAAGCGCAACGGGCTTTCCGGATCTCGACCACGCGGCACCTCCCCAGCAGCTCTTCCAGGCCGCCCTACTCACCTGCCTGCTGACCAGTCGCGAGCACCCCCCATCCGTGGGAGCACCCGACGAAGCCAGCGATGGCGAGCATCGCCAGCTACCTGAGTTGGATCCGTTTCCACGAGAACCTCCTCGAGGTCCGCACCAACACCGCCTGCCGAGTGGCCTCCCGCCTCCTGCCCCTGCTGCATCGGGGCTCCCGGATCTCGGGCGTCCCCGGGCTGAGGCTGCTCGACTTCGGGGTCCGGCGGGCCGCCCAACGCGACACCAACCCCACCGAAGGCCCCTCAGCGTCTGACATCACGACGGCTCAGCATCCAATAACCCCAAGGCACTTACACGAGATCGCTGACACGCCCCGGGACGACCCGCAGCCCTCAGGCCTGCGAGTGGCCGTACCGTTCCCGCACGGACGTCAGGTCGGGTTCTCCGAACCGGGCGCGCAGCAGGGCGAAGGCCTCAACCTTGGCCGCGCCGAATCGTGTCACGTACCCGGCGTAGGAGTCGGCGGTGAGGAAGGTCGGCGGCGTGGTCTTGCTGTGGAACTTGTCCGCGTACATCACGAGTTGCTCTTCGGCGGTCTCAGCGAGGTAGTCGGCCTCGGGTATGGCCAGTCCCTGTTCGCGGATGTCGTGCCGGGTGAGGCCGACGCCGGTGTGGCAACTGCAGAACCGGCGCAGGCGTTGCGGGTATCCCTCTTCGCGCAGGATCTCGTGGCCGAGCACCCCGTGGCGGATGTAGCTGCGGTGGTCGAGTCGGCCGGCGTGGTCGTAGAGCCGGTAGACCCCGATATCGTGGAGCAGCGCCCCGACCCGTACCAGTTCGGCGTCGAGTGGGAGGGCGGCGCGGGCCAGCAGCTGCTCGGCGATGTCGCAGACGATCTCGCAGTGGGTGAGCACCAGGTCCAGTGCCTCGTGCGTCGGTGCGTGCCTTTCGTGCAGCGCGCGTACTTCTTCGAGGGTCGGAAGGATCATCGCCGCAGCCTAACAACCGCACCTCTGGCCCGGACCTCCCCGCCCAACCGGGCAGGCACCGCCTGACCACCATCGCCTCGGCTGGGAACGGGTCGTTCCGTTCCCGGCCACCAGCCCAGGAGGCCTGTGCCTGACGAGTCCTCCGGCCCGAGCCGACCGCGACCCTGACCCGTATTGCCCGGGCCGCCGGCGTCGGCCGGGCTGCAGCGGCGGACTGGCGCCGTCTGGTTCGGTCTGGTGGGGTCTGAAAAATCCGGTACTGGTGTCGGTGGGACGCGGATTGCTGGTGCCCATGGACGACCCGGAACAGCAGGACAGCGAAGAAGACGAAGTGTGGGACGGCGATGAAGGCGAGGACGAAGCCGCGGCGACCAGCGGCGGGTGGCCGTTCACCGACTCGCTTCTTCGAGACTACGACCCACTGGGGCCCTTGCGCGCACAGCTGGCTGACGTCAACCGCATGCTGAACCAGCCCGTGATCGACGCGATGTCGGCGATCACGGCTCGGAACAACTCGCTGATCGCGGCGACGATGGACGCCGCTGTGAAGCCGCACATCATCGACTCCTCGCAGATCGCCGCGATCACGGGCCCGCCGGTGTGGTCGAAGGGCGTGCTGGATGTGGTGGGGGCAAATGCAGCCTGGCAGCGGCCGATCGTTGACTCGATGCTGGCGGCCTCCGCCGCCGTCAAGCCGCTGACGTTCTTGAGCCCCGAGCAGATCGCCGCGATCACCGGTCCACCAGTGTGGTCCCAGGGCGTGCTGGATGCGGTGGCCGCTGTCCAGCAGAACTCGGTCCTCGAAGGCGTGCGGGCTGCCTCCGCCGCGTTCCAGCCGCAGCTGAGCATCCTCGACTCGGTGCTGCCGGTCGAGAGCAGCTGGGTGTCGTCGTACCTCCCACCACTGAACGCCCTCGCCTTGCAGGCGACCTCGTTCCAGTCGTCGCTGCAACAGATCGCCGACAGTATCGGCCGTGTCTTCACCGAGGATCTGTTCGCCAAGTTCGACACGTTCAGTGGGTTGTTCAAAGAGTGGTCGCCGGACAACCTGCGCGACGTTGAGGCCAGGTTGTGGATGTGGTTGCTGCGCATCACCGCCAAGGACGGAGCCTGCCTGGCCTGGGCTCCGCGCGCGGGGATCGTGAAGGAGCTCCTGTCCCTGCCCCGCGCGGCGTACCGACGGCGCTACCTGATCGAGCACCGCCTGGAGGTGGTGGAGGACGTCGAAGCCAGCCTGGAAGAGGTCGACCACCCCGACCTGCTCGACCTGCGGGCACTCACGCTCCAGGCCGCCGCCTGCATCCGCGACGGCCACGACGCACCGGCGCAGGCGCTGCTGGCCAACGTCCTGGACACCGTCATGCGCGCCCACGGCCACGCCTGGCTGCGCAGCTACTTCCCTCAAGATGCATTCCCGAGCAGCCCGAACACCGGCAGCCACAAGATGATCGCCGGGGCGCTCAGCACCTACAGGGAAGCGTCCCAGTTGCGGATGCTGGCGGCCTACCTGCTGGTCAACGCGATGAAAAATGTGTTCAGCGGCGTCGACCGCCAGCACACGTTCAACCGGCACCTGGGCTCGCACAGGGCTTCCGCTGATTCCTACCGCAGCGAGTTCGCCTTCGCGGCCCTGCTGAATACCCAAGCGCTGCTGCGCCTGGTGGACCGCCACCTGTACGTCTGGGCGTTCGCACCGTGGCCGGAGCAACGGTTCATCCGGCGAGGCCGGCGGGCTGGACAGACACCGCGTGACCCGCCGACCTGGCATGCGCCACCCCCGACCCGCATGAGACCCGCGGCATCCTCACCGAGCCCCAGCCAGGCCTGTTCACCCTCACCAAGCTGACACCGGGCACCCCGGAGGGCAACTCAAGCTGAAAATCGGCGAAGGCCCGCGGAGCTCCCTCTCGGGTCAGCGGCTGATCCGTTTCCAATCGCGGGCAACGGCATAGGCGAATCCAATCGTTGCCGCGCAGTAGATCGCGGCATCGGCATAGCGCCCGGCGAGTGTCAGTTCTGCAGTTCGGTAGCAGCCGTACAGGTCAAGCAGGGCGATAGTGCAGAGAGTTGCCCGCTGCACGCGAGGGGACTTCAGCGGATTTGTCATGACTCGTCGACTAGTGCCGTGACCGCATAGGTTCGCCGGGTTGCTTGATCAGGCGGCGAGGGCGGGTCTGCCGCCCCAGCGGATTCCTTTCTCGCTGCGGATGCGG
>NZ_BAAATR010000084.1:0-12180 GCF_039533515.1 Kitasatospora cystarginea | reverse complement strand
CCGTCGATATCGACGATCACCTCGCCGCCCATGTCCGGGGCCGACTCGCTGGCCAACTTCCAGGCCCGCTCGCGGACTTCGGCGCTGGCTCGGCGGATCGCCGCCAGGGCTCGGGGTCCAGCTGCGGCCAGAGTGTCGACCAGACGGGAGACGGTCGGATCGGAGGCGACTGGCCCGAACACGGTCGGCTCGGCCCGCAGCATCGCAACATCGGCCAGGCAGTCCCCGCCCAGGGCCACGGCGAGTGCGACATCCAGCAGGATCTTGCCGGGATCATGGACTGCCCGCTGCTTGCGCCAAGGTGCCAAGGCCGCCGACAACGCCGCGTCCAGCCCCGTCTTGCGGGCGGTCTCGACCAGCAGCACGGCGCCGGACTGCGAGACCGCCCCGCGGCCACCGCCCTCGACGCGGACACGCGGGTACAACCCGGTACGCTTCTTCACCTGAGGAGTGCAGCTTTCTTGACGACGACATGGACCTTAGACAAGCCCTATCGTCGCAGGTCAGCGGCACTCCTCAGTCTTTTGATCACGCCTCGGACAGCCCTGCTCGTGAAAGCGCGAGGCTAGTCCTCCTGCCCGCCGTCGGTGGGGATCATCATGCTCCGCACCCTATCGATCACGGTGTGCGACGGGGGTGGGAATGGAACAGCCGACTGATCGCCGCCTAGGGCTTGTGGGGAAGGCTGTGGGGCTTCTTCGAACGGCAGCGGTAGCCGACGCGAGGAAGGGGTGCTCGGCCTGCCGGCCGGGCGCCCTTTCTGTTTGTCCGCCAGTCCGAATGCGCGGTCCCGGGATCACGGGACCGCGCAGGAAGGGACTACTCCGGTTCGCTACGCCTCGGCGGCTTCATCCGTTAACCATTTCTCGGCGCAGCGACTGGCTGAGCCGACCGGTACCTGGATACGCCGTCATGCCCGATATGCCGGGAACTTTGCCATGGACCTCAAGGGGCTACCCGGCTACCGTTGACTCCCGTCGCCCATGGGCGAAAGAGATAGACCCCCGGCCATTGCGACTGGTCGGGGGTCTTCTTGCGGCAGTGCTACTTCACTGCCTCAATGATCAGCCGGGCAACCGCGACCATGAGCGCGGCGAGCTGCAACGAGTTTCCGCGCGCCCACCGGCCCAGCCGAATCAACCGACGTCGACCATTGGTCCGCTTCACGATGTTCCCTTCCACCACAGTGGCCGAGCCGGCTGCCCGGCCTGGTTGTGCGATGCAGGAAACCGATCGCGTAGCGACAGCAGGACGCTACGCGATCGCATCATCAGAAACCACCCCCTCCGGAGCAGAACTTGAAGCGGGGCAACCGAAGGCAACTGACGCCAAGTCGGTTGCGGGACACGGAACTCCGGCGATGAACGGATACGGCTGCCCGACTACCCCCGTATCCGCTCATCCGTGAGTGCAGGATTGCGCGTCCCGGGAGCGCAGGACGGTGTCGCACCAGTGCCAGGGGCCGAGCTCCCAGGTGCCGGCCGCGGGGTTCTCCGCTCTTGCGCACGGCGTCGTCGCCCGTGCGCAGCGCGGCTGCCCAGGTGATCAGCCTCAGGGCGTGTCGCCCTCCCATTCAGACCGGACGTCGGCGGGATTACACCGCGACCCCATCGGGAAGCGGCAGCGCTCTGTGCTCCTACCGGAACGCCGACCCGGCCGCTCTCGTCCGGCAGCAGGAGATCAGCCGTCCGCGGACGGGACGCACTTCCCCGCCCGCTCGCCCGTACCGTCACCCGGCGATGGAGCAGCTGGCCGTATCCGTCGCCGAGCCCGGTCCAGGTGGCCGCGGTGATCTCCAGGCGTAGCTGGGCGCCGCCGGGCCAGGGGCCGTGGGAGAGGAGGACGGTTCCGGTGCGGCGTAGGTGTGCGGCCAGGCGGGTGGTGGTGCGGGGCTGCAGCCAGGTGGGAGGTCGGATTAGGAGGACGGAGCAGACCGGGGCGAGGGCGGCGATGACTTCGGGGAGGTGTTCGCCGGGTTCGTCGACCAGGAGGAGGCGGTTGATGGGGATGCCGTGGCCGATGGCTGCGGCCAGTCCGAGGTCGGGCAGGTTGATGGCCGCGGACCAGGTTGCGGGCGTGGCATCCGCCGGGCCTGCCGCGAGGGCCAGGAGCAGCGACAGGTCGGTGGTCTCGGTGACGGTGCCGCGGGCCAGGCCGCCGTGCGGGAGCAGTGGGGCGAGGAGGGGGTGGACGGGGATGGTGGCGGCTTCGGCCTGGCGGGCCCGGGTCGCAGGGGAGGTCTGTTCGAGGAGCTCGGAGAGAGCGCTTGGCGACGGCGGGGGCGGGGGCGGTGGTCATGGCGTTCCCTCGAACACTGTGGTGGCGCCTGCCGAGACGGCGGCGGCGGCCGAGGGCTGTGGGATGGGGCGGATCGTGGCGGGGTCGTAGAGGAACCAGCCCCACCGCTGCTCGCGCTGGTCGTCTTCGCCCCAGCGGACGTGGGCGACCCAGACAGCGCTGCCCGGCGGTCTGCGCCAGACCGTGAGGATCCCCGACCGCCAGGCACCTGCGATGCGGATCCACACGAGTTTCCAGTCCCGTACGTCCCGGGACATGCCCGGCAGCGTCATCAGCTCGCGCGGGGCACGCTCCGCATCCCCCAGCGCCGGGGCTGGCTGGCGGGGGTGGGTGACCCGTCCCAACGAAGTTTGATCGTTCTCATCGAAGTTTGATCATCCTGTCCTCTGATTTCTTCGGGATGGATGGGCAGTACGTTCTCGGTGGGTTTGGACCCGGGACTTCAGCGGATTGGGACAGCACATGTGATGGTGTGTGACATACCGCTTTCGGAGCAATCGAGGTGGTGCGGGCCGTTCGGCCGTCACGCTGTGCTTGTTGATCACGGCTCGGGGCAGGGAGACCGCCGGTGCACGGGCTCGGCGCTCCGGCTCCCGCCGCGTCCGTCGGAAAGGGGTCTCATGTCCCACCGTCCCGGCCGCCTCAGGCGGCTCTACCGCGCGCTCGTCGTCCTGACCCTGACGGCCGCTGTCGCAGCGCCCGGCACCGTCGCCTTCGGTGACTCCCAGCGCCGCCCCCCGGGATCCCTGCGCCCGTGGGTGAAGTCCTGCGTCCGGCACCGGGGGCCGGCGGGGCTCATCGCCTGCCTCCGGGGAAAACACCCCCACCCGGGGGCGGCACAGACCCGCCAGACCCCCACCATCAGCGAACTGGCGACACCCACTGCCGATGCGGAGCCGGTCGGCATCACCGCGGGGCCGGACGACGCCCTGTGGTTCACCGAGAACGAGAACGGGGCGGACGCGATCGGGCGCGTCACGACGAGCGGCACGTTCACCGAGTTCTCCGTGCCCACCACCAACGCGGGGCCCGCCGAGATCGTCACCGGGCCGGACGGCAACCTGTGGTTCACCGAGTCGAACGTCGACAAGATCGGCCGCATCACCACCGGCGGCACGGTCACCGAATACGCCCTCCCGACCTCCGGCGCCTACCCCTGGGGCATCACCGTCGGGCCGGACGGCAACCTCTGGTTCGCGGAGCCGGGCACCGACAGCATCGGCCGGATCACCACCGGCGGCACGGTCACCGAATACGCCCTCCCGACGACCGACGCCTTCCCACTGAGCATCACCGCCGGGCCGGACGGCAACCTCTGGTTCACCGAAGTCCTGTCCGGAAGCATCGGCCGGATCACCACCGGCGGCACGATCACCGAGAACGCTGTTCCCTCACTGTTCTCCCTGCCCATCGGCATCACCGCAGGGCCCGACGGCAACCTCTGGTTCACCGACGCCGGAGCAACGCAGATCGGACAGGTCACCACCGCGGGCGTGTTCACCGGCTACGACCTCACGGACACCGTCTTCTTCCCGTTCCCCTGGGGCATCACCACCGGACCGGACGGCAACCTCTGGTTCACCGAGAACGCCAGCAACGACATCGGCCAGATCACGACCTCGGGCACGATCACCGAACTGTCGGTCCCGACCACCGATTCGAGCCCGCTGGACATCACCACCGGATCCGACGGCAACCTCTGGTTCACCGAGAACGTCCCGAGCCAGATCGGAACGGTAACGCCCTGACAGAGCCAGCGGTGTGAACAGCCAGCCGACCGGAACACCCCGCCTCCCGCCGTCGGACGGGAGGCGGGGCCGTGCGCCGGGCAGCAACCGATCGATCGGTGTAGGCGCCGCACTTCGGTGCCACCGACTTCCGACACGCCAACCTTCCAGGTGCTCTCGGTTCTCGCCGACATCTCGGGCGTCCGGCACCGGGAGGTGCCGGACGCCTCTTTGTCCGTGTGTGGAGGTGTGCTGGCGCTGATGGTCGCGTGTTCCAGCGTCAGGTCGTGATGTCAGACGCTGAGGGGTTCCCGGTGGTTGGTGGCGCGTTGGGCGGCCCGCCAGGCGGAGAACTCGCGGCTTCGGCTGACTGCTTCTTGGACAGCTTCGATGAATGGGATGAAGTGCTGGCCGGGGATGATCTTGTGCATGGTGACGATCGTGATCCAGGCCAGGTTGATGACGTCAGAAAGGTTGGGGCCCGAGTCGGGGACTTGCCTGCGTTCGAGGCCCTCATCGAAGTAGTCCTGGAATTCGCGTCGGCCGCATGGCCGGTCGGGGGCGTGGAGCTTGCGGTGCCCGTCGATGGCTGCGTCGAGAACGGCATCGAGGACGGCATCCTGTGAGGCATCGGTGAGGCCGTGGACTAGGTTCTGTCCGGCGGATCAAGGCGTCATAGGCTCCAGGGCATGCACAGCACCCTGACGGAGCACGCCCGATGCCTTTACGGCGACGAGTACCGACCCAGGCCGGCCTGCGACCAGCCTCACCACGAGCACCACTTCGTCGAGGAACTGACTTTCGCCCGAGCGGACTCGATCCTGGCCATGCTGCATGAGCTGTGCCCGCCCCCGGTCAGCGGCTACCTACCAGTCTGGGTGCGCAACCTGGCGTACCGGTTGGTGCTCCTGCAACGGCCGGACGAGCTGGCGCTGATGCGGGAGGCCGCCCTGAGCCTTGAGCTGTTCGGACCGGACTGGGACAGCATCGCGGCAGACCTGAGGCAGCGGGCCGACGAGCTGGAAGCCGGCTGAGGCGGAAAATCTGATCACGGCCTGATCCAGAGGCGGATCGAGGCCACGGTGAGCGTGCCGTGGAAGACGTAAGCGCGATTGTCGTAGCGCGTGGGTGCGGCACGGGAATGCTTCAGGCGGTTGATTGTGCGCTCGACCTCGTTCCGGCACTTGTACATCTCCTTGTCGAAGCCAGCGGGCCCGCCTCCTCGACTGCCGCGGCTGGGCTGTCGCCCCACTGCCCTTTCGCGACTAGGCCGTGTCCTGCCGATCAGCTGAGTCGTTGATACGACTATGGGGAGTAGGGATGATCTGACTGACGGCCAGTGGGAGCGGCTTCGGCCGCTGCTGCCGGTGAGTAACGGGCGTTGTGGCAGATGGCGGGACCATCGGCAGGTCATCAACGGCATCCTGTACCGGACGCGAACGGGCGTGCCGTGGCGGGACGTTCCTGAGCGCTACGGTTCGTGGAAGACGGTCCATGAGCGGCATCGCCGCTGGTCGGCGGACGGGACGTGGGAGCGCCTGCTCCAGCGGGTCCAGGCGGAGGCGGATGCCGCCGGTGGGATCGACTGGGACATCTCCGTCGACTCCACGTCGATCCGTGCGCACCACCACGCGGCCGGAGCCCGCCATGCACCGCCGGTCCTTACTGACCTCGGCGCTTCGGGGTCATGGCGGTGATAGGTCGAGGGCGAGTCCGGTCCCGGCGATGAACCCGTCCAGTGTCGTCGGCCGGTACTGCAGGCTCTTGAGCCGGTTGCGCACGAGCGCGTTGAGCCGGTCGAGGGTTCCGGCGGCGAGGTTGGCCAGGCTCCGCTCGCTCTGCGACCAGACGCCCTCCACCGGATTCAGCTCAGGGGCATACGAGGGCAGTTGGAAAACCGTCAGCCACGCGCGGGCGGCGACCAGCTGCTTCATCGCCGCCGAGATATGCGTGTTGAGCCGGTCCCAGACGAGGACGACCGGGGCCTTCAGCAGCTGATGGGCGCCGCCGACCAGCCGGATGTAGTCGGTCTCCGACAGGCTGCGTCGCTCGCCCGTGCAACCGCGGATCCGGGAGTACAGCCGGGTCCGCGCCCCGGGCCGCACTGCGATCAGGCCGGCGATGGAGACGCGGCCCGGGCTGCGGCCCGCCACCGTCACAATCGGGGTGTGGCCGCGGCGGCCCCAGGTGCGTCCGCGCGGCGACCACAGGTGCCGGCCGGCTTCGTCCTCGAAGCAGATCCAGCCGCCGGTGGCCGCCCGCGCCCTTTTATCTCCGGCCAGGTCTCTTCCCGCCAGGCGGCCACCGCCGCCTCGTTGCGTTCGACCGCCCGCCGGGCGGCCATCTGCGGGGTGAATCCGAGCCGGTGCATCAGCCGGGTCGCGCCCGAGACGCTGTAGGGGACATGGAACCGCCGGCCGATCAGCGTCGCGACCCGGGCACCGGTCCACACCTGGTCCTGATCCCAGCCGTGCGCGGCCGGCCCCTCCTCCAGCATCGCGGCCGGCTTCCCGCGCAACGCCGGGCCGAGCTTGCAGCGCTGACCGCCCGGCCCCCTGGATGCCAGCGCCGCCGTGCCACCGGCGATCCAGGCCCGCCTCCACTGGTAGGCCGACTTCGGGGCCACTCGCAGCAGCTCGGCGACCTCCGGCGCGGAGATCCCGGCCGCGAACAGCTCGGCGGCCTCCAGGCGCACCACTTCCCGTCGCGCGCGTTCCTTGGCGGTCAGCCCGCCGCCGTCCGCATACCTCATACCTACCGGTGTAGCGCCACCACCGCGCACCGCCACCCGGGCGAATCGTCACCGCCATGACCCCGAAGCGCCGAGGTCAGTAACGAGTCAGATGATCGGAGAGACGCGGCCCAGGGCGGTCTTGACGTTCACCGCACAGTTGTTGCCCGTGGACCCGTCGTAGTACAGGTGCACCCAGATGACCGCGTTGCCGGCCAAGGGTGATCCGGCTCAGCCGCAGTGCGTCGCGCCGGTGCTGAAAGTGGCGAGGACGTGGTTGTAGTTGTTGCTGCCGGAGACGTAGACGCAGTGGCCCGGGGCGTACACAGTGAGCGGTCCGGCGTACCAGCTGTAGGTGCTCTTGGCGTCGCTCTTGGCCTGACCGGCGATCGGTGTGCAGTTGTCGGACGGGCTGGTCTCCTCGCAGGCGTCCAGGGTGAGGCCGATGCCGTGCGGACTACCTGCGCCTCCCGCGGAGGTCGCCGAGTTGTACGCGCAGTTGTTTCGAGTCGCCGGGTCGTAGAACAGCGTGATCGTGGACGCCACGGTCCCCCAAGAGTCCTTCACGTCATAGGTGTCGATCACGCTCCCCGAGCAGAGCGGTTCGGCATGGGCGGCCGGGGCGGCCAGGACGGTGCCGCCGGCGATCGAGGAGACTATCGCGGCGATCGACGCGAGTTTCTTGAACATTCATGCCCTCTTCAGAACTTCGGACGGTGATCCGGTCGTCGAGGCGTCCCCGACTCGCGCCATGGTTTCCGCTGGCCGTATCGGCGCCGTATCGGCGCCGTATCGCCGCCGGGCCGGACCCGGGTGCTCTGTGCCATGGCCCGGTGATGCCGCCGCGATACCGCGGGCCCGCAGATGCCAGCCGCGATGCGGTCGAACGCGAACGGGAGTGGACCACTGCATCAGCGGATCAAGCGAACAGCCGCCCGGGTGGGGCCTTCGCCCTGGGTGTACCGACCACGGAGGCTGGTGACGGGGGTCAGAACGACTAGGCCGCGTCTCTTCGATCATCTGACTCGTTAGCTTGGTATGACTGGTCGTGGTGATCTGACGGACGAGGAGTGGGCTCGCTTGGAGCCGCTTCTGCCGGTGAGCAACGGACGTTGTGGCAGGTGGCGGGATCATCGGCAGGTGATCAACGGGGTTCTACACCGGGTGCGGACCGGGGTTCAGTGGCGCGACCTGCCCGAGCGGTTCGGTCCGTGGAAACCGTGCAGAAGAGGCATCTGCAGTGGTCAGCCGACGGCACCTGGGAGCGGTTCGAAGCCCTGAAGCTGAAGTTGGAGCAGCTTCTGCAGCAGGCGGATGTCGTCGCGGCGGTGAGCTGACCGGGCATGTGCCCGCCGTCGCCCCTTCGGGGGCGGCTTCGCTGACGGGCGGTTGTCCGTCGCGGTAGATCGCCGGCATGCGATGTGCGGATGGGGGCGGGCGCCGTTCTCCGGGAACAGCTGCTGCCACGGGGCCCGTGTCGCCACTACCTCCGCCCCTGGCAGCGGGGCGGAGGCCGGCGCGGTGGTCCGGGTCAGCCGCAGTGCGTCGCGTGGCTGTCGAAGTAACCGCTGAGGTTGTTGTAGTTGTCCATGGCCACGATGTCGATGCAATGGCCGGGGGCGTGCACGGTCAGCGGTCCCGCGTAGGAGCGGTAGTTGTCGTTGATGTCCCTCTGGCGCTGGTCGATGATCGGCGTGCAGAGGCCCGACACGTAGTCCTGGTTCGGGCTGGTCTCCTGGCAGACGTCCACGATGAGGAGCATCCGGTGCGGGGTGCCCAGGCCGCCCGCCGAAGTCGCGTAGTTGTACGCGCAGTTGTTCCCGGTCGCGGGGTCGTAGAACAGGGTGACGTGGGACGTGACAACCCCGCTGCTGTCCGGTACGTCATAGCCGTCGACGACGTTGCCGGAGCAGAGCGAGGAGGCGTGCGCGGCCGGTGCCGCAAGGACGGTGCCGCCGGCGAGCGAGGCGGCCACTGCGGCGATCGACACGAGCTTCTTGAACATTCCTGTCCCTTCGGAAAGCAGTCCGGCAGATAATGAGCCGTCATGCGCCATGGTGTCCGCACCCGGTAACGGCGCCGTATCTGTCGATCGCGCGGTCGGGACGAGTCGGGGCGAACCGGGGCCGACTGTGCCGTCGGCGATGCCACCGCGATACCGGGGCCGGCGAGGAAGAAGACCGCGGAATGTCGTCGCCTCCGCCGGGGGCGTGTGCCAGTCGACGCCTGGTTCGACGTCATGACCGCGCTCAGTGGCTCGGACCGCTCCACTGCCCTGATCTTCGCCGGTATCGCCGAGATTCCCCTGTCCGGGCTGCTGGGCACGCTCGCGGCGATGGCTGCCCGACCGCGTCACCATGGGCGCTGAGCGCGGATTGCAGCTCGGCGCTCAGAACAGCGCCAGGCCCTCACTGCTGGTGTCCGCGATGACGGGCCGGAACTGCGCGGGGACGGTGTCATGGCGGCCGGGCCCCGCAACAGCGGCCACCGCCGGGGCCGTCTCGGCCAGCCAGGTGCGGAATCGGTCGACGGCTTCGCGGTAGGGGACTTGCGCCAGGATGCGGTGCTCCCCGCTGGGACAGTAGTCCACACTCAGGGTGATCATGCAGGAGCCGGGCGCGTTGTGACTGCCCGTCCAGTCAAGATACGCCTCGGCGGTGTGAGCGGATGGAGCGATCCGAAGACCGTCCACAGCTCCAGCTCGCCCGCCAAGGCCGCGATCCGCTGCGCCTCCTCGCGCAGGACGTCCCACGCGGCGCCGGTCCAGTCCGCCGGCACTCCGGTCCCGTCGGGGCCGGTCGCCACCACGCGCTTGTGCGGGTAGACGAGAGCGCCCTCCGGGAACTGCACGAGCCGCGCCCCCGCCTCGGCGGCCTCCCGCATCAGGGCTCGAACCTCCGCACCCGCCGCCCGGATCGCCGTCCGGTCCCCCGGATCCTCGGGCACCGTGCTCTGTGCCACCGCCAACCGCAACGCCCTACTCACGCCGGGAGCGAACTGGGCGTCGCCGCCGGGCTGCGGCTCGCCGGCCAGCCGCGCTCCGTCGCCTTGGTGCCGGGTCACCGCGCGGCCCAAGCCGGGCAGGCGGGCTCGTGCCAGGTCGTCCGTACGACTTGGCCGCCGGGCAGCAGGTGCTCGCTGCTCCAGGTCCGGCAGCACAACGCAGGCCGATGCGGCCCGGGCTGCGCCGTGGGCCCGGTGGCCGTGACCTGGCGGGCGGGCGAAGGCGCAGCTGCGGGCTTGCTCGCCCGGGGTCGGCGGCGCTCAAGGCGCAGCGCGCGCTGGAGGGCGAGGTCGTGGTCTGGGTCGTAGCGCTTCGTCAGGGTGCCGGCGGTCAGGTCGCGCGCCGAACCGGCTGTCAGAACGTCGGCGCCTGGGGCGGCTGGTGTGCGTCATGGGACGTCAGATTCCGGCCGTTCGTCGGCGAACGCCACAAGGTATCGAGGACATCCCCCTAGGAGCCCCCCGAAAGATCATGGAGGACCCCATGACGACGTACGATCCCGCGCCCGCTCCGCCAGCTGCGGACCGGCTCACCGTCCTGCCCACCCCCCAGGCGATCGTCGCCCCGCAGGGCGGCCGTGCGCAGCGCGGCATCACCAGGGAACGTGCGGGGTCGCGTCAGCTGTGCCTGAGCCGCTTGGTCATCCCGCCGCTCACCACCGAGCAGGCTCACCTTCACGCCGACCACGAGAGCGCGATCTACGTCCTCAGCGGCGAGATCGAGGTCCGCCACGGGCCCGAGCTGGCCGAGGTCACCGTCGCCCGGGCCGGTGACTTCGTCTACATCCCCCCCCCCCCCCCGAGCGTGCCCCACCAGCCGATCAACCGGAGCCCGACCCAGGAAGTCGTCGTCCTGGCCGCGCGCACCGATCCGACGACGTCGAAAGCCTGGTCCTGCTGCCCGACCCCCGGGACTGACCCCACGCACCGACAAGCGGCTCGGCATGATCTGGTCCGTCTCGGACGCGCGGTTCGAGGCCGGCCTCGACTGGGCGCGGGTCTGGGCGAAGGAACACGGCGGCTCGCTGGCGGCACCCACGCGGGCGGCCGTCGGCGGGTACGCCATCGGGGCCGGGCTTCGGGCCGCCGCCGAGGTGCCCGAGGGCAAGCCGGGCGCGCTCGACCCACAACGGCGGGCCGCGCTGGAGGAGATCGACCCGTGGTGGGCGCCGCGGTGGCCGGTCGTCTGGCAGCGCACCTACGCCGTCGCGCGGCAGTGGTGGCTGGAGTCCGACGGCCGCGTCGACTGGGCGCAGCTGCCGGCGGAGACCGCGTTCGAGGGCGAGCAGCTCGGCCGATGGGTCCGGGCGCAGCGAGCCGGCTGGGCCGAGCTCGACCAGGAGCAGCGGGACCTGCTCGCGGCGCTCGGCATCACCGAGGACGTCGAGCTGGCGGCCGCGCGGGCGGCTGCCGCGGCGAAGCCGAAGGTGTCGCGGGCGGACCGGTTCGCGCAGGGCCTGGCGGCGCTGGCGGCGTTCGTCCAGCGAGAGGGCCACGCACGGGTTCCGAGGGCTCACAAGGAGGACGGGACGTCGCTGGGCACCTGGCTGAGTGCCTGTTTCTGATCCCTGACTCTGAGTAATCTGGAGTCATACGCTGACGTCATGTCCGAGGAAGCTGGGCGGGTCGGAGTGCGGAGGTGCGGGGCCTGTCGCGAGCGGTTGAGGCCAGGAGCGCGAGCCCACGCGGAGTTCTGCTCGCCGAGGTGTCGTTCCAGGTGGTGGCGGGTGCGTCGTCGGCTGCGGAAGCGGGTGGCGGCCGAGCGGAGTGGTGCCGGCAGGGCCGAGTGTCCGGTGTGCAAGGACACCTGGGTGGTCGGGGTGGACCGGCGCTCGGATGCCGTGTACTGCTCGCGGCGGTGCGTGGTGAGGGCCTCGCGGGCGCGAAAGAAAACGTTCGCTGATCAGGCACAGTAACCGCTCCACGAACGGTTCCTTCGGTCGCCTTTGCCTCAACTTCAGTCATTTCGCAGGGACTTGTTGTGATCAGTGAGTGTGCGCACTGACTCTCGGTGACGAGAGCGGGCCGCATCCCGGCACGGCCAACGGCCGTGCCCGGCCCGCGGGTTGGTGGTGACATCCCATGCCCCAGGAGATCGAGAAGACCGAAGACAAGATCGGCTGTGTCAGCTCCGAGCGGTACGCGGAGATCGTGGCCGAGCTGCGGAAGCTGGTGGAGACGACCAGCCGCGCGCAGTTCACGATCGGCGACTGCGCGTTGGAGGTCGAGCCGATAAGTACCTGAACCTGACCGTGAAGACCGTGAGCCGACCCAAGAATGCGGTCGGGTTCGTTGTCCTGCCTCGTCGCTGGGTGGTCGAGCGAAGTCTGGCCTGGATCATGCACGCCCGCCGACACGCCAGAGACTACGAACGGCTCATCCAACACGCGGAGTCGCTGATCACTTGGGCGGCAATCACGC
>NZ_BAAATR010000083.1:0-12583 GCF_039533515.1 Kitasatospora cystarginea | reverse complement strand
CCGGCCAGGGCAACTACGCCGCCGCGAACAGCTTCCTGGACGCCCTCGCCCAGCAGCGCCGTACGGCCGGTCTCCCGGCGACCTCGCTCGCCTGGGGCCTTTGGGCCGAGGACGGCGGCATGGCCGGTGAGCTGGACTCGGCCGACGTCCAGCGGATGGCACGCGGTGGTGTCGCCGCGCTGACCACCGCCGAGGGCGTGCGGCTCTTCGACGCCTCCGTACGTGCGGACCGGCCCGTGCTCGCGCCGATCCGGCTCGACCTCGCCGGTCTGCGCGGACAGGCCGAGGCCGGGACGCTGGCTCCGCTGCTGCGCGGCCTGGTACGGACCCCGGTGCGCCGCGCAGCCGCCGCTGCCGCAGCCGGCCCCGACCGGTCCGCTCTCGGCCGCCGGCTCGCCGCGCTGGCCCCGGCCGAGCAGGACCAGGAACTGCTCGAACTGGTCCGGACCCAGGCGGCCGCCGTGCTGGGACACAGCGGCCCGGAAGCGGTCGATCCCACTCGCGCCTTCCGTGACCTGGGCTTCGACTCCCTCACCGCGCTCGAACTCCGCAACGGCCTCAACGCGGCCACCGGGCTGCGGCTGCCCGCCACGCTGGTGTTCGACCACCCCAACCCCCAGGTGCTCGCCCAGTACCTGCGCGTCGAACTGGTCGGCGGTCGCGAGGCGGACCGATCGGCCGTCGTCACAGGCACGTTCACGGACGACGACCCGATCGCGATCGTCGCGATGAGCTGCCGGTTCCCGGGAGGGGTGCAGAGCCCCGAGGACCTGTGGCAGCTGGTCTCGGCCGGGCGCGACGCGATCTCCGACTTCCCCGACGACCGTGGCTGGGACGTCGAGAACCTCTACCACCCGGACCCCGAGCACCCCGGCACCTCGTACACCCGCCGAGGCGGATTCCTGCACGACGCGGCCGAGTTCGACCCGACGTTCTTCGGGATCAGCCCGCGTGAGGCCCTGGCCACGGACCCGCAGCAGCGGCTGCTGCTGGAGACCTCGTGGGAGGCGTTCGAGCGGGCGGGCATCGACCCGGTGGCCCTGCGCGGCAGCCGTACCGGCGTGTTCGTCGGCGTGATGTACCACGACTACGCCACCCGACTGCAGGACGTGCCCAGCGGTACCGAGGGGTATCTGGGCAGCGGTGGCGCGGGCAGCATCGCCTCGGGCCGGCTGTCCTACACCTTCGGGCTGGAGGGTCCGGCCGTCACGGTCGACACCGCGTGCTCGTCCTCGCTGGTCGCGCTGCACTGGGCCGTCCAGGCGCTGCGCGCGGGTGAGTGCTCGCTGGCGCTGGCCGGTGGTGTCACCGTGATGGCGACGCCGGGGACCTTCGTGGACTTCAGTCGCCAGCGCGGACTGTCGGCCGACGGCCGGTGCAAGGCGTTCTCCGACGATGCGGACGGCACCGGCTGGGGCGAGGGCGTGGGCATGCTGCTGGTCGAGCGGCTCTCCGACGCCCGGCGCAACGGCCACCCGGTGCTCGGCATCGTGCGCGGCTCCGCGATCAACCAGGACGGTGCCTCGAACGGTCTCACCGCGCCCAACGGGCCGTCCCAGCAGCGGGTGATCCAGCAGGCGCTGGCCTCGGCCGGACTGTCCGCCGCGCAGGTGGACGCGGTGGAGGCGCACGGTACGGGGACCCGGCTGGGCGACCCGATCGAGGCGCAGGCGCTGCTGGCCACCTACGGTCGGGAGCACTCGGACGACCGTCCGCTCTGGCTCGGCTCGGTGAAGTCCAACCTCGGTCACACCCAGGCCGCGGCCGGTGTCGCCGGTGTGATCAAGATGGTGATGGCGATCCGGCACGGTGTGCTGCCGCAGACCCTGCACGTCGGTGAGCCGTCCACCCACGTGGACTGGTCGGCGGGTGCGGTCTCGCTGCTCACCGAGGCGCAGCCCTGGCCTTCGGCGGGTGAGCCGCGCCGGGCCGGTGTGTCGTCCTTCGGTATCAGCGGCACCAACGCCCACACCATCCTCGAAGAAGCGCCCGCCGTCGAACTCGACCCGTGCCCCGAGGAGCACCCCGCGCTTCCGCTGCTGCTGTCGGCCAAGACCCCGACTGCGCTGCGCGGCCAGGCGCAGCGGCTGCTCGAACACATCGCCACCCGGTCAGAGTTGACGATCCCTGACATCGCCTACTCGCTGGCCACGGCACGCGCGCTCTTCGATCACCGGGCCGCCCTGCTGGTGCGGGACCGCGACGAACTGCGCACCGGGCTGGCCGCGCTGGCGGACGGGGAGACCCCGCTGGAGGCCGCGGCGGGTGCCGGGACGAGGACGGCGTTCCTCTTCGCCGGTCAGGGCAGCCAGCAGGCCGGTATGGGCGCCGAGTTGTACGACACCTACCCGCGCTTCGCCGAGGCTTTCGACGCGGTCTGTGCGGAGCTGGACGGGCACCTGGAGCGTCCGCTGCGCGAGGTGGTTTTCGGCGGCGAGGAGTTGGACCAGACCGGGTACACCCAGCCGGCGCTGTTCGCGGTCGAGGTGGCGCTGTTCCGCCTGGTGGAGTCGTGGGGTGTGCGGCCGGACTTCCTGGCCGGGCACTCGATCGGCGAGCTGGCCGCCGCGCACGTCGCGGGTGTGCTCTCGCTTCCGGACGCGGCCGCGCTGGTGGCCGCCCGTGGCCGGCTGATGCAGCAACTGCCCGCAGGCGGCGCCATGGTGGCGATCCAGGCGAGCGAGGGCGAGGTGGTGCCGCTGCTGATCGGCCGCGACGACGAGCTGGGTATCGCGGCCGTCAACGGCCCGAACTCACTGGTGGTCTCGGGTGACGAGCGTTCGGTGCTTGAGCTGGCGGCGGACTGGGAGGCCCAGGGCCGCAAGACCAAGCGGCTCACCGTGAGCCACGCGTTCCACTCGCCGCTGATGGACGGCATGCTCGCCGAGTTCCGGAGCGTCGCCGAGGGTCTGACCTTCGCCGAACCGCGCATCCCGATCGTCTCCACGCTGACGGGTCAAGTCGCCTCGGCGGAGGAGCTGTGCTCTCCCGAGTACTGGGTGCGGCACGTCCGTGAGGCAGTCCGCTTCCACGACGCGGCGCAGACCCTGGAGTGCGAAGGCGTTCGTACCTTCGTGGAGTTGGGCCCGGACGGCACGCTCACCGCGATGGCACAGGAGAGCGTGGCCGAGGCGGCGGTGTTCACCCCGCTCCTGCGCCGGGACCGCCACGAGCCCGAGGCCGTGGCCAACGCGCTGGGCCGACTGCACGTGAGCGGCGTCCGGGTGGACTGGGCGGCGGTGTACGGCGGTACCGGCGCGCGGCTGGTCGACCTGCCCACGTACGCGTTCCAGCGTGAGCGCTACTGGCCGCAGACCGGCACCGGGCCGGTCGGCGACGTCGCCTCGGCGGGCCTGAACGCGATCGGCCACCCGCTGCTGGGCGCCGCCGTGCCACTGGCCGACGGGGACGGCTACCTGTTCACGGGCCGGCTGTCCTCGGCCGCGCAGCCCTGGCTGGCCGACCATGCGGTGGCGGGCAGGGTGCTGCTGCCCGGAACGGCCTTCGTGGACCTGGCGCTCGCGGCCGGTGACCAGGTCGGCTGCGGCCTGCTGGAGGAGCTCACCCTGGAAGCGCCGCTCGTCCTGCCCGAGCAGACGTCGATGCAACTGCAACTGCGTCTCGGAGCGGCCGACGAGACGGGCCGGCGTACCGTCAGCCTGCACGCACGCGACGCCGGCGCGGCGGACGGCGATCCGTGGACGCGCCATGCGACGGGTGTGCTGGCCGAGGGCGCTGCCGAGGCACCGGCCGGGCCGGCCGAGTGGCCGCCGGCGGGTGCGGAGCCCGTACCGGTCGATGGGCTGTACGACGGGTTCGCGGCGGCCGGGTTCGGTTATGGTCCGGTGTTCCAGGGCGTCCACGCGGCCTGGCGGCTGGACGGCGAGGTGTTCGCCGAGCTGGCACTGCCGGAAGAGAGCCGGGACGAGGCGGGCCTGTTCGGCCTCCACCCGGCGCTGCTGGACTCCGCACTGCACGCGGTGGGACTCGGCGGCCTGGTGGCGGACACCGGCCAGGGCCGGCTCCCGTTCGCGTGGAGCGGTGTGTGCCTGTACGCCTCCGGCGCGTCCGAGCTGCGGGTGCGGCTGGCACGGGCCGGCGAGGACGCGGTGTCGCTGACGGCGATGGACGGCACGGGTGCGCCGGTCGCGTCGGTGGAGTCGCTGGTGCTGCGGCCGTTCGCGGCCGAGCAGCTGGTGACTCCGGGCGGCGAGGACTCGCTGTTCCGGCCGGAGTGGACGGAGGTCGGGCTGCCGTCCGCCGCGTCCCTGTCCGACGCCGTACTGCTGGGCGCGGACGTGCTCGGGCTCGGGCTCGGCGAGATCGAGCGGTTCGAGGACCTCGCCGAACTGGTGGGTGCCCTGCCGGAGACGATCCTGCTCCCCGTGCGGTCCTCGGCCGGTGCGGACGCGGCCGCCGCGACGCACACGGCAGTGCGCCGAGTGCTCGCCCTGGTGCAGGAGTGGCTGGCCGAGGACCTGCTCGCGGACTCCCGGCTGGTCGTGGTGACCCGTGGTGCGGTGGCCGCCAACGCCGATGAGGCGGTGTCGGATCTGCCGTCGGCCGCCGTGTGGGGTCTGCTGCGCTCGGCGCAGTCGGAGAACCCGGGCCGGATCGTCCTGGTGGATCTGGACGACGCCCCGGCCGCACCGGGCCTGTTGGCAGCCGTCGTCGAGAGTGGAGAGCCGCAACTCGCACTGCGTGCGGGCAGCGCCCTGGCGCTGCGGCTGGCCCGCGCCCCCAAGGCCACCGAGGCCGAGCCGCCGGCGCTCGACCCCGAGGGCACGGTACTGGTCACGGGCGCGACCGGCTCGCTGGGCCGCGTGGTGGCCCGGCACCTGGTCGAGCGGCACGGTGCGCGCCGACTGCTGCTGGTGTCCCGTCGCGGCGAAGCAGCCGACGGCGCGGGCGAGTTGGCGGCGGAACTGTCGGGGCTCGGCGCCTCGGTCAACTTCGCCGCCTGCGATGTGGCGGACCGTGAGGCGCTGGCGGCCCTGCTCGCCGAGCAGAACCTGACCGCCGTGGTGCACACCGCCGGCGTCCTGGACGACGGTGTGATCTCCTCGCTCACCCCCGAGCGCATCGATGCGGTGCTGCGCCCGAAGGTGGATGCGGCCTGGAACCTGCACGAACTGACGGAAAATCAGGACCTTGCCGTCTTCGTGCTGTTCTCCTCCGCCGCCGGTGTCTTCGGCAACGCGGGTCAGGCCAACTACGCGGCCGCGAACGGCTTCCTGGACGCCCTCGCCCAGCAGCGCCGGGCCGCCGGACTTCCGGCGACCTCGCTCGCCTGGGGCCTGTGGGCCGAGGAGGGCGGTATGGCCGGCGAGTTGGACACGGCGGACGTCCAGCGGATGGCGCGCGGCGGCGCGATGGCGCTGACGGTCGACGAGGGCCTCGCGCTGCTCGATGCCTCGGTCGCCCTGCCGGACGCCGTCCTGGTGCCGGCCCGGCTGGACCTGGCCGGACTGCGCGCCCAGACGGTCGAGTCGGGCCACGTCCCGGCGCTGCTGCGCGGCCTCGTCCGGGTGCCCGCCCGACGGGCCGCCGCATCGGCGGTGGGAACCGACCCCGCGGCCGCGCTGCGGCAGCAGCTCAGCGGCCAACCGGCGGACGAGCAGGAGCGCATCCTGCTGGAGCTGGTGTGCGGGCAGGTCGCCACGGTGCTCGGCTACGCGGGCGCGGCTGCCGTGCAGCCGACGCACGCCTTCCGCGAGTTGGGCTTCGACTCGCTGACCGCCGTCGAACTGCGCAACCGGCTGAACGCGGCCACCGGCCTCCGGCTCCCCGCCACGCTGATCTTCGACTACCCGAGCCCCGTCGAGCTGGTCGGACATCTGCGGACGGCTCTCCCGCAAGACGGCGCGGAAGCCGCGCCGAACGTCTTCACCGAGCTGGACCGGCTGGCCGAGGCACTCGCCGCGACGCCGACCGACGAGGAGACCGGCACCAGGGTCACGCTGCGTCTGCAGGCCCTGTTGACGCAGTGGCGGGAGACCGTGGCCCCCGACCGGGCGTCGGTCGACGACAACAGCGATCTCGACTCGGCCACCGACGACGAGCTGTTCGACCTCCTCGATGACGAGCTCGAAACTTCCTGACTGCGCGACCCCTTTTCTTTGCCGCAAGGAGCGGACGGACATGCTGAACGAGGACAAGCTGCGCGACTACCTCAAGCGCGCCACCGCCGATCTGCGGAACGCCCGCCGACGCCTGCGGGAGATGGAGGAGCGCGACCAGGAGCCGATCGCGATCGTCGGGATGGCCTGCCGCTACCCCGGCGGCGTGACCAGCCCCGAGGAGCTGTGGCAGCTGGTCGCGACCGGCGGCGACGCCATCAGCGGCTTCCCGACCGACCGCGGCTGGGACGAGTCCTCGCTGATCGACGACGACCCGGACGCCCAGGGCACCAGCTACGTCAGCCAGGGCGGATTCCTGCACGACGCGAGCGAGTTCGACCCGGCGTTCTTCGGGATCTCGCCGCGTGAGGCACTCGCGATGGATCCCCAGCAGCGGCTGCTGCTGGAGACCTCGTGGGAGGCGTTCGAGCGGGCGGGCATCGACCCGGCCGCGCTCAAGGGCAGCCGGACCGGCATCTTCGCCGGCCTGATGTACCACGAGTACGCCAGCCGGCTCAGCACCGTGCCCGAGGGCGTGGAGGGGCACCTGGGCACCGGCAGCTTCGGCAGCGTGGCCTCGGGCCGGGTGTCCTACACCCTGGGCCTGGAGGGTCCGGCGGTGACCATCGACACCGCCTGCTCCTCCTCGCTGGTCGCCCTCCACCTGGCGGTCCAGGCGCTCCGGTCGGGCGAGTGCACGATGGCACTGGCCGGTGGCGTCACCGTGATGGCGACCCCGGGCACCTTCGTGGAGTTCAGCCGCCAGCGCGGTCTGGCGACGGACGGGCGCTGCAAGGCGTTCTCGGACGACGCCGACGGCACGGGCTGGGGCGAGGGCGTCGGCGTGCTGCTGGTCGAGCGGTTGTCGGACGCGCGGCGCAACGGGCATCCGGTGCTGGCGGTGGTGCGTGGTTCGGCGATCAACCAGGACGGTGCGTCCAACGGTCTGACGGCGCCGAACGGTCCGTCGCAGCAGCGGGTGATCCGGCAGGCGCTGGCCAGCGCTGCCCTGACGCCCGCCCAGGTCGACGTGGTCGAGGCACACGGCACCGGCACGACGCTGGGCGACCCGATCGAGGCGCAGGCGCTGCTGGCGACCTACGGGCAGGAGCGTGCGGCCGACAAGCCGCTGTGGTTGGGTTCGCTGAAGTCGAACATCGGCCACACGCAGGCGGCGGCGGGTGTCGGCGGCGTCATCAAGATGGTCATGGCGATGCGGCACGGTGTGCTGCCGCAGACCCTGCACGTCGGCGAGCCGTCCACCCACGTGGACTGGTCGGCTGGTTCGGTGGAGCTGCTGACCGAGGCGCGGCCGTGGCCGGTGACGGGTGAGCCGCGTCGGGCGGGTGTGTCGTCGTTCGGGTTCAGTGGGACGAACGCGCATGTGATCGTCGAGCAGGCGCCGGAGGTGGTGGCGGACGAGGAGTCGGCCGAGTCGCCGGTGGCCGGGGCCGCGGCGGTCGGTGCGTCGGTGGTGCCGTGGGTGGTGTCCGGTCGTGGTGAGGAGGCGTTGCGCGGGCAGGCGGCGCGGCTGCAAACCTTCGCGGCTGGTTCGCCGGAGTTGGACGCGCTGGGTGTCGGGCGTTCGCTGGTGGCCGGTCGTGCGGTGCTGGAGAACCGGGCGGTGGTGCTCGGTGGCGACCTCGACGAACTCCGGCGCGGGTTGGGCACCTTGGCTGCCGGCGGTGTCGCGGCCGAGGTGATCGAGGGCGTGGCGCCCGGCTCCGCGGGGAAGGTGGCGTTCGTCTTCCCGGGTCAGGGTTCGCAGTGGGCGGCGATGGGTGCCGAGCTGTGGGAGCAGTCTCCGGTTTTCGCCGCGCGGATCGCCGAGTGCGGGGCCGCGCTGGCGCCGTTCACGGACTGGTCGCTGGAGGATGTGCTGCTCGGCCGGGCCGGTGAGGCGTGGCTGGAGCGGGTTGATGTGGTTCAGCCGGTGTTGTGGGCCGTGATGGTCTCGCTGGCTGAGGTGTGGCGGGCCGCGGGTGTGGAGCCGTCGGTGGTGGTGGGTCACTCGCAGGGTGAGATCGCCGCCGCCGTGGTGGCCGGTGTGCTGTCGCTGGAGGACGGCGCGCGGGTGGTGGCGTTGCGGAGCCGGGCGATTGCCGGTGGGCTTGCGGGTCGTGGCGGGATGGTGTCGGTGGCGCTGCCGGTGGAGGCGGTGCGTGAGCGGCTGACGGTCTGGGGTGAGGAGCGGATCTCGGTCGCTGCGGTGAACGGGCCGTCGTCGGTGGTGGTTTCGGGTGAGCCGGCCGCGCTGGAGGAGCTGATCGCCTCCTGTGAGGCGGATGGTGTCCGGGCCCGGCGGGTGCCGGTGGACTACGCCTCGCACTCGGCTCAGGTGGAGTCGATCCGTACCGAGCTGCTGGACGTGCTGCGTGAGGTGACTCCGCGGGCGGGTCGGGTGCCGCTGCTGTCCACGGTGACCGGTGAGCTGGTCGACGGCTCGGGTATGGACGCCGAGTACTGGTACACCAACCTGCGCGCCACCGTCCGATTCGCCGAGGTCACGGCGGAGTTGGCGACGAACCACGGCATCGGCACCTTCGTCGAGGTCAGCGCACACCCCGTTCTGGTGACCGGAGTCCAGGAGACCGTGGAGGCGGCCGGACGCGAGGCCGTGACCGTGGGGACGCTGCGCCGCAACGAGGGCGGTGCCCGTCGGCTGCTGGCCTCGTTCGCCGAGGCATGGGTGCGCGGGGTCGCGGTGGACTGGCAGGCGGCCGTCTTCGCGGGCAGCGACGCGGCGCTCGTGGACCTGCCCACCTACGCCTTCCAACGCCGCCGTTACTGGCTGGATGCGCCGGCCGCGCCCGCCGCCGAGCGTGACGCGTCGCTGGACCCGGTGGAGGCGGAGTTCTGGGCCGCCGTGGAGAGCGAGGACCTGGCGTCCCTCACGGAGTCGTTGGAGCTGGCCGACGACGCGCCGCTGAGCGCCGTACTGCCCGCGCTGTCCTCGTGGCGGCGGCAGCGCCGTGAGCAGTCCACCGTGGACGGGTGGCGCTACCGGATCACCTGGCAGCCAATGGCCGATCTCCCCGCCCCCGTACTCTCCGGCACCTGGCTGCTGGTGGCCCCGGCTGAGGAAACCCCCTGGGCGGCGGCCGCCACCGAGGCCCTGGCCCGGCACGGCGCGGAGGTCCGCCGGCTGTCGGTCGACGCCGCGGACCTGGACCGGGAGGCGCTGTCCGAGCGGCTGCGGACCGACCTGACCGAGGCGCCCGCCGGAGTCCTCTCGCTGCTCGGACTCGTCGAGCGGCGTTGTGCCGACCACCCGGCCGTGCCCTTCGGCATGGCGGGATCGGTGCTGCTGTTCCAGTCGCTGGCCGATGCCGGATTCGAGACCCCGGTGTGGACCGCCACCAGCGGTGCCGTGGCGGTGAACCGCGCCGAGCGCCTGTCGAGCCCCGCACAGTCGCTGGTCTGGGGCCTGGGTCGGGTCGCCGCGCTGGAGGACGCGCAGCGCTGGGGCGGACTGGTGGACCTCCCCGGGCAGGTGGACGAGCGCGGCCTGGACCGGCTGGTCCGCGTGCTCGCCGGAACCGGCGGCGAGGACCAGCTCGCGGTGCGCCCGTCCGGGGTCTTCGCCCGTCGGCTGGTGCACGCGCCTTCCGGCCCCGCTCCGACGGAGAGTTGGCGTCCGAGCGGTACCGTCCTGGTCACCGGCGGTACCGGCGCCCTGGGTGCCCATGTGGCCCGTTGGCTCGCCCGCAGTGGTGCCGAGCACCTGCTGCTCACCAGCCGCCGCGGCCCGGACGCCGAAGGCGCGGACGAACTGCGCGAGGAGCTGACCGCCCTCGGCGCGACCGTCACCATCGTCTCCTGCGACGTGTCGGACCGCGAGGCGCTCGCCGGACTGCTCGCCGGGATCCCGGCGGACCGGCCGCTGACCGCGGTGATGCACACCGCCGCGGTGCTGGACGACGCGGTGATCCAGGCCCTGACGGCCGACCAGCTTGAGCGGGTGCTGCGGGTCAAGGTCGACTCCGCCCTGCACCTTCACGAACTGACGATGCATCAGAAGCTCGACGCGTTCGTGCTCTTCTCCTCCTTCGCGGCCACCTTCGGGGCTCCCGGGCAGGGCAACTACGCGCCCGGCAACGCCTTCCTGGACGCCCTCGCCGAGCAGCGCCGGGCCGACGGCCTGCCCGCCACTTCGGTGGCCTGGGGCCCGTGGGGCGAGGGCGGGATGGCCGAGGGCGGCGTCGGTGACCGGATGCGCCGGCACGGCATCCTGGAGATGTCGCCGGACCTGGCGGTGGCCGCGCTGCAGCAGGCGCTGGACCAGGGTGAGGCGGCACTGACCGTCACCGACATCGACTGGCAGCGCTTCGCGCTCGCCTTCACCTCTGGCCGGACCCGGCCGCTGCTCTTCGAAATCCCGGAAGCAGTACGGGCGTTGGAGTCCACCGGCGGTGGGGTGGAGAACCAGGAGGCGGCCGGCGGCGCGCTCGCCGTCCGGCTCGCGGGTGCCTCGCCCGCCGAGCGGGAGCGGATCCTGCTCGACCTGGTCACCTCGCACGTCGCGGCCGCGCTCGGCTACCCGGGCCCGGAGGCGGTGGACACCGGCCGGGCGTTCAAGGAGCTCGGCTTCGACTCGCTGACCGCCGTGGAACTGCGCAACCGGCTCGGTGCCGCCGCAGGGATCAAGCTCCCGGCCACCCTGATCTACGACCACCCCAACACTCTGGCGCTGGTCCGCCACCTGGACGAGGAACTGTCGGGCGCCGTGACGGGCCTCGCCGCTCCGGTCGTGGTGCGCGCCGCCGCCGACGAGCCGATCGCGATCGTCGGTATGAGCTGCCGCTTCCCGGGCGGGGTGCAGAGCCCCGAGGACCTGTGGCAGCTGCTGCTCGCCGGCGGTGACGCCCTGTCGGAGTTCCCCGCCGACCGTGGCTGGGACCTGGAGACGGTCTTCAACGCCGACCCCGACCACCAGGGCACCTCGTACATCCGCGAGGGCGGCTTCCTGCACGACGCCAGCCGGTTCGACGCGGCCTTCTTCGGCATCTCACCGCGTGAGGCGCTGGCGATGGACCCGCAGCAGCGGCTGCTGCTGGAGACCTCGTGGGAGGCGTTCGAGCGGGCGGGCATCGACCCCACCACGCTGCGCGGCAGCCGGACCGGTGTCTTCGCGGGCACCAACGGCCAGGACTACCTGGGCCTGCTGGCGTCGGCCGCCCACTCGGCCGAGGGGCATGTCGCCACCGGTACGGCGGCCAGCGTGGTCTCGGGCCGGGTGTCGTACCTCTTCGGCCTCGAGGGCCCGGCGATGACCGTGGACACCGCCTGCTCGGCCTCGTTGGTCGCCCTGCACCTGGCCGTGCAGTCGCTGAGGGGCGGCGAGTGCGACCTGGCGCTGGCCGGCGGTGTGACGGTGATGTCCACACCGGGGACGTTCATCGAGTTCAGCCGGCAGCAGGGCCTGGCGTCCGACGGCCGCTGCAAGCCGTTCTCGGCCGCGGCCGACGGATTCACCCCCTCCGAGGGCGTCGGGATGCTGCTGGTCGAGCGGTTGTCGGACGCGCGGCGCAACGGGCATCCGGTGCTGGCGGTGGTGCGTGGTTCGGCGATCAACCAGGACGGTGCGTCCAACGGTCTGACGGCGCCGAACGGTCCGTCGCAGCAGCGGGTGATCCGGCAGGCGCTCGCAGATGCCGGACTGTCCGCCGAGCAGGTGGACGCGGTGGAGGCGCACGGCACGGGCACCAAGCTGGGTGACCCGATCGAGGCGCAGGCGCTGATCGCCACCTACGGCCAGGGCCGGCCCGAGGGCCGTCCGCTGCTGCTCGGCTCGGTGAAGTCCAACATCGGGCACGCGCAGGCGGCAGCCGGACTCGCCGGTGTGATCAAGATGGTCGAGGCGCTGCGGCACGGTGTGCTGCCGGAGAGCATCCACCTCGACGAGCCCTCGCCGCACGTGGACTGGTCGGCTGGTTCGGTGGAGCTGCTGACCGAGGCGCGGCGGTGGCCGGTGACGGGTGAGCCGCGTCGGGCGGGTGTGTCGTCGTTCGGGTTCAGTGGGACGAACGCGCATGTGATCGTCGAGCAGGCGCCGGAGGTGGTGGCGGACGAGGAGTCGGCCGAGTCGCCGGTGGCCGGGGCCGCGGTGGTCGGTGCGTCGGTGGTGCCGTGGGTGGTGTCCGGTCGTGGTGAGGAGGCGTTGCGCGGGCAGGCGGCGCGGCTGCGGGCCTTCGCGGCTGCCTCGCCGGAGTTGGATGCGCTGGGTGTCGGGCGTTCGCTGGCGGCCGGCCGTGCGGTGCTGGAGAACCGGGCGGTGGTGCTCGGTGGCGACCTCGACGAACTCGAGCTCGGACTCGGGGAGTTGGCCACCGCTGATCCCGCCTCGCAGGTGATCAGGGGCATCGCCGGGTCTGCGGGGAAGGTGGCGTTCGTCTTCCCGGGTCAGGGTTCGCAGTGGGCTGCGATGGCGGTGGAACTCCTGGAGAGCTCGGCGGTGTTCGCGG
>NZ_BAAATR010000082.1:0-12851 GCF_039533515.1 Kitasatospora cystarginea | reverse complement strand
TCCAACTCCACCTCCTCGAACTCCTCGGCATCGAAGTCACCCGAACCCGCTGGCCACAGACCTGAAACGGTGACCTGCGAAGTACGGGGCTAGGACGATCCCAGGCCTTTTCCCTGGTGACGGTGTTCTGCGCGTGGGTTGGGACAGTGCTGGGACATCCGGCCCCGGTCGGCGCTGACCTCTGATACGCGACCTTGACCGTTTGCCACCTGATCTTGACCGCCGCTGTTTCTGCCACCCGATCTTGACCGGTGGCCGGGGAAGCGGTGGAGGTTGCTTCACGGGTGTACGGCGATGCCGCGCTGGCGGAGTGTGCCGGCTGCCGTCGGATCAAATCGCGTCGCTCTGTACCGGAGTGGGCGGCTACGCTCGCGCGATGAAGCTGGAACTGGACCAGGCACTGGAACCGCTGCGCCGGGTGCTGCTGGAGCGACGCACCGTCGGTTATCCGGAGTCGGTTGTTGCGGCGGTGGAGGCTGCCTGGGCGGCACTGGCTGGCGGGGCGGACACCCCGAGCCTGTGGGAGCTCGGTGTGCTGTCCGACGGGGAGGCTCTGGAGGCGCGTCGGCTGCTGGCCGAGGTGGAGCAGGAACTCTGGCCGGCGCTGCGGCTGCCCACCACCGTTGAGGGCCGCGACCGGGCGCTGGCCCGGTACTGCCTGCAAGACCTGCTGGATGGCCGCCTCGATCCGTTGGTGGCGGCCGAGCGGATCGGCTTCGGGCTGTGCCCCGCCGACGACCCCGGCTCGCCGCTGCGGCCGGTCCGTCGATGGCTGTACCGCGCGGAGGACCAACAGGAGCACTGCGACGGGCTGACGAAGGAACTGGTGGCCGAACTGCACGACCTGGCCGCCCAACTGCTGGCCGGTCCGCTGTCCTGACGGCCGGGTTCCGACGGAGCGCTCCGCCCCGGTGTCGGGAGGTCAAGATCACCTGTCGCAGGACATGTCCTGTCGTAGCGATGTTTGGCCAGTCTCATTGGAGTTTGACCGGCGGCGGTTGGTCTCAGCGAAGTTTGACCGCCTGCCGGGTTCCGCTGACCGGCGCCGCATGTGCTCGAACGCGCCGTACAGGGGTCTCCAGCCGCGAGGAGATCCGACGGCACAAGTAGGACGGAGGGGTTCCGGGTGACCGGCCAGACAGTGAAGATCGCGTCGCTCTGCGAGTGCGGCGGTATGGCGGTGCGGCAGGTGAACCAGTTCATCAACCGCGGCGAGGTCTGGTGGGATGCGGAGTTCTCCTGCGACAGCTGCGGCGCGTATCGGTGCGAGCACGCCGGGCCGGGGTCAGCGCCTGACGATGAATGGCGGCGGGCCCTGCTGGTGGCGCATGGACCCGTCAGGCTGCGGCTGGCCGGGCCTGTGTCCAGTCTTGTCCCGGCGTTGAAGGTCTTCCGTGAGGTCTCGGGCGTGTCGTTGCCGCAGGCCCGAGCGCTCGTCGAGGAGCTGAGCAGCGACGGTGTGGTGGGCACGCTGTCGGAGATGGAGCTCTTGAAGACTTGGCCGCAAATCCGCGGGGTCCCGGTAGATATCGACAGGCAGGTGCCCCGGTTCGCCAGGGCTGACTGCTCATCCGTCGTTGTCGGGGCGGGGGCGTAGCCTGTCGCGGTGATCCGTAGCCCCTTCGAGCAGCGGCCGTTGGACGCTGCCGTCCATGACACCGAGACCGCGACGCTGACGTTCGACGGGGCCCAAGCCTGGCTGCGGGCCGCGCTTGCCGGCCCGATGGAACCGCTGGCCGCCGAGGTGTGGGTCCTCGACCCCGCCTTGGAGCGGATCGTTCTGATCAAACATCGATGGCGGGCCTGGGTTCCGCCGGGCGGCAAAGTGGAACCCGGCGAGACTCCGCGCGAGGGCGCTGCCCGGGAGCTGGCCGAGGAAACCGGGCTGCGCCTACAACTGCTGGAACAGCCCGCGGCCGTGGCGGTCCGCTCGTTCCATCCGAAATGGCCGGCCACCCTGTCGCTGTCATATGCCGCGATCGCTGACCCGGCGCAGCCGCTGGTCGCCGAAGACGGACAACCGGTCGCCTGGACGCCCCTGCAGCAGGACTGGCAGAGCTTCTTTCCCGGCGACGCGTCCCGAATTCGGCAGTATGTTGAGGCCCTCCGGCGCCGAGGCACCAGCGGCCGGACCTGGAGGTCCTGATGGACGTCACGCTGCGAGAAGTGCGGGACAACGACCTGGCGGTTTTCTACGCTCAGATGAACGATCCCGAGGGAATGCGGATGGCAGCGTTCACTGCCAAGGACCCATCGGACCGTGCCTGGTTCGATACACACTGGGCGCGGATCCGCCACGATCCCGGGGTCGTCGTGCGCACTGTCGTTGGCAGGAACGGGAAGGTCGTCGGCCACGTCGCGGTGTTCGGCCCGCCCGAGGAGCGCGAGGTCACGTATTGGATCGGGCGTGAGTACTGGGGCTGTGGAACTGCGACCGCCGCGTTGCGAGAGTTGCTCGGCGTCGTTCCGGATCGCCCGCTGCATGCCCGTGCGGCTGCGGACAACGACGGCTCCATTCGCGTCCTGGAGAAGTGCGGATTCGTGGTGACCCGCAACGAGCGTGGCTTCGCGAACGCACGCGGCGAGGAGATCGACGAGGTGGTTCTCACCTTGTCCGATTAAGACCTGCGAGAGGTCCGCTCAGACTTCACTGAGATCGGTCAAAGTCCGGTGAGACAGGATCGGTCAAAGTCCGGTGAGACAGGACAGTCGGTGACCCCTGACAAATGATCTTGACGCACAGTAGGCTTCTGCCACTTGATCTTGATCGGTGGTGGGGGGCGGTGGCTGTTGTCGCGTTGGCGTACGGCCGACGTGCTCACCACGTCAGCCGAGGCCGGCAGTTCTGGAAGCCCTGACGGAGGACGCGGAACCGCGCTCACCTGACATCCGAGGTCTGCCCGCCAGGTTCTCGCACGGCTCGGACCTGGTGGGCAGCACGGCGCGGTTTCGGCCAACTCCCCCACGCTCCAGACGGCTAGGATCACGGGTATGGCGCTGATCATGAGTGACGTGGCCCGGTTCGAGGCGGCCAGGCCCCGGCTGGAGGCCATCGCCTACCGGCTACTCGGTTCGGCGAGCGAGGCGGAGGACGCCGTGCAGGAGACGTTCCTGCGGTGGCAGGCGACCGACGTCGCCCGGATCGAGCTGCCCGGGGCCTGGCTGACCAAGGTTCTCACCAACTACTGCCTCAACCAGCTCACTTCGGCCCGCGCCCGGCGCGAGACGTACGTGGGAAGGTGGCTTCCCGAGCCGCTACTCACCGGGGACCCGATGCTCGGCCCGGCCGACACCGCCGAGCAGCGCGAGTCGGTGTCGTACGCCGTCCTCGTCCTGCTGGAGCGCCTGTCGCCGAGCGAACGGGCGGTGTACGTGCTGCGTGAAGCCTTCGACTACCCGCACCGGGAGATCGCCGCGATCCTGGACGTCACCGAGGCCGCCAGCCAGCAGATCTACCACCGCGCCAAGAAGCACGTCGCGGACGGCAAGGGGCGCACCGAGACCGACGAGGCCGCCGCCCGTAGGATCGTCGAGGAGTTCCTGGCCGCGGCGACCAGCGGCCGCATCGAACCCCTCGTACGCCTGCTCACCCAGGACGCCGTCTCGGTCGGCGACGGCGGCGGGAAGGTCCCGGCACGCGCGAAGGCGTTCGAGGGCGCTCTCGCGGTCGCCACGTTCCTGCGCGGCCTGTTCAAGCCCAGCGAGGCCAAGCGGGCGTATGTCGGCGGCGCGCCCGAGATCTACGCCACGACCGCCAATGGCGGGCCCGCCATCGTGGCGGTCGTGGACGGCCGGGTCGTCGGGATCACGTGCCTGGAGGTCACCGCGGAGGGCATCGCCGCTGTCCGCAGCCAGGTCAACCCCGACAAGCTCGTCCGCGCGACCGAGCTGTGGGCCGCCGCTGACCACAGGGGTACCCCGCTCCACGTCCTCTGACCCAATGTGACGTGCTTCACATCCTGATCCTGTCAGGAAACGCCGGGCTGCCCGGTTCAAGGGGCGAAACCGCGCAAGACAGCGGCGGAACCTCGCAGACAGGAGCAGGCACATGCAGCACCGCATCGTCGTCCTCGGAGCCGGCTACACCGGAGGCGTCGCCGCCGGCCGCCTCGCCAAGCGGCTGCACCGTCAGGACGTCGCTATCACCCTGGTCAACCCCGAGCCCGACTTCGTCGAGCGCGTCCGCCTGCACCAGGTGGCGGCCGGCCAGGGCCTCAGGCCCCGGCCGTTCGGCGAGATGTTCGCGCGCACGGGCGTGGCACTGAAGCTCGCGAGGGTCACTGCCGTGGACGTAGACCGCAAGACGGTGACGGTCACCGCCGCGAACGGCCCCGAGCAGGAGGAACTGGAGTACGACACTCTGGTATACGCCCTGGGCAGCGGATGGAACGACGGGGGCGTCCCCGGCACCGCCGAACACGCCCACGAGGTCTCCAGCCGCCCCGGCGCCCTCCGTCTCCGCGACCGCCTGGCCGCCCTGGACGCCGGCCGGCCCGTGGTCGTGGTCGGCGGCGGCCTGACCGGCCTGGAGACCGCGACCGAGATCGCCGAGGCCCGCCCGGACCTCCGCATCGAACTCGCGGTCCGCGGCGCCCTTGGCGACTGGCTCTCGGACAAGGGCCGCACCCACCTGCGGAAAGTGGCGGACCGGCTCGGCATCACGGTCCACGAACATGCCGCCGTCACCGCCGTGGCGGCAGACGCCGTGACGATCGCCGACGGCCGGGCCATCCCCGCCGAGGTCACCGTCTGGACCACCGGCTTCGCCGTCCACCCCATCGCCCAGGCCACCACCCTGGAGCTCACCGACCGCGGCCAGATCGTCGTCGACACCACGATGCGCTCGGTCTCCCACCCGGACGTGTACGCCGTGGGCGACGCGGCGATGGCGATGGGACCGAACGACAAGCCGCTGCGCATGTCCTGCGCCTCGGGCATCCCCATGGCCTGGCAGGCCGCCGACGCCATCGCCGCCCGCCTCACCGGCGCCAAGGTCCCCCACGTCTCGATCCGCTACTTCCAACAGTGCGTCTCCCTCGGCCGCAAGGAGGGCCTGATCCAGTTCGTCACCGCCGATGACCGAGCGAAGGACAGCTCCCTGACTGGCCGTCCGGCCGCCCTCTACAAGGAACTGATCTGCAAGGGCGCGGCCTGGGGCGTCGCCAACCCGACCGCGGGCCTGCCCTCCCGCCGCCGGCGCGTCGCCGGGCAACAGACCCACGTCCACCGCACCCCAGTCAAGGCAGCGGCCTGACCCCGCCCCGCCCGAACTGCCAGCGTCGGCTGACGCGGTGAGCGCGTCGGCCGACGCCGACCCGCCACCTGTCGCACCGGGTCCGGCCGCCCCGACGGCGCCGAGCCGTTCACCCCACCGTCGCTCCCGGTTGGTCTACAGCTCTCCCCACCCGCAGGGCCGCCCGCCTCGGGCGCCGAGCGGGTGCCAGATCGGCGCGGACGGCCCGCGCTGGACCAGGCCCTGGATGCGGGCGGCCCCGGCCGGGACGGCGGCGAGCATCTCGGCGACGGCCGGGTTCTCCTCGGCGGTCAGCCGCAGATCCGCCACCGCCGTGCCGGCTAGGACCACCAGCAGCCGCGGAAGGAGCGCCAGTGCCGCTCCCACGCCCGACCCGACCCGTCCTCGCCCGCCTGCTTCCACAGCCCGGCGCAGGCCGCCAGCTGCGCCGCGGTCTGCTCGTCGCCGGCGTGGGGGCGGTGGCGCTCGATGAACGCGCGCAGGCGGTGCCGGTCGTCGCCGGTGCCGGCGGTGCAGGGGGAGGTGGGGCGGTGGGCCGGTACACCCCGCTGCCGGCGGGCAGCTCGGGGCGGGGACGAGGTCGAGCGGGCCGCAGGCCTCACCGCGGGTGCGGGCGTCGGTGACGGGGGCCGCGTGGATCCGGCCGACGTCGAGCAGGTGCTCGCGCCCGTGCCTCACCGCCGGCTTCTCCGAGCCCGGCACCGGGACGCCCGGGCGCAGGGCCTCGGGGAGGTGGCCGTCACGGCGGAGCCGGCCGTTGTGTGGAAGGCGCGCCATCCTCCTGTCACCGTGATCAAACAGCAGAGGACCCCTCAATCAGCGACAGGGCCGGGAAGTTGAGCCGGCGCCCGTTCTCGCGGACAGAGCCATGCAACCCTTGCGGCGGCGCGGCGGTGAGTAGGGCAGAGCGAGGGCCCGATCGGGTCGTCGCGCGGACGCGAAGAGGAATTGGATGACCGCGAGCGTATTGCACATCCCGGTGGAGGACCGGCCGCGGCCCGTCACGGCACCGGCTGCGGGCGGCCCCGGCCCGCGTGAGCTTGACTTCGAGGGGTTCGCCGCCACGCGCTGGCGGCGGCTGGTGCGCACTGCCTACCTGCTCACAGGCGACTACCACGAGGCCGAGGATGTGGTGCAGGCGACTTTCGCGAAGGTCTTCAGGAACTGGTCCCGGATCAGCCGTCTGGAGGAGCCGGACGCCTATATCCACCGGGCCCTGGTGAACAACAACCTGAGCCGTCACCGGCGGCGCCGGGTCAGGCAGCTGCTCATGCCCGTCCTTCCCGATCGGGCGTACACCGCGGGCGGTGGCCACCGCGACGTCGAGGAGCGCTCGGTGCTGATCCAGGCGCTGGCGGAGCTGCCGCCGCGCCAGCGGGCCGTGGTCGTCCTGCGCTACTGGGAGGACATGAGCGAGTGCCAGGTCGCCGAAGTGCTCGGCTGCTCGCCGGGCAATGTGAAGAGTCAGGCCAGCCGAGGCCTGGCGAAACTGCGCGGCCACCCGGCGCTGGCCTCGTACGCGGCGGACACCGGTTCAACGATCGACGGCACGAACGGAGGCAACAGGTGATGGACACCGAGGACATGGTGCGCGGCGCTCTGCGGGATGAGGCGGCCCGGGTCGCGGTGGCGGACTGGTCTGCCGGACCCGTGCGGGTTCAGGTGCGCCGGCAGCGGCGGGGGCGCCGGGTGGCGATGGGTGCGTCGGCTGTGGTGGCCGCGCTCGCGGTGGTGGCGGGTACGGGGGCGGTACTGTCCGCGCAGCACGGGCCCCAGGCCGTCGGGCCGGCCTCGCAGGCTCCGCGGGTACCGGTGGGGCCGGCTCCCGAGGCCGTGGCGGTGGAGCCCGGCCAGCAGCTGCCGTTGGGCCGTCAGGACTGGTGGATGCAGCTGAAGGACCGGGAGATCTGCATCCACGACGCTCCTGCCTACGGCAGCGGTCCGGGCTGCGGCGGGTACTCCTGGGCGGCGGACACGACCGAGATCACCATGCAGTACTACGGGAACCCGCCGCAGTACCACGAGGGCCTGTACAACCTCGTCTACCACGGGCCCGGGCAGGTGGCCCGGATGACCATCGAGGTAGACGGCCAGGCATACTGGGCCACCGTCGCCTCGCTTCCCGGCAACCCGGGCTACGCCACCGGTTATGTCTGGGGGCCCAGCCGTAAGACCCCCGATGATCCGAAGGCATACCCGCTCGAGGGCATCAAGCTCGCCGCGTACGACGCCCAGGGGCGGATACTGGCGAGCAAAACGCTGTCGTCCTGAATCAGACCGGCATCGCGTCCGGCTGGTGCCGGCCGCTGGCTGCTGGGGGTGGCGTCGTGGGCCGGATCGGGGTGGTGGGAGAGGGTGCGGCGCACGGGCTTGGAGCGGGCTTGGCCGCTGTCAGGAGCGCCGGATATCCCGGAGAGGCAGCAGCGGTCATGATCACCGGGAGACGCCTGTGAGCACCCGTCCAAGCCCCGCCCGGCCCGACGACGACCAGCACGACGGGCAGCTGCCCCGGCCGGGCCGCACCGCGTACCGCCGCGGCGCCGACAACCCGGGCGGCTCGACCGGTGGCGCCGAGCCATACCCGCGCCGGGTACCCGCCGGTTGCCCTGGTGGTCACCGACGCCGGATTCACCGGCTTGGCCAACCGGTAGCAGGCTGTGGCGGACCTGTCCGTCGACTGCTGGCGGGGCTCATGGCGGACCGTCCCCTTCCACCCAGGCGAGGACGGCTGGCGGGCCTACGACGACTCGGTGCCGGTCGTCACCACCACGCTGGAACTCCTTGCCGAGCACGGGCCGCTCGGGCCGGTGTGGTGGCGGTTCGGCCGCGCCGGCCGGCACTGCCTGGTCGAGGCGCTGGAGAACCCGAACAACCGTGCCGCCTACGATCAGCGCCAGGCCGTCCGCGAGCGCGAGCAGCAGGAAGCCCACCGGGAGCTGATGGACTCCCTGGCCTGCGTGGAGTGCGGCGACGTCCCCGAGGAGGAGAGCACCTGGGAGTACGGCCTCCACGGTAGCCACAAGTGGATCCGCCGCCCCGGGCGGCCGCTGCTGGACCTGCCACCAGGAACGGAAGGAGCGGCTGGAACGGGAGGCCGAAGAGTAGCTCGAGGCCGCCCGCACGGCCAACGCTGCGCTGCGCCCGTGCTGGACGTGCCGGGGCCCGATCGGGGGGAAGGCGGGCTCGAAGCTGGAGTTGCGGGAGAAGGCTGGCCCGGACCGGCTGGAGTGCCCGGGGTGCGTGTAGGCCCGCGCCGTAGAGGACTTGGGCCCGCTGATGCTGCCGGTCCTGACGAAGCGGGAGCTGGTGGCAGCGCTGGTCTCCGCTCCGGACGATCCGTGGTGGGAGGACCGGGTGCTCCACGCGAAGCTCTACCCGGCGAAAGACCGGAAGGCGTGACCTACCCGTCGCATGCCTGCCCGGGCTGCTGGTGCGACTCCGGCTCGCGGTCAGCAGTCCCGAACGGGATCGGTTTCGCTGGTGATGGCGGTGTCCTTCATGAAGCCGAGTTGACCGTTGTCGGCGACGGTCATCAGCCAGCGGTTCGGGTGCGGCCCGCCGACCCACGCCTGGCCGTCCTCCTTGCAGTAGAACCAGCTGGGGTTGGAGTTCATGTAGCCGACGATCGTGGAGGGGTCCGGGTAGAGGTGGTTGTTGCCGACCGTGCCGTAGACCGGGGAACCGGGCACGTTGTAGCAGTACCACCGGTTGCTTTCCCCGGGCCAACAGTTGTCGGCCGCCGAGGCCGACGGCGCAGCCACGACACCCAGGCTCACCGCGAGGGCGGTGGCGGCGACGGCGGCGGTGATCCCAGCGGTACGAACTTTGCTGAACATGTCTCACTCCTGGCTGTGTACCTGCGAGTTGGCTCAGCTCCAGCATGCCCGGCAGCCTTGGCATGTCACACATCTGACATTGCCGGTGACTCAAAGTAGCTGATCTTGGGGGCCCTTGATGGTCCGCACGAGAGTGCCACTGGTCGTTCGTCATTTCGCTGTCACTGAATCTGGCTGCTGAGCGACCGTAGTTCATTCTTGACCTATGGCCAGGGGAGGTGGTGCTGTGGGCCGCGTGACAGGAACCGTTCGGATGACCCGCCCGACCGTCGAGGTGTTGCGCCTGTTGCTGGCGACACGGCCGCACGAGCCGCTGTGGGCGGCGAGGATCAGCGAGCAGACAGCTCTGGGCAGGAGTACGGTCTCGCAGATCCTGGCCAGGCTCACTGAGCGGCAGTGGGTCGCGCTGTGCCGGGAGCAGGGCTCGCACGCGGGCCGTCCGGCACGGGTCCTGTGTGTGCTGACGCGGCAGGGGTGCCGGGAGGCGCGGCGTTGGCGGCACGGGGCGTGGTTGACCGTGACCGGCAGGGCCCCGGGGCGCCGACGGAGGTTGACGACCCGACGACCCGTCAGGGCCCGGCACGCAGCAGAGGGCGGGGCCACGGGCTGCACCATCTGATCCGCCTGTCTGATAGCGAGACGCTGCATCGGATCGCGGCCGCTGAGCCAGGTCGGGACGATGCCGTCCCTCAGGCCGTTGCCGTCGAGCGCATGGCCACCCTGAGGGAAGCGCTCGGGGCGAACCGGAGATCCGGCGTCGTTCCCTCCCGACGCCACCGGTCACCCAGGTTGAACTCGCAGTGTCGTAGGTGCTGACAGGGACCGTCGAAGCTGTGCGCGTGCCCAAGCTGCCTGCGCCGCTGGCGTCGACCGGGCCGCGCTGCTTGGGGCCTTTGACCCGGGGCGGTGCTGTCGTGGGCACGGTGCGGGTGCCGTAGAGCTGCTTGCGGGCTTCCAGTGACCGGTGCGGGTGATGCTCGGCCAGCACCTCCCGCCGTGGCGGAGGCGCGAGGCACGGCTGTCCGGCCTCCGCCCCGCACGCCGGACAGCCCGCGGCCTGGAGCGGCCGAGTCCGCCTCCGGCACGTACCGGCCCTCGTCGTCCAGGTCGATCCGGTACGTCGCCATGGGGGAGATCAGCCTGCCGCGGCCGCCCACCTCCACGGTCAGGAAGGCCCGCAGCTCGCTTCCCTTTCCCTTCCCGGCTGGCCGGCAGATCACCAGCCAGCCGTACGCCTCCACCGGCCCCAGCTGGCCGCGCAGCTTCTGCACCTCCACATACAGCGCCTCACACCGCGGCCGCACCACCGCCTGCCGCAGCCGCCCGTACAGCTCCAGCGCCTCGGTGCGCACGACCCGCTCGTGCACCGCCTCCGCCGCGACCACCGGGATGTCCTCGACCTTGTCCAGCAGCCCCTCATCCGCCGGACGCACCGCCCGGGCCGCGGCGGCCATCCGCGGGTCGGCCAGCACCGTGCGGGCCCGCTGCGCCCTCGGATCCCCCACGGGACCCAGGTCCCGGGCGGCGGACAGAAAATCGTAGAGCGACACCGGATCCGGCTGGGCCAACTGCCGGTCGAAAAGCCTTGTCACCCTGCCCTCCTCACACTCAGTCAGGTGGTTGGTGTCCTCACCATGCGTCTCTGGGACCTTCGGTGTCCAACAGACGATCGCGGGCCCGCCGGTGGGCAGAGGTGTCCTCGGTCGGCGGCCAGCCCCCGTGACTTTGTAGGCGAGTAGTGAGAGCACCTGTTGCTCAGCGGCGAGAGCACCCCGTGCCACGGAAGTGTGATGTCGCCAACTTTCGAGAGCGCTCGGGTGCTTGCTTCGGGACCATGGTTGTGCTCTGCACCGCGAGGGGCTCCCAGGGCTTCGCAAAAAAAGGAGCTTGAGGCCACTGGCGCGCGTGTTGTACTTGGCGCATGGGGGTTGGCGACGGTCGGATGCGGTTGCGGGTGACGAGCCACCCTGTTGCCGATCCCGGATCCGGGCTCAGCCGGATCCTGAGCGCCGGTCCCATGCTCCGCAACACTTTCGTCCGCCCGCCCAGCTACCAAGTCGGGTATCTGAACGCAAGCCGCGCCGATCTCCTTCGGCTCGGCGCTCTATTCCGCGTCGCCGCGACGAGCTCGCACAGCGCGATTTACATCCCGGTCCCACCGGGCGCCCATCCGATGGCCGCCAGCGGCGACACCCATCCGATGCCCATGCTCCTGGCCCGTGAGGACACGGGACTGCGGCCTTCCGACTGGCCGGATCTGCGGCACAGGATGCGCCGCGCCTCGGTGCCGTTGAGGGTGACCGCCCCAGCGGCACGATCTCCCGACCGTCCCGACGACGTCCGTCGCCGAGCCGATCGCCACCCCGCCCGCTTCGCCGAGTACGCCGCGACGATCGTCATCACCGCCCGTGCCGAACTTCTGTTTTGGATCGGCGACTGGCTCACCGCCGCCGGCGACCGCGTCGCCCAAGACCCCCACGTCCATCAGCACGGCGAGAGCTTCCTCGGCGATATGGTGGGCTTCTTCGACCCCAAGGGCACCGACCAGCCCATGCACGCGTTCTGCGTCGTCGCCATCGAACCGATCTTTCACCAGGCCCGCTGGCGGAAACAGCGAACACCCATCGGATAACCCGCAGCTGGGCATGTCGTCATCGGCAGGTGGCAGGCAGGTGACTTCGATGTCGCCGGCGCCCAGGTAGGACACCGGTCGGAGCCATCCGTGGGGACCTCGACGGGTGGCAGCAGCTTCGGGAGAGCAGGCCTCGAACTCGGGTACCCCAACGAGCTGCAGCCCGTCATTCAGCGGGACCTTCGTCCTTCGGACTGGAACGAGACCTGGGACATCACCCTGGAAGAGATCAACACCAACATCGTCCAGGGCACCCCAGAGGTCCCGGCGACCCTTCCCAACCTCAGTTCTCGATCTTGAACACGTCGGGACGCGACTCTCCCGGTGCTTCTACTTCTCGTCGATATTCTGCGTCTCACAGGTCGACGGCTGCTCTGACCGACAAGCGCTCTCCGCTCTCACCTGCGCAGCCAGCCCCCGCACACCCGGCCGCCACGCTGCGCCCCACACCCACACCCGGCACTGACGGGACATCGGAGAGATGCGAGTGACCCCCGGACAGGCAATGAGTAAAGGCCCGGGAGCCGGACCGATCATCTCACCCCACGCCCCGCCACCCCGCGCCGGTGCGATCCGCTGCCGTCCAACGCCCCCAAGCCGCGGGCCCCCGGCCACACCGACGCACTGGCCGCTGTCGCCGCCCAACTGCCCGCCATCGCGGGGGAGTACGGCATCACCCTCCTCCTTCTCGCGATGCCCGCCTTCTCCGCGGCCGCCACCGACGTTCCCCTGCCCGCTCAGTCCGGCGGGCGCCGGCTGCTGCCGGTCGAGCAGGGTGCCGACTTCCGCCAGCCGCCCGGTGAGACCGTGGCCGTACCCGCTCCGGCCCGGCGTCCGCTCGCGCCTGGCGGCCTGACCTTCTCCGACCCGGACCGGCAGATCTGACTGGGCCTGGCTGCGGCGCAGGGCTCTGACCTGGGGATAGTTCATAGATCGGCCCTCAAATGAGGGCCCGAAAGTAGAAGACCCCGTTCGCAGCGTGCTGTTCTCCCAGCCGTCCCTTGCCCGGACGTCCCCGGAGATCGCCCCGCGATCAAGCAGACCGCCAAGGGCACCATCGGGAAGATGCGCGAGCGCCCGCGCGGCCACGGCTACAAGCCAGGCGAGCGCTGGCCGGCACTGGACCGGC
>NZ_BAAATR010000081.1:0-12916 GCF_039533515.1 Kitasatospora cystarginea | reverse complement strand
CTGCCCCCGGCGTGATGGCCTACGTCCTGCCGGCGGGCAGGTGCAAGCCGCCCGCCACCTGCCCGGACTGCTTCGGCTGGGGCGTGCTGCCCGGCCGGGCCTGCAGCGCGTGCCAGAGCTTCCGCCGCGCCGAGGAACCGGCCGAGTGCAGCGGATGCCGGCGACTCGTGCGGTTGAAGAAGGGCTACTGCCGTCTGTGCTGGCATCAGGCGAGCCAGGGCGCCAAAGGTCAAGTCACCGTACTGAAGCCATACTTGGAACAGGTACGGCACCATCAGCTGTTCCGGATCAACCTCCACCGTCCGCGCTGCCCGGGCCCGCCGCGCGGCAAGCGCCGGGGACGGCCCCGGCTTCCCGACCCCGCCCCGGCGCTTTCGCCGGCCTCCGGCTGGGTCCAGCCGGCTCTGTTCGAGGCCCGCCGCGATTTCACCCGGTTCGACCGCCGGGAGCACGCGCGGCCCGACAACCCATGGCTGGCCTGGGCCCGGCACGTCGCCCACCGCCTCGGCGAGGCCCACGGCTGGCCCCGAGGCGATTGCCTGGGCGTTGACCGGGCCCTGGTCATCGTGTTGTCCGGCCACACCGACGGCGACATCATCCGGCACACCGAGCTGTTCCCGGCCCTGCGGCCCCGGGGACTCAGCATCGAACGGACCGCGGAAGTACTCGACCACATCGGCGTCTTCCTCGACGACCGGCCGTCCTCCTTCGACCTGTGGCTGGAGTCCAAGCTCGACGGCCTCGCGGCCGGCATCAGGCGCGACGTCCAGGAGTGGGCCCGGACCCTGCACGACGGCGGCCCCCGCTCACAGCCCCGGGACGTGGCAACCGTCTGGGGCTACCTCAACCGGCTACGGCCGGTGCTGCTGGAGTGGTCGAACCGCTACGACCACCTGCGCGAGGTCACCCGCGACGACGTCCTCGCCCACCTGGAAACCGTCCACGGCTCCCAGCGCAAGCACACCCTGGTCGCCCTGCGGTCGCTGTTCACCCGGGCCAAGAAAAACGGCACGATCTTCAAGAACCCGACCAGCCGCATCCGGGTCGGCCAGCAGGCGAACAGCGTCATCCAGCCCCTGGAATCCGAGGACATCCAGTCCTCGGTCGCCTCGGTGACCCGCCCGGCGGACCGGCTGATCCTCGCCCTCGCGGCCGTCCACGCCGCCCGACCCGGTGCGATCCGCCGCATCCAGCTCGACGACCTCGACATCGGCAACCGCCGGCTCGTCATCAACAGCCGCGTCCGACCCCTGGACGAGCTCACCCTGCAGACGGCCCTGGCTTGGCTGGAGCACCGGCGACGGCGCTGGCCCGACACCGCCAACCCACACCTGCTGATCAACAAGCAGACCGCGCTGGAGACCGGCCCCATCAGCGGCGTCTCGGTCTCCGCCGCGCTTCGCGGCCAGACCGCCACCCTCGAACGGCTCCGCGTCGACCGCCAGCTCGAAGAAGCCCTCGTTCACGGCCCCGACCCGCTCCACCTCGCTGAGGTCTTCGGCCTGGCCGAGAAGACCGCGATTCGCTACGCGGACTCGGCCAGGCGCCTCCTGGAATCCAGTGCCGAGTCGTTGAACGCTGTGACAGCATCGGTGGATGATCAACGCTGAGGACCTGGTCGACAGACGCCTGCTGAAGGTGACGACGTCCTGGCACCACTACCAGGAGACCGAGCCCTCCCTCCTCCACATGTGGCTGCACATGGACGGGCTCGGCCCCGTTCGGTTCCACACTCCGGGCGACGGGTTGTCCCTGGAGATCGATCAGCCTCACGGCCCCTACGACATGGACGAGTACGGCCACACCACGGTCGAGGACGACCTGCCCGACTTCCCCATGACCCGGTTCGTCGGCCAGCGGATCCTCTCCGTTCGGGAGATCCGCTACCAGCGCGGCGACTACGACTTCGCCGTCGGCATCACCGTCCAGTTTCCCGACGGCACCATCCGCATCCTCAACCTCGCAGACGAGATCGTCCTGGCCCATGGCCAGTACTTGGGTCCTGTTGAGGAGCATCTCCACGAGGCGACGACGCCCACGACCCAGGACGCCTCGCCGTGAGTCGGCACGAACTCACGGGTCGATCCCGGCAGAGCACACCATTCGACCCGCGGGTTCCCGCTGAAGAGCCTTCAGTTTCCCTGAACCCACGGGGCTCCCGGGGTCCAGCCAAGGTACGTGTAATCGGGGCCATGACGTGATCTTGAAGCCCTGACCAGGTCCGTCGGGCATTGACCACTGCCAGCTGCCGTCTGTCCTGGGTATCGGGTTTTCGATCTTCGGTCGGCAGCCGGAGTGTGAGCATGCCCGCGCGGGCGGGGGTCGCGCGTCGGTTTCGGGTTGTAGGGCTTCGGGATGACCTCGATCGAGCGGACCGCGTATCCGCGGTTCAAGCGGCTGATCACCGCGCGTGAGCTGCACCTGTTCTTCTCTCCGAGTCGGGAGGAGGTGGAGTGGGCGGTGGTCCGGACGGACTCGGACGGGCACCAACTTGCGTTGCTGGTGCTGCTGAAGTCCTACCAGCGGATGGGGTGCTTCCCGCGGTGGGAGGAGGTCCCGGAGACGGTGGTCGACTTCGTGCGGAGGGCCGCGGAGCTGCCGGAAGGCGTGGTGGCCGGCTACAGCGCGGAGAAGACCGCGAAGAACCACCGGTCGCTGATCCGCCAGCGGGTTGGGGTGACCTACGACGCCGGGCAGGCCGCAAGGTGGCCGGGGAGGCGATCCGGGCGGAGGCCGCGTCGAAGAACAACCCGGCCGACCTGATCAACGTCGCACTGGAACAGCTGGTCCAGCAGGGCCTGGAGCTGCCGGCGTTCTCGACGCTGGACCGGATGGCGATGAGCATCCGCACCGAGGTGAACACCGACATCTTTGCCCTGGTCCACCGGCGGATCGGCGGGAAGGATCGGGCCGGGCTACTGCGGCTGGTGACCACGCTCGGCCTGGACCGCAAGACGCTGTTCAACCAGCTGAAGCAGCCCGCGAAGCGGGCGACCTGGTCGCACCTCAAGAAGCTGGCGGACCACCGCAGGTGGCTGGACGAGCTGGGCGACACCGAGATGTGGCTGGAGGGGCTGGCCGCCGGGAAGATCGCGGACTTCGCGGGCGAGGCCGAGGCGGCGGACGCGGCCGTGCTGCAGGACTACGCGGAGACCAAGCGCGTCACGCTGATCGCCTGCCTGCTCCACAAGGCCCGGATGCGGGTGCGCGACGACCTGACCACGATGTTCTGCAAGCGGGTGGCCACCAAGGTGAAGCGGGCCCGCGACGAGCTGGAGGAGATCCGCCGCCAGCAGCATGGAATCGTCGAGGTACTGGTCGGCAACTACCGCACCCTGCTGCGGCAGGTGGACACCGACGGGCCCGCGCAGACGGCGAGGGCGAAGGCCGGCGCGCTGACTAAGGAGACCCTGGACGCCCTGGAGGGCCTGGACGAGGAAGCGCTGCCGGGCGAGGTGTCGCGCCGGTTGAACCGGAAGGTGTCGGCGGCGTTCCTCAAACTCTCCGAGGGCCTGATGATGCAGTCCAACGGCCTGTTCAGCGTCACCTCGGTGGTGGACGGCTTCGGCGGGTTCGCCGCCCAGTACGACCAGATCGAGAAGGTCTCCGCCCACCACGGCGACCTGTGGGAGGTGCTGCTGCACGGACACCTGAAGGCGGACAGGCCGGTGATGCTGAACCTGCTGGAGAACCTGGACCTGGTGGCGACCAGCGAGGACAGTCGTGTCCTGGACGCGCTCGGGCACCTGCTGCGCTTCCGCAACTCGCGGGACTACCTGCCGAGGCAGGGCCAGGTGACCGACCCGCAGATGCGCCGGCGGGTGACCGCCGCGACCAACAAGGTCGAGGCGTTCAACGGCTTCTCCGAGTGGGTGCGCTTCGGCAACCGGGGCGTCATCGCCGACAACGACCCCGTTGAGCAGGAGAAGGCGGTCAAGTTCAACGCCCTGCTCACCAACTGCCTGATCTTCCACAACACCCTGGACATCGCCCAGGCGGTGCGCGAACTGCAGGCCGGGGGCTGGAAGATCGACCCGGAGGACCTGGCGGAGGTCTCGCCATACCTGACCGAGAAGATCACGCGGTTCGGCGAGTACTCCACCCACGAACTCGACCTGCGGCCGGAGGCGTATGAGCCGCACCTGGACGTCGACTTCACCAAGCTCGGCTCCCAGGACCACCCGGAGGCGTCACCGGCTGCCTAAACAGGCACGGGTTCCGTGACGTCGATCGTGCTTCCCCCTGCTCTGCAGTTCTTGTGCACTTGTGACTGGTTTGGTGGTCAGGTCGGGTGTGACCGAGTCTCCGGTCGGCGAGTCAGCGTTTGAGATGGCAGATGAGTACGGCGGCGCGTCCCGTACCTCGGCGGCTGGGAAGCCTTGGCAGTGCCAGAGTGCCCCCGTGCAGACGGGTGGACTATGTCACCGGAGCGGAGAACGCCGCCGCGTCGCGAGTATCGGCGGCATGACGCCGGAGCTTCCGAAGCCTTTCAGGACCGTTACGTCTTCCATCGTGAGAACGCCCTGGCCGGTCCCGTGCTTGGCATCGAGGTCGCCGGGACCGGCTGGGGCGTTCAGCGGTTGAGCGGGGCCGAGTGGCGACCGATCACGGGTGCTGGAAGAGCACCTCCGGGTTCGCCGACGACGGCCCGTCGAGCAGGGGCTGGTGGATGCCCTTCAGCGTCTGGTCGAAGAAGGCCCCGACGTACTCCCGGGTCAGCTGCGCCCCGCGGGCCGGCGAGGTCGTCATCCCCGGAGGGACCGGAAGGCCGATCTCGGCGCCCAGGATCGGGACGTCCGTGAAGCTGGCGTGCGAGGCCCCCGCGACGGCCAGCCAGGGCTTGTAGCCATCCCAACGTGCCCAGGTCTTTCCCCAGGACGTTTCCCCGCCGCCGGCGGAGTGATCGCTCTGCTTCCCGAGCAGGAGGAACGCGCGTCCCTGGAGCTTGTCGGCCGGCACTGGCGGATCGAACTGTCCGTCCATGTTCACCCCGGCCAGGATCCGCTGGTCCTCGGCCATCGCCGTCAGCGCTGACTCGCCGCCGGCCGAGTGCCCGGCCATGCCGATGCGGTCGCGGTCGATCAGGTGCGCCAGGCGCCAGGCCGGGTGGTGCCCGGTCAGCCGGTCCAGGACGAACGACACGTCCTTCGCCCGGCTGTCGGGGAGCGTGTCCGGTGCGCCGCCCGCGCACAGCGTGCATCCCGGGGTGCTGCCGTCGGCGAGTGTCTCGCCGGAGTCCTCGTAGGTGTGCCCGACCAGGGCCACTACGTAGCCGTGGCTGGCCAGGTCGGTCGCCAGGCTGGTCAGCGTGGCGCGGGGGTTCTCGAAGCCGGGGGAGAGGACCACCAGCGGGAACTTCCCGCTTGCCGCCTTCGCGTCGGTGTAGGCGTAGGTCTTGATGGCCATGACGTCCTGCGGCTGGACTCCGGTACCCGGGGGAATTCGCGTCGCCACGAAGCCCTGCGCTTCGCCGAGGGTCATGTACGGAGCGGGCTCGCCGGTGTCGTGCCGGGCCGGGTAGAACATCGACACCGACAGCTGTCGCGGCCCGGCGGAGGGTACCCAGGGGTCGGTGCGGTCCCAGTCAGTCAGGTGCAGCGTGCCGACTCCGACGGCGTACGGGCCCGTCGGACGGGGAAGCTCCAGTTGGACAGAGCCCTGCTGCATGGAGACGGCGGAGGATGCGGCGGCGGAAAGCCCCGGAGCAGCCACCGGGGCGACCGAGGCCGCGATCGCCGGCCCTGCGGACAGGGTTGCTGCAGAGCTGGCCAGGAGGATGATGGCCAGGGCGACGGCGGACCGCCTCCAGGTGGATTTCAACATGGTTCTCCTTCTCCAGTGCGTGTGATGGGCTGCAGGGGCGGACTGTGGCCCCTGCAGCCGAGGGAGGCGTCGTAGGTGTCGGTGGGTCGGATGTCGTATCAGCCGGGCCAGGTGTGGGTGTTGCCCGCGATGTCGTGCCGGCCCGACCAGGGTGGCGCTGTGGTCGCCGTCGCGGATGTGAAGGTTGCCGTAGTTGTCGACGGCGAACGGGTGCGCGGTACCGCCGATCTGCGCTGCGACGATCTGCTTCAGCCCGGTCCCGCCCGCACAGAGGTGCCGGCAAAAGGGGAGGTCGTTGCAGGCGAGCGGCCCAAGTTCTACGCCGACCAGGCGACGGTCGGGCAAGCGAATCTGAAACCCCGTCAATCACTGTCGGCCAGCTAATCAGCACTTCCCGCCCAGCGGGGGAAGCTCACCGGGCGGCCCGGCTGTCTTGCAGAAGAGCGGACCCCGGCCTGAGTGGCCGCTCGGGGACCGGCCTCATCCGGCCGGAGGTTGCGACGACAGCCGCTGTGTTGCGGCTGGAAGCGCGGCAGGATTGGATGATGGGCCTGGGCGGGATGGGGTGGCTTACGGCCAGATCATTTCGCCCGGCTGCGCTGCAGCCGTGTACTGGACGGGGTCGGCATGGCTTCGGTGCGCGCTGTTCCGCGCCACAGGCTCGGAGCGGCTGGGATCAGCGGTACCGCTGCTTCGGACCGGTTATGACCGACGAGTTCCCGTGCCGTGGGGAGCCGGCTTTGTCGCTGCCCTGCCCGGGTCAGGCGAGCCTGCCGCGCAGCCACCAGGCGCTGAAACCCGTCAGGCCGACGGTGAGTGCAAGGAAGATCGCCGTCTCGCACCACTGGAAGGCCCAGTAGCGGTCAGCGGGCTGGTAGGTGGCCGTCACGTGCAGATCGGCGTTGGCGAGGCAGGCGTCACGGGTGGCCTCGTCCGAGACCTTCGCGCAGGGCTGGGTCGCCATGGTGAGCGCTTGACCGGACGAGGTCCTGACCGGTTCGGGCCCGGAAAGGACCCAGGCGCCGGGTACGTTCAGGTCCGCCACGTACGCTGCGGTCGGGCCTGTTCCATTCGTGAACCCGATGAGCGACGCGGACTTGATCGCCTCGGAGGTGAGTGCCACGTTCCCGCGGACGGGCGACTCCAGGTGCGGCCGGGCCGCCAGCGGCATGAGGACCTGGACGGCGGCGAAGACCGCCAGCGTGGCCGCCATCGCGGGCACGCTGCGCCGGATCAGCAGGCCGGCACACGTCCCGAGGGCGACTGCGAAAGCGGCGTAGCCGAGCGGGACGACGCCTCGGGCGCCGAAGAGCAGCGGGATGAAGCGGTTGTTGTTGATCCGGTCGAGCGGACTGGCGAACCAGGACACCAGCAGGCTGAGCAGTCCGGTGGTGACCACGGCGGCCAGGCCTATGGACAGGAGCTTGACCGCGAGCCAGCGCGTGCGGCTGATGCTCTGGTTCCAGATCAGCCGGTGCGTGCCCGTCTCCAGCTCGCGGGCGATCAGTGGCGCGCCCCAGAAGGCCCCGATCAGGCCCGGTACCAGGAGTACCAGACCGCTGCCGAGGTAGTACGGGAATTGGTACTGGGTGGTCAGCTGGGACAGTGGCGAGCAGCCGCCGTTCGGGCAGCCGGCCAGGGCGTTGTTGTAGGCGTTGTGCAGCTGGAATCCACTGATCAGCAGGTAGGCCGTGACAGCGGACAGGGCGGATGCGGCCACCAGAAACTGCAGGCGGAATTGACGCCAGGTCAGCCAGATCATCGCTGCGTCTCCAGCACGGGTCGGTGGTCGGCGCCAGCGGCACCGGCCTGCTTCATGTAGGAGAGGACGAAGTCCTCCAGGGCGAGCGGCTCCATCACCCAGGAGGGATCGTCGATGGCCGCGTCGGCGCGCACGACGAATGTGCTCTGCCGGTCGGTGTGGTTGGCCTGGATGACCTGCATGCCCGTGGGCAGCGTGTCGGCCTCGCGGCGGGCCGTGGTGAGCCTGAAGTGGGTGGCCAGCAGGTCGTCGATCTCGCCGACGGCCTGGACCCGGGAGGCGGCCAGGACGACCAGATGATCGCAGACCCGCTCCAGATCCGAGACGAGGTGCGACGAGAGCACGACCGTCGCCTCGGCCTCGGCCACGAACTCCATCAGGCTCTGCAGGAACCCGCGCCGGGCCAGGGGGTCGAGTGCCGCGACGGGCTCATCGAGCAGCAACAGGTCGGGGCGCTTGGCCACAGCGAGGGTCAGGGCCAGTTGGGCGCGCTGGCCGCCGGACAGCCGGCCGGCCCGCTGCGCGGGGTCGAGGCCCAGCTGCTGGATCCGGCGCTTGGCCAGCCCGGCATCCCAGCGGGGGTTGAGCTTGGCGCCCAGGCGCAGGTGGTCGGCGATCGACAGCGCGGCGTAGGTGGGCGTGTCCTGGGCGACGAAGCCGACCCTGGCCATCTGGGCGGTACTGGACGCGGGGCGTTCGCCGAGGACTTCGATGCTGCCGGAGGTCGGGGTGAGCATGCCGCAGGCCAGCTGCAGCAGGGTCGACTTGCCCGCTCCGTTCGGGCCGACCAGCCCGACGACCCGCCCGGCCGGCACACTCAGCGTGCAGTCGGACAGCGCCTGACGTCGGCCGTAGCGTTTGCCGAGCCCTCTTGCTTCGATGATCGCGGTCATTTCTCCTCTTCGGTGGAACTGCGAAAGGTGTTGAGGAACAGGGCCTCGATGCTCTCCTCGTCCAGCCCGGCGCCACGGGCCATGGCGAGCCAGCGCTGCAACTCCTGGCGCAACGGCTCGTGCTCGGATCGCGGCGTGTCGCCGAGCGTGCCGGTGACAAACGTGCCGACCCCGGGCTTGGGGGAGACCAGTCCCTCGTTCTCCAGTTGCCGGTAAGCCTTGAGCACGGTGTTGGGGTTGATCGCGACCATGGCCGCGACGTCCTTGACCTTCGGCAGGCGATCCCCCTCGGACAGCAATCCCAGCCGCAGAGCCTGGCGTACCTGGTGGACCAGCTGCATGTAAGGCGCGACACCGGACCGGGCCTCGATGTGAAACTCGATCACCGTAACCTCATTTATCTATCTTCCTAGTACTATAGGACTATGGAACTGAAGGCCTGTCAAGCGGAATGATCGACAGTCCCCTGAGTGCATGGATGCCGCATGGCCATCGCGTCCGATTGCTCCCGCAAACGACTTTCCGGGAGGAAGATCGGAAACGGTCGCCGGAGACGGTCCGGACGCCCGATCTGTTCTCAGAACTCGTTCTCATACAAGTGGTGACGGACCCCTGTTCTGGGAATGGTTTGTGAGAGGATTTCGGGCATGACGGACCTTCAGGACACCATCGAGAGCGACGCCGACGACGTCGAACGCCACGACTGCCCGCGCTGCGGCGTCCAGCCCGGCTCGCCCTGCCGCTCCCGCTCGGGCGCCGTCGCCGGGATCTACCACACCGGCCGCTTCAAGAAGGTGGCCCGGCTCGCCAAGCTGCTGCGGGTGCCGACCCCCGCCGACCGCGGCCCTGGCCAGCCCTGGCGGCCCGGCACCCCGCCACCGGCCGCGCCCGAGACGGACACCCCCGGCGCGGACATCCGCATCGGGTACGCCCGCTGCAGCCACCTCACCCAGGAACTGCAGTCGCAGCTGGACGCGCTCAGCGCGCACGGCATCCCCCGCGACAAGATCTTCTCCGAGAAGATCAGCACCCGCATCCGGGTCCGCCCCCAGTTCGAGACCGCCCTCGCCCTCGCCCGCGGGATCAAGGCCCACGCCCCGCACTGCCGCGTGCTGTTCACCGTCTACGAGATGAAGCGGCTCGGCCGCGACGCCGCTGAACTCACCGCGCTGGCCGACCACCTGACCGCCCACGGCCTGGTCCTGGAGATGCTGGCCGGCCCGCTGCCCGGCATCTACGACCCCTCCGGCCCCGGCCGGATGCTCTTCGGGTTCTTCGCCGCCATGGCCGAGACCGAGCGCGAGAGCATCCGCGAGGCCACCCTCGAAGGGCTCGACGCCGCCGCCCGCAAGGGCAAGCACGGCGGCCGCCCGCCCGTCATCAACGACGACATGCTCCACACCGTGCTGCGGCGCCGGGCAGCAGGCGAATCCGTCGAGCAGATCCGCCCCGACCTGATCATCCCCACCGGCAAGCGCAAGGGCCAGAACCCCGGCCTGGCCAGCATCTACCGGGCGCTGGCCGAGCACGAGAAGGCTCAGGCGTACCCCGAAGCCGTTGAGCAGGCCCACGCCGACTTCGCAGCCCTGCCCGCAGAAGAGATCCCCAGTCCCCGGCTCGCCGCGGCCCGCCAGCTCGCCAACTGAGGCACCGCGACCGGGCCCGTCACCCCACCAAGATCACGTCATGGCCCCTTTTGCAGGCATCTTGGCTGAACCCCGTCCCGGCCTCAGAGATCCGCACCGCTCTCGCCGCCGATCTGAACCTCGCCCGCGGCACCCTCGTACTGCGCCGCGGCATGCGGCGGCACACCCTCTACCTGGAGGAGCTCACCCACCGCCTGGCCGCCGACTGGTTCACCTACCGCCACCGGCGCTGGCCCACCAGCGTCAACCCCCATCTACTGGTCACCCAGAAGACGGCCCTCGACCCGGACCACCCGGCCGTAGGCCGGATCACCATGCAGCTGAACTTGATTTTGCCCAAGGGGCAGACCCTCGACAGGCTCCGGCAGGACCGCATCCTCGACGAGGCATTCGCCACCGGCGACCCGTTCAAGCTCATGCGGCTCTTCGGCATCACCGAGGCAACCGCTATGCGCTACGTCACCACCGCCTACCCCGAGCGCTGCGCGAAGCTGCCCCGGTAGCCAGCAGCCCCGTACCGTGCATCCGGTCACGTAGACGCACGCTGCGAGGCCAGGCCGCTGTCCGTTGGCTCTCCATCTAGGCCGTGTGTTGAAAGTGGATCTTGAGGCGGTGCATGGTCACCGTTCATGAGGCGGGGAGATCTCACGGACAGGCAGTAGGCGGCGCTGGAGCCGTTGCTGCCGAAGGGCGCGAAGGCAGGTCGGCCGCCTGTCTGGTCTCGGCGGCAGTTGATCGACGGCATACGGTTCCGGGTCCGGACCGGTGTTCCGTGGCGGGACGTACCCGTCGAGTACGGGCCGTGGGGCCGGATCTACGACCTGTTCCGCCGGTTGCAACGGGATGGTACCTGGCACCGGGTCCTCACCCAGCTTCAGTCCCTGGCTGACGCGAAGGGTGCGATCACGTGGGACCTGAGCGTCGACTCCACGGTGTGCCGTGCCCATCAGCATGCGGCCGGGGCCCGGAAGCGGGGTGATCTGCAGAAGGAGTCACCGGGTGGTGTCTTTGCCGAGCCTGGTGATCACGGGCCGGGGCGTTCGCGCGGTGGGTTCACCACCAAGCTGCACCTGGCCGTCGAGCAGGGGCAGAAGCCCATGTCGATCGTGGTGACGGCCGGGCAGCGTGGAGAGTCGCCGCAGTTCGAACCGGTGCTGGAGAAGGTTCGCGTGCCCCGCATCGGACCGGGCCGGCCACGCGTCCGCCCCGATCGCGTGCGGGCCGACAAGGCGTACGCCTCCCACAGAAACCGCGCCTACCTGCGCCGACGTGGCATTCGCTGCACCATCCCGGACAAGGCCGACCAGGCTCGCAACCGCAAGAGACTCGGCGCTCGCGGCGGCCGGCCGCCCAAGTTCGACGCCGAGGACTACAAGGCTCGGCATGCGGTCGAATGTGGCATCAATCGTCTCAAAAGGCATCGCGCCGTGGCCACGAGCTATGACAAGCTCGCGGTCCGCTATGAGGCGACCGTCCTCGTCGCGGCCATCAGCGAGTGGCTGTGACCACAAACCCGCACCGCCCTTTTCGTTAATCCGTTGCCCAGGGGTCCGGCGGCCAGCTAGGTTCGCCCAGCCGCCCGCATCGGTGCAGGCCGGCGCTGTCGACCAGGAGGTGTGGAGCACATGCGCACGAGTGCCCAGGAGTTGAGCTCGCGTACTGATCCTTGCCACCTCCTCTCGACGGAGACACCTTGTCCCTTCGCATCACCCCACTGACCGACCCCGCTCACGGGCCGCACGGCCGGCGTCTCGCCTGGCTGGCCTCGGACGCGGACTCCATCCCTGCCGGGACCGCCTTCTTGCGCCTGCTCGACGGCGGACAAGAGCACCTCGCCGAGCTCGACCTCCGCGTTCATCCCGTGGAGCGCCGCAAGGGCGTCGGCTCCCGGCTCCTCAACACCGCCGTGGCCACCGCCCGGGACAACGCCCGACGCCGCGTCGTCGCGCAGGCCGAAGCCGGATCGCCCGGCGACCATTTCCTGGCGGCACGCGGTTTCCGGAAGGTTCTCGCCTTCAGGTACACCCGCCTGGCGATGGCCGACGTGGACACCACCGTCCTCGCCGGAATCGTCGAGCGTCCGCATCCCGGCTACCGGCTGACGTCATGGCAGGGAACCGTCCCCGACGACCTCGCCCGGACGTTCGCCGCCTCACGCCGCGCCATGGACGACATGCCCATGGACGACGCCGAGTACGGCACCGTGGCCTGGGACGTGGACCGCGTGCGGGCCGCGGCGAAGGCCGTCGAACAGCGCGGCGACCACCTGCACACCGTCGTCGCCATCGACGCCTCCAACGGCTCGATCGCCGGGTTCACCGAACTCGTCATCCCCGGCGATGGCGCAGGTGACGGCCAGCACTACGGCACGGGCGTGTTGCCCGAGCACCGTGGTCACGGCCTCGGCCGATGGATGAAGGCCGAGTCGATCCGACAAGCCCATAGGGACTATCCGGGCCTCGATGGCCTCCTGACCGACACCACCGACAGCAACGCGCACATGCGACGGATCAACGACGATCTCGGCTACAAACCCACGCACACGACGCACCAGCATCAGCTCGACCTTTAGCAGAGAGCGGACGGGCCGGACCGGGGCATCATCCCGCCCGGCCTGTCCGTGCTTTCGATACACGCCCTAGTAGGGTCGGGGACTGGAAACGGAGCATCAGCCACCGCGCCAGTCCCCGACCCTACTAGGCAGTGTCCTGGCGATCACGAGCGAAGCCAGATGACGAGTGCGGCTGCGGTGACGGTGCCGAGGTAGACGTAGCCGCGCTTGTCGAATCTGG
>NZ_BAAATR010000080.1:0-13183 GCF_039533515.1 Kitasatospora cystarginea | reverse complement strand
GCGGCGTCGAAGTCGGGTGCGGGCAGGGCGCGGCGGTCGAGCTTGCCGTTGGGCGTCAGCGGCAGGGCCTCCAGCAGCACGATCGCCGCGGGCACCAGGTACTCCGGCAGTCGGCGGCGCAGCGCCGCCCGCAGGTCCGCCGCGGTCAAGGCGGTCTCCGCCGGCAGGCCGGTACCGGTCGAGACGGCGTAGGCCACCAGCTGGCCGGGCCGGTCGGCACGGGGTACCACGGCCGCCTGGGCGACGCCGGGCTGGGCGGCGAGCACGGACTCGATCTCACCGAGCTCGACCCGGTGGCCGCGCACCTTGACCTGGTCGTCGGTGCGGCCGAGGTACTCCAGACTGCCGTCGGCCCGGCGCTTGGCCAGGTCGCCGGTGCGGTACATCCGGGAGCCCGGCTCGCCGAACGGGTCGGCCAGGAAGCGCTCGGCGGTGAGGCCCGGCCGGCCGAGGTAGCCGCGCGCCACTCCGGTGCCCGCGACGTAGAGCTCGCCGGGAACCCCCACCGGCACCGGCCGCAGCCGCTCGTCGAGGACGTAGGCACTGCTGCCCTCGATCGGCAGGCCGATCGGCGGTCGTGCGTCGCCGTCCAGGGGAGCGCTCATGGTGGCGCACACCGTGGTCTCGGTGGGGCCGTAGGCGTTGACCAGCCGCCGGCCCGGCGACCAGCGTGCCACCAGGCTCCCGGACGACGCCTCGCCGGCCACCACCAGGGAGCGCACCGACGGCAGGTCCTCCGGCGCCAGGACGTCCAGCACGGTCGGCGGGAGCGTCAGATGGGTCACCCCCAGGTCGGCGACCAGTCCGGCCAGCGGGGCGCCGGGCCGCTGCCGGTCGGGTGTGGCGAGGACCAGGGTGGCGCCGGACAGCAGCGCCATGACCGTCTCCCAGAACGCCGCGTCGAAGCTGAAGGAGGCGAACTGGAGCACCCGGTCCCCGGGGCCGACGTCGAGCCGCTCGCGCTGGGCCGCGAGCAGGTTCGCGACGCCCGCGTGGGTGGCGACCACGCCCTTGGGCCGGCCGGTGGAGCCGGAGGTGTAGATGACGTACGCCGGGTGCTGGAGGCCGAGCACACCGAGGCGGTCCCGGTCGGTGACGGCGTCCGCCGCGAAGCCGTCCAGCCCGGCCTCGTCCAGGTCGACGTGCTCGGTTCCGGCCGGCAGCGAGGCGGCCGTCCGGCCGTCGACGACGGTGAGCCGGGGCGCGCCGTCGGCGAACAGGTAGGCGATCCGTTCGGCCGGGTACTCGGGGTCCACGGGCAGATAGGCGGCCCCGGCCTTGAGCACGGCCAGTGCAGCCACCACCAGCTCGGCGGAGCGCGGCAGCAGCAGCGCGACCACGGACTCCGGGCCGACACCCCGGCCGATCAGCAGCCGGGCCAGCCGGTTGGCCCGGCGGTCGAGTTCCGCGTAGGACAGCACGGTGTCCTGGAACAGCAGCGCGGGCGCGTCCGGGGTGCGGGTGACCTGCGCCTCGAACAGGGCCGGAACGGTCTGCCCCGCTACCGAGCGGCGGGTTTCGGGCCGCCCGGTGAGCCGGTCGCGCTCCTCGTCGGTCAGCAGGTCGATCTCGCCGATGGCGATCTGGGGGTCGGCGGCGACCGCGAGCAGCAGCCGCTCCAGGTGCCGGACCAGGGCCAGGACGGTGTCCCGGTCGAACAGGTCGGTGCTGAACTCGACGAAGCCTTCGATGCCGTCCGGGGCGCCGTCGCGGTCGCGGGTCTCGGCCAGGCTGAGCGACAGGTCGAACTTCGCCCCGCCGGGGTGGAGGGGTTCCCTGGTGAGCGTCAGTCCGGGCAGCTCCAGCTCGGACTCCGGGGTGCTCTGGAGGACCAGCATCACCTGGAAGAGCGGGTGCCGGTTCGCCGCCCGGCTCGGGTTGAGCACCTCGACCAGGCGCTCGAACGGCAGGTCCTGGTGGCTGAAGGCCGCGAGGTCGGCAGCCCGTACCCGGTCCACCAGCTCCCCGAAGCCGGGGTCAGACGAGGTGTCGGTGCGCAGCACCAGGGTGTTGACGAAGAACCCGACCAGCTCGTCCAGCGCCTGGTCGGTACGGCCGGCGAGCGCGGTGCCCAGCGGGATGTCGGTGCCCGCGCCGAGCCTGGTGAGCAGCGCGGACAGGCCGGCCTGCAGCACCATGAACAGGGTGGCCCGGCGCTCCTGGGCCAGCCGGGTCAGGGCGCGGTGCAGTGCGGCGTCGAACCGGACCGGCAGCGCCTCGCCGCGTCCGCCGGGAACGGCCGGCCGCGGCCGGTCCGCCGGAAGCGCCAGCTCCTCGGGAAGATCGGCCAAGGTCTCGCGCCAGAAGGCCAGTTGGCGGTTGGCGAGACTGGCCGGGTCGTCCTCGTCGCCGAGCAGCCCGCGCTGCCACAGCGCGTAGTCCGCGTACTGCACGGGCAGCGGCTCCCAGGCGGGTGCCGCCCCGGCCAGCCGCGCCGTGTACGCGGCACCCAGGTCACGCGCCAGCGGCGCCATCGACCACTCGTCGCCCGCGATGTGGTGGAGCACCAGCACCAGGACGTGCTCCAGCTCACCGAGCGCGAACAGCTCGGCCCGCAGCGGCGGTTCGCGGTGGAGGTCGAAGCCGGTGCCCGCGGCCGCGGCCAGCAGGGCGGGCAGCTCCTCGGCGGTGGTTCCGGTCACCGGCAGCGGGAGCGGGGCGGTGTCGAGCACCCGCTGCCGGGCCTCGCCGCCGACCTCGGTGAACACCGTGCGCAGCGACTCGTGCCGGTCGCAGACATCCTGCAGCGCCGCCCGCAGGGCCGCCCGGTCCAGCTCGCCGCCGAGCCGCAGGGCCAGCGGCATGTTGTAGGTCGCGCCAGCGCCCTCGACCTGCTGCAGGAACCACAGCCGCTGCTGCGCGAACGACAGCGGTACGGCCTCCGGCCGGGGCAGCGGCCGCAGCGCGGGCCGGGCGGGCTCGCTCCCGGCGATCCGTACGGCGAGTCCCGCCACGGTGGGTGCCTCGAACAGGGTGCCCAGCGGCAGCTCCAGGCCGAGTTCGGCGCGGATCCGGCCGGCCAGTCGGGTGGCGAGCAGCGAGTGCCCGCCGAGGTCGAAGAAGCTGTCGTCGATGCCGACCTTCTCCACCCCGAGCACCTGCGCGAACAGCTCGCAGAGGATCTCCTCGCGGGCGTCGCGCGGGGCCCGGCCGTCCGCCGCGGCGTCGAAGTCCGGCGCGGGCAGCGCCCGACGGTCCAGCTTGCCGTTGACCGTCAGCGGCAGTGCGTCCAGGAGCACCACCGCGGAAGGCACCATGTACCCGGGCAGGGCCTGCCCGAGGTACGCCCGCAGCTCGGCGGCGTCCGCCTCGGGTCCGGACGGGACCGCGTAGGCGACCAGCCTCCGGTCGCCGGGCCGGTCCTCGCGGGCGAGGACGGCGGCCTCGGCGACGGCCGGGTGGCGGGTCAGCACCGCCTCGATCTCGCCCAGTTCGATCCGGAAGCCCCTGATCTTCACCTGGTGGTCCGCCCGGCCCTCGTAGACCAGCGAGCCGTCCGGGGTCCAGCGGGCCAGGTCGCCGGAGCGGTACATCCGTGCGCCGGGCGGGCCGAACGGGCAGGCGACGAAACGGTCCGCCGTGAGACCCGGCCGGTTCAGGTAGCCGCGGGCCAGCCCGGCCCCCGCGACGTACAGCTCGCCGACCGCCCCGGGCGGCACCGGGCGCAGGGCGGCGTCCAACACATAGGCCCGCAGGTCGGGGAGGGCGGTGCCGATGGTGCTGCCGGTGTCGCCGGCCGCGTTCGCCCGGTCGAGCGCGTGGTGGGTGACGTGCACGGTGGTCTCGGTGATCCCGTACATGTTCACCAGCAGCGGGCGGTCCTCCGGGTGCCGCAGGTACCACTCGCCCAGCCGGTCGGGGGTCAGCGCCTCGCCGCCGAACACGACGTAGCGGAGCGCGAGTCGGGACCCCGGACGCTGCCGGTCGGCCTGGATCAGCTGGTAGAAGGCCGAGGGCGTCTGGTTGAGGACGGTGACGCCCTGCTCGGCCAGCAGGGCGAGGAACTCCTGCGGCGAGCGGGAGACCGCGTGGTCCACCACGACCAGCCTGCCGCCGGTCAGCAGCGCGCCCCACAGCTCCCACACGGCGAAGTCGAAGGCGTAGGAGTGGAACAGCGTCCAGACGTCGCGCTCACCGAAGTCGAAGCGCCGCGCGGCGGCCGTCAGCAGTCGGGTGACGTTGCGGTGCGAGACCACCACACCCTTCGGCGTGCCGGTCGAACCGGAGGTGAAGATCACGTAGGCCGGGTGGTCCGGGAGCAGCGGCGCGAGCCGGTCGGCGTCCACCGGGTCGGTCGCCGCCCGGTCGCCGGTCTCGCGTACGGACTCCACGCTGTCCAGCACGAACACCGGCTCGGCCTCGGCGAGTACGGCACTGATCCGCGCGGCCGGGGCGTCCGGGTCGATCGGCAGGTACCCGGCGCCCGACTTCAGCACCGCGAGCTGGGCCACGACCTGCTCCACCGACCTGGGCAGGACGAGTCCGACCAGCCGCTCGGGACCGGCACCGTGCTCGATGAGCCGGCGGGCCAGCCGGTTGGCCCACTCGTTCAACTCCCGGTAGGTCAGGGCGGTGTCGCGCCAGGTGACCGCGACGGCCTCGGGGACCCTCCCGGCCTGTGCCTCGAACCAGGCCGGGAGGGTGCCGGCCGCCAGGTCGGCGGCGGTACCGTTCCACTCCTCCAGCAGCCGCCGGCGCTCGCCGGCGCCCAGCACCTCGAGCCGGCCGAGGGGAAGATCGGGTTCGGCGGCCAGGGCCCGGAGGAAGTCCAGGAACCGCCGCCCGTGGTCCGCGATCTCGGTCTCGGTGAAGGCGGCGGCGTTGCCCGCGACCCGCACCCGCAGCCCGGTGTCCTCGCCGCCGCCCTCGAAGGCGATCGCCAGGTCGTCGACCGGGCCGCTGGGCACGCTGTGGATCTCCGCCGGGCAGGGGCCGAACCGCAGACCGGCCTGCAGCGGAAGGAAGTTGACCGCCGGTCCGAACATCCGACGGGAGCTGGCGCCGAGCCCGAGGTCCTTGCGCAGGTCCTCGCCGCGGTAGCGCTGGTGCCGCAGCAGGGCGCGCAGCTCGCGCGCGACGTGCCGCTGGAGGTCGGCGAACGAGGCCCCGGCCCGGACGTCGAGCCGCAGTGGGAGCACGTTGGAGGCCATGCCCGGGGTGTTCTGGGTGGTCGGGCCGAGCCGGCCGGTGACCGGGAAGCCGAGCACCACGTCGCGGGTGGTGACGAAGGGGCGCAGGTACGCCGCGGCCGCGGCGGCAAGGGTGACCTGCCAGGTCGTCCTGGCTTCAGTGGCCAGGCGCTTGAGCCCGGCGAGGAGCTCCGGCTCCAGGTGCCCGGTGAACCGCATCGCCTCGGACCACAGGCCGATGTCGCGGTCGGGCAGGCTCAGCAGCTCGGGCTCGTCCGCGAAGCGGTCGAGCCAGTACGCGCGGTCCTTGCGGCTCTGCTCGGAGGCGGCGTACTTGTGGTCCTCCTGGAGGAAGTCGGCGAGCGGGGCGAACTCGGTGGGCGGGACCTCGGTGCCCTCCGCCAGCGCCGTGTAGCAGGCGGCCACCCGCCGCACGACCAGGTTGAACCCGAAGGCGTCGGTGGCGATGTGGTGCACCCGCGTGTACCAGAGGTGGTGGTCCGCGGCGAGCCGGAACAGCGACTGCGTGAACAGCGGGCCGGTGGACAGGTCCGTCGGCTCGGACAGGTCCGCCGACATCCGCTCCAGCGCCACGCGGCGTCCGTCCTGCCGCCCGCTCAGGTCGTGCAGGTGCAGTGGCCACTCCCGCGCGGACCGGACGGTCTGCCACGGAGTGCCGTCGTCCTCGGTGAACCGGACGTGCAGCGCCTCGGCCTCGTCGACGGCGATCCTGAGCGCCCGTTCGAACAATTCGAGGTCAAGCGGTCCGTGAATTTCCACGAAACCGCTGATGTTGTACAGGGAACTCGCCGGAGTGAGCTTCTGGGCGAACCAGACGCGCTGCTGGGCCGCCGACAGCGGAAGGGCAGAAGAATGCGATCCGGCGAACACCTGGAAATCCCCCATATTCCTGCGGGGGATATCGATCGCCCCCGACGCGCGTATAGCCGCGCGGCACCCGTACATCTATCCAAGGTCGTCTGTCCACGCCGGATGCTAGCCACCGCCGGAAGCGGCGTCAACCATGAGCATGGCTGACGTGATGCTGGCTCAACCTTCTTTAGCAGTCCGACTCTTGCGGTGAACGCGGTCTGGTTGGTAAGTGCCGGCCGCCCTCTTGCCGCGCCCGGTGCGGGCCCGCGCCGGTGCTGCGGACGCAGGCTGCGGTTACCCGCCCGTGCCGACCGGCTGGGCCAGGCGGAATGGGTCGTGAACACGCAGTCACACCAGTTGATCTGACGATGCGTGTGTCGGCCCGGGACCGCATTCATTACCCCCGGTCGGTGCGCGCGGGCAACGTGTCATCGATCACAGCCCGGACCCGGAGCCGTCGCAAGAATTCCTTGGAAGGGGGCCTCCGCGGTGATATGGTCTCGGCTGAGTTCGAATCAATTACCTTAAACTATGGGTGGGTTAGGTGACTGGCGATCTGTCAAGTGCGATCCGGGAAATCCTGGTGGACGATCTGGAGGTCGACGCCGACCTGATTACCCCGGATGTCCGGATCGATTCCCTTGAATTGGACTCGCTGGCGGCGGTGGAACTCATCACCGTGGTCAAGGAGCAGTTCAGCGTCGATCTCTCCGAGGACGAGAGCCGGCTGGGCAAGCTGACCTTCGGCGAGCTGGTGGAACTCGTGAATTCCAGGCTGAGCGGGTCATGACCCGCACGTTTCCGGCCGCGGTCACCGGAGCCGGGCTGGTCACCCCGGCGGGCATCGGGGTCGAGGACACCTGGCAGGCCGTCCTCGAGCCCCGGGTGCTGGCGGTCAGGGACGCGGCGCTGCGGGACACCGGCGCCCACTACTGCCTGCGGGTACCGGAGTTGGGGCCGGAGGTGCTGCGGGGCCGGGGCACCGCGCACCTCGACCCGTTCATCCGCTACGCCCTGGTGGCGGTCGACGAGGCCGTCCGGGAGTCCGGGCTCGACCCGCAGAGCTGGGACGGCGGCAGGATCGGCGTGGTGGTCGGCACCGGGATCGGCGGCGTGGAGACGCTCATCCGGGCCCAGGACCGCTTCACCGAGCGCGGCCCCGAGGGGGTCTCGCCCTATCTGCATCCACGATCGCTGGCCAACATGGCCGTCGGCACGATCGCTTCGCGCTACGGCATCACCGGCCCCTGCCACACGGTCGTCTCCGCGTGCGCGTCCGGCGCCGTCGCCATCGGCGTCGCCCGCGACCTGCTGCGCAGCGGTGCCTGCGACACGGTGATCGCCTGCGGCACCGAGGCCGCGGTGGTCCCGGTCGTGGTCAGCGGGTTCGCCAGGATGGGCGCGCTGTCGAAGCGGGACGACCCCCGTGCCTCCCGGCCGTTCGACGCGGACCGCGACGGTTTCGTCGTCTCGGAGGGCGCCGCTGCGCTCGTGCTGGAGCGGCCCGAGGCCGCGGCGCGACGCCGGGCCGCGGAGCTGGGCCGGGTGCTCGGCTACGGCTGCACCACGGACGCCCACCACCCGGTCCAGCCGCGGCCGGACGGGGCGCAGGCCGAGGCCGCCGTCCGACAGGCGCTCACCGACGCGGGCCTGCGACCGGAGGCGGTCGACCACGTCAACGCGCACGGCACCTCGACGCCGCTGAACGACCGGGTCGAGAGCGAACTGCTGGCCCGGCTGTTCCCGCACGGCCCCTCGGTCACCGCCAACAAGGGCGTCCTCGGGCACTCCCTGGGCGCCGCCGGCGCCCTCGAGGCGGTGCTCTCGCTCTGCGCCCTGCGGGCCGGCCTGGTGCCGCCGGTGGCCAACACCGAAAAGGCCGACCCGCAGCTGCCCGAGCTGGACCTCGTCCTCGGGGGGCCGCGTCGGCAGTCGCCCTCCGTGGTGCTCAGCAACTCCTTCGGCTTCGGCGGAGCCAACTGCGCTCTGATCCTCGGGAATTGAGCGCACCCGGCAGCAGGAGACGCGACGCCGCGCACCCTGCCGCCGGGGCTCCGGGGCAACGCTGCCAGGCCGGCGGGTGCCCTGGCCGCGCCCGCCGCTGATCGATGGGACTCGACTTGACAGACAAGCGCGTTACGACGTTGACCGGCCTGCTCGCCGAAGGCGACTTCGCCGAGGTCCGGCCCGCCGGGCAGGACGTGCTCGACTACAGCCTCCAGACGCTGCGGCGGGCCCGGCTGCTGAACGCGGCCGGGGTCACCGCCAACTCGCTGTGGCTGGGGCGGGGGACGGCCGCGGAGTTCCCCGACTTCCTACGGGCGATGGGCTGGATCGGCGCCTGGGACGCCTCACTGGCCAACGTCCTGGTCTCGCACCAGATCGCCGGGGACGCCCTGCTCAGCCACGCCGATCAGGACCAACTGGCGAGCTTCGGCCCGGAGATCGACCGGATGGAGAAGGTCTACTGCTTCGCGGCCTCCGAGCTGCACGCCGGCTCGGACCTCAAGCGGGTGGGAACCACGGCCACCTACCGGCACGCGGACCGCTCGCTGGTGCTCCACACGCCGGAGCCCGCGCACAGCAAGGTCTGGATCGGCAACAGCCTGCACACCGGCGACGTGGCCATGGTGCTGGCCCGCGTGGTGGTGGACGGCCGGGACGAGGGCCACCACTGGCTGCGGGTGCCGCTGCGCAGCGAGGGGAGGCTGGTCGAGGGGGTGAGCGTGCACGGCGCCGAGCCGAAGGGCGGTGTCGAGGCCAACCAGACCGGCATCATCGCCTTCGACCACTGCGTCCTGCCGCTGTCCGCAATGATGGGCCGCTGGGCCCGGATCGACGAGGAGGGGCGGTACGCCTCCCCGCTGCGCCGCTTCCGCCGGTTCGACGAGTGCCTGGCCACCTTCACCCACGAGCGGCTCTTCCCCACCGCGGGCGCGGCCATGGCGCAGCGGGTCGCCTGTGCCGTCACCACCCGGTTCGCCTCCGTCAAGCGGGCCTTCGGCGGGCCGCTGCTCGACCACGCGCACTACCGGATGCGGCTGCGCACCGCGGCGGGACGGGCGGTCGCGGCCAAGCACGCGGTGGAGGCGCTGGCGGCCGTCGCGGTCGACCGCCACGAGGACGGGTCCCCCGCCGAGGACCGGCTGCTGCACGCGCTGGTGGCCTGCGGCAAGACCGGCAGCACCGGCGACGCTCGGCACACGCTGGCCGAGACCCGCGAGCTGTGCGGCGGCCTCGGATACCACCGGCTGAACCAGATCTCGCCCCTGCAGCACGACTACGAGATCGCGGTGACCTTCGGCGGCGACAACACGGTGCTCGGCTACCAGGCCGCACGGTTCGCGCTGCGTGAGCGCCCGGCGCTGGCCGGTGTGCTCGACGCCGCGGTGGGCCGTGCCGACCGGGGGAGCGGGCCGGGCGACCTTGGCGGCTGGCCGGCCGGCCGGCTCGGCGGAGCGCTGCGCCGGGTGTGCGACGTGCTGCTGGACGACGCGGAACGGGAGGGGCCGGGTGCGGCCAGTACCGCCTGGTCGCGGGCCGTCTACCAGACGCTGGCGCTGGGCGGTTGGGCCGAGGGCGAGCCGACGGAGGCCGGGCGGGCGCTGCTGCGGCACTACGCGGCCGGCTGCCTGCTCGAGCACGCGGTGAGCGCGCTGCGGGCGGGGGTGCTGAGCCCGCAGGAGCTGCTGGAGGTGGCCCGGCTGCACGAGGAGGAGGGCGCGGCGCCCGCGGCAGCGGAGGATCTGCTCGGCCTGCTGGCCGTACCCGAGGCGCTGATCACCGCCCCGATCGCCCACGCCGACTTCGCCGAGCGCCATCTCGCCGCGGCGGCACGGCAGTCGGCGGAGCAGCCGGTTGCCTGCCCTTTCCCGGATCCGGTGTGACCGGGTGTCCGGAGGGACGATGAACACGACCGACGTCCGAGCCGTCGTCACCGGTATCGGGAGCTGCCTGCCGCCCGACGTGGTGACCAACGACGATCTGTCCCGGGTGCTGGACACCACACACGACTGGATCTTCAGTCGCACGGGGATCGCCGAGCGGCGTGCGGTCAGACCCGGTACGAGCACCGGTGACCTGGGGACGGCCGCCGGTGCCGCGGCGCTGGAGTCGGCCGGCCGGCGCGACTGCGACCTGGTGCTGCTGGCCACCACCACCCCCGACCAGCGCTGCCCGGCCACCGCTCCGCAGATCGCCGCGCGGCTCGGGCTGGCCGGTGTGCCGGCCTTCGACCTGTCGGCGGTGTGCTCGGGCTTCGTCTACGGGCTCAGCGTCGCCGGGGCGATGATCGGCGCGGGCAGCTACGAGAGCGTGCTGCTGATCGGCGCCGAGACGTACTCCACCATCGTCGACCCCGCCGACCGGGGGACCGCAGTGCTCTTCGGGGACGGGGCGGCGGCCGTGGTGCTGGAACGCGGCCTGCCCGGCACGCCGGGTGAACTGCTCCACGTCGAGCTGGGCAGCGACGGCGCCGGCGCCGACCTGATCGCCATCCCGGGGGGCGGGTCGCGGGCACCGCACCTGGCCGCGGACTCCGCCGCGCGCTACTTCCGGATGGACGGGCGCGAGGTCTACGCGCAGGCGGTGGCGGCGATGACGCGATCCGCGCGGAGCGTGGCCGAGGCGGTCGGCTGGCGGACCGAGCAGATCGACGCGTTCGTCGGGCACCAGGCCAACGCCCGGATCCTGCGCGCGGTGGGCAGGCGCCTGGGCCTGGCCGAGGAGCGGGTGGTCTGCCGGCTCGCGGAGGTGGGCAACACCGCCGGGGCGTCCATTCCGCTGGCCCTGGCCCAGGCCGCCGCGGACGACCGGCTCTCGAAGGGCGACCGGGTGCTGATGACGGCCTTCGGCGGTGGCCTGACCTGGGGATCGGCCGCCATGGTCTGGTCCGGGGTCCAGCCCGTGCAGGCTGACGGGCCCTGCCCGGTGTGAGGAACTCGCCGGTTGTCCGTGCGGCTTGGACCGGCGGGCAACTCCGCGGCGTCGCGTGCCGATAGCTCTCGTCTGGACGCACATCCCTCGTCGCGCGCAGCGCCGCTGCGCTCTCTTCCCCCAGCCTGACGGCCGGGGGGACCCCCGCACGATGCACGCCCAGACTCGGCTCTCGACCCGCTCCTTCATCCACGCTCCCTGTTGCCCGCCGGTCTTATGAGGTAATTGACGGATCAACTTGCGTCTGGCAAGGGGAAAGAGAGAGAGTGTCAGGGCGGGATCATCTCCGATGGCGGCGATGATCGACGGTCACTCAGCCACACAGGGGTACGACGGCCGGAGGGGGTAGCAGCTGAACAGCCACGATCTGCGAAGACGGCGGCGGGGAGCGCGCCCGGCGATCCGGAGCGCGGGCTGCGGCCTGCGGGCGAGCGAGGTCATCGGGACGTGACCGTGCGGCAGGCCGCCGACGGCGCCGGGCCCCGGCCGACGGGCCGCTTCGGTGTGCGTCGGGCCCCGGGCCGGCTGCCGCCCGGCCGATGCCGTCCGCTACCTGCCCTGCGGCCCGCCGGGCTCCGCGGCGATCGCGCACCGGCCCATCGGCCCTCCGCCGTCTGCTCCCCGCCACCTCCGTGAACGGCACCCGAGACCAGAACACCCCTGACTGACAAGGCGGTTGCACCGTGACACTGGCCAAGCGCGTGGGAATGACGACTCCGTCCGCCGCCGGAGGCGGCCTCGGCGATCAGGTGTACAACCGCCTGCTCCAGGACCGCATCATCTTCCTGGGCGAGGCGGTGGACGACGACATCGCCAACCGGATCACCGCCCAGCTCCTGCTCCTGGCCGCCGAGCCGGAGAAGGACATCTTCCTCTACATCAACTCCCCGGGCGGCTCGATCTCGGCCGGCATGGCGATCTACGACACCATGCAGTACGTCAAGAACGACGTGGTGACGATCGCGATGGGCATGGCGGCCTCGATGGGCCAGTTCCTGCTCACCGCCGGCAGCCCGGGGAAGCGCTTCGCGCTGCCGAACGCCGAGATCCTGATGCACCAGCCCTCGGCCGGTCTCGGCGGTTCGGCCACCGACATCCGGATCCAGGCCGAGCAACTGCTGCGCACCAAGAAGCGGATGGCCGAACTGATCGCCTTCCACAGCGGCCGGACCGTCGAGGAGATCACCGCGGACTCCGACCGCGACCGTTGGTTCTCCGCCCGGCAGGCCAAGGAGTACGGCCTGATCGACGACGTGATGCACCACGCCGCGGACGTGCCCGGCGGTGGCGGCACGGGCGCCTGAGACCGCCACCCAGCGACACCGCCCGTCCACCAGCCCATCTCCTGACGGAGGCCGAAGTCCCCATGAACATCCCCGACTTAATGGGCGCCGCCCACGAGCGCCTGCGCGCCGAGGGCCGCTACATCGTCCCGCGCTTCACCGAGCGCACCTCGCAGGGCTTCCGCGAGTACGACCCGTACGCCAAGCTGTTCGAGGAGCGGATCGTCTTCCTCGGAGCGCAGATCGACGACACCTCCGCGAACGACATCATGGCCCAGCTCATCTGCCTGGAGTCCATGGACCCGGACCGCGACATCTCGCTGTACATCAACTCGCCCGGCGGATCGTTCACCGCGCTGACCGCGGTCTACGACACGATGCAGTACGTCAAGCCCGACATCTCGACGGTCTGCATGGGCCAGGCGGCCTCCGCCGCGGTGGTCCTGCTGGCGGCCGGCACCCCCGGCAAGCGGATGGCGCTGCCCAACTCCCGGATCCTGATCCACCAGCCGTACACCGAGACCGGCCGCGGCCAGGTCTCCGACCTGGAGATCCAGGCCAACGAGATCCTGCGGATGCGCGGGCAGCTGGAGGAGATGCTGGCCAAGCACTCCAGCAAGGACGTCCAGCAGATCCGCGACGACATCGAGCGGGACAAGATCCTCACCGCACGGGAGGCGCAGGAGTACGGGTTGGTGGACCACGTCGTCGAACCGCGGGCCGGCCAGCTGGGCTAGGACCGACCGGCAATAGGGCCCGCGGCGTCGCGTGCCGATAGCTCTCTCTCCCTCCTGCCCGCCATCGGGCAGGAGGGGCCGTCCTTGCCCGCCAACGGGCGGGGGTCCCCCCGGCCGGAGGCTGGGGGCGAGGGGCCCTCGGACGCACATCCCTCGTCGCGCGCAGCGCCGCTGCGCTCTCTTCCCCCAGCCTGACGGCCGGGGGGACCCCCGCACGATGCACGCC
>NZ_BAAATR010000079.1:0-13286 GCF_039533515.1 Kitasatospora cystarginea | reverse complement strand
CCGAGCGGTGGGGGACCAGGTACACGGCTCGCGGCAAGGTCATCTGGTCCGAACAACCACTGACCGCGCCCGAGTTCCAGTTCGAGGCGATGCTGCTGTAACCCCCGGACGCTGGCATTCGGTGCCCGGACCTGTGGGACTGGACCCCATCGGAAGAGGCGATCGGATGCTGGACAGGCGTCCCTTCCGGGGAAGGCGTTCAGTCGGTGGCTCCCGCGGGGCTTTGCCGGTTGTCGCGGCGGCTCTTCCGTGTGAGGGAGTCGCGGCTGATGGGCGTTGACGGCTCGGGTAGTGGGGCGGGCTCCGTACGGGCGGAGTTCGTCGCCAGCCGGGACGGTAGCGAGCATCTCGGTGTCGATCGCCCGGCACGGGCGGGGTGAGGAGGCGTTCACCCTGCTCCTCCCGCAGATCGAGGACTGGTTCCTCGCCGCGGCCCTGGTCGACGTCGCCGAAGGCGCTGGCCGGGACGAGGACGCCGCCGCGCTGCTGGCCGCCCGCATCGAGGCGCCACAGGGCAGCGAGGACCCGTCATGCCGCCGCAGCGGCGTCAAACCGGACAACGCCGTCTACCTGCTCGCCGCGATCCGCGAACGCCAGGGCCGCATTGACGATGCGATCGCGCTGCTGCACTCCCGCGACCACGGCCAGCTGGCAGACCTGCTGGCCCGGCACGGCCGGATCGAGGAGCTGCGGGCGTACGCGGCGACCGAGCACCACGGGCGCGCCGCGCAGCGTCTCGCGGAACTGCTGGAGGAGCGCGGTGACGTGGAGGGCGCGATCGCCGTGTACCGGCAGCCGGGGGATCCGCAGGCCCGCCGGCGCTCCGGGGCGGTGCAGCCCAAGGAGCTCCTGGTGCGACGCGGCCGGGGCATTGAGGCGATCGAGGTGATGCGCTCGCTCGGGGACTCGCCCGGTGGTGCGGAGGACTGGATCGTCCGCAGCCTGTGCGCCCTGTACGCCGACCAAGGCCGTGCCCAGGACGGCCTGGACTACCTCGACGCCCTCAAGGCGCACCATGGCGAGGAGGAGTGGGGCTTCTTCGAGATGCGGCTTCCGCTGATGGCCGCCTGCGGTCGGCGTCAGGAAGCAATCGACTTGGCGCGAGCGCATCCGGAGGGTGACACGTGGTACGGGGCGTCTTCCATTGCCGAGCTGCTGGCCGACGATGGACGCATCGAGGAGGTCGTCGCCGTACTCGAACCGCACCCCGACGGTAACCGCAGCGAGCTGGCCTGGTACCTCGTCGACCTCGGACGCGTCAAGGACGCGGTGGCGCTTCTTCAGCAGCGCTAGCCCAGACCGGCCGAGCACCTTTCGAGTGGGGCGCCCGCCGACGCGCCCCACTCCGAAATCGCATGCCCTCTGGGGGCCGAGAGCGGGAACCCGCTGGCGCGGGTCCCTTTCGGGGTGGGGAAGCGGCCGTGTTCGGCGGCGTAGGCGCGGGCGTGCTGCACGCCTGTCGTGAAAGCCCCGTCGGGTGTGTGGCAGCCCCAAGTGCCGGCGTGCCGCGGTCGGCTGGCTCCAGGTCGAGGCCCGCGGCGAGTCTGGACACGGAGGACAGCCGTGGGCTCCGCCGGCCGGCCTCCAGCACGCTGATCGCGTGCGCGGACTCACCGGACCGCTCCGCGAGTTCCTCCTGAGTGAGACCGGCCCGCAGCCGGTGGCGCCGGAGCGTTTCCCCGAACTGCCCAGGCACGTGCGTCCCCTGCCGACAGTCGTCAGACACGGCCGGCGTCCCCATGGTTCCCGTGCCGTCGGTCAGTCCATGACCGTAGACCATCGCGGTGACGAAAGACCATACGAACGCCAACTCAACGCCATGGGATCGGCGAGGGCGGTGCTCGACGATGGTTCTCGTCCAGGAACGGCGTCCCTGCGGGGAAGCCGGCGAGGCAGAGGAAGCGGGAGACGATGAACATGAGGAAGTCCGGGCTGAGGCGGCGTCTGGCCGGCGTCGGCACCTCGGCCGTACTGGCGGCCGGTCTGGTGACAGGCATCTCGGGCACCGCCCACGCGGGAGGCTACGGCTGCAACGGAAACCTGGTCTACTCCCAGGACTTCACGGGAGAAGGCGACTACGCCAACACCGTGGTGGCGACCGTCTACGGCTACTGGGACGGTAGCCACAACTGCGAGGTCGCGGTGAAGAAGGTGTTCGTCGGACAGCGGACGCGTACCGGCATCACGCTCTGGTCCAACGTGGACAGCCCGAAGGACGACACCGACTACTACACCACCTACGCCGGCCCGGTCTCGGTCTACGCGGTCGGCTCGTGCGTGTGGGAAGAGGTAGACATGTGGGACCCGGCCGGCCACGAGATCGCCCAGACCTTCAACGGTCAGCCCCACAACTGCGGCTGACCGCAGTCATCCGTCGCACTTGAGGGAGACCTCCAGCCAACAACGGGCCTCGCCCTGCCCCTGGAACCACCCCGGTGCGTCCTACCGGAGCGGTAACCCGCCGCCCCACCCTGCAGCGGGACTCCGGCCGCCTCGGGATGCGGCGGCGATACGGTCGGCCGCTGTCATGTTCTCCAGCCAAGTCAGTGCACCAGAAGCCATGACGGAGAGATGCCGTGTTTACTGGAAAGTCCGTACTCAAGCGGGCCGCCATCACCCTCAGCACCGCGTCCCTCGTCTCGGTCGCGTTCATGACCACGTCGGCCTCGGCGGTCTCCGACGACAGTAATGGTGCCGCCGCGCTGTGCGGATCCGGCTACCGCCCCCTCGACGAGATCGACCTCAACTCGGAACACGTCTACCTCTCGTACAACGGCGGCACCGACTGCGTCGTCACCATGCATGTGCCCGGCGACTGGGGCTCGCCGATCGATGACACGAACGCGTGGGTCGCCACCACGCCCAACCCGCCGTCGTCGCAGTCCGACTCGGGCACCTACTCGTACTACGCCGGGCCCGTGTACGTCTACGCCCCGGGCCAGTGCATCTACTGGGGTGGTGGCGACTACTGGGGCCAGTTCAGCAAGGGCCCGGACCACTGCATCTGAGCCTCGCACTTGTCGTGACGGCCCGTCGGTTCTCCGACGGGCCGATTCGGCTTCTGCGCCCTGCACGCCGATGAGGGAGCACGGCTCCAGTGCGACGAACCAGGTTCAGCTCCAGTCGAGTTGGCTGCTTGGCATAGGGGTCACCCGCGCGGAATTCACGGGAACCGCTTTGCGATCGCCTCTGCGATCGCGGCCGGTTCATGTTCCTGAACGAAGTGCCGCGCGTGTGGCAGCTCGACTACGTCGAGGTTGGTGAAAGCCGCACGCATCCGCGGGATACAGGCGTTCGGACGGAACACCATGTCCCGCATACCCCACACCAACAGGGCAGGCTTGTCACCGAGTAGGACGGGTACGTCTCGGGCGAGCTGGTCCAGCAGCGGGCGCGCGGCACGAATTTCCTTCGGCATCACGGCGAGTCCGCGCCGGGCTTCCGGGGTGGGTTGCACCGCGCGGTAGTGGTCGGCCTCGGCTGCGGTGAGTTTGGGGCCCAGTTCTGCGAGCAGGACGCGCTCGACGAGGAAGTTCTGTTCGAGTATCCGCCGCCGCATCGGACGGCTGCTCATGATCATGCTGAACGCCCGATTCGCCATCGCTTCGATCGGCCAGAACACGGTGTTGCCCAGCACGATCCCCCTCACCCGATCCGCGCGGGCGGTGACCGCGCCCAAACCGATAGGTCCGCCCCAGTCCTGTCCCATCAGAACGAAGCCGTCGAGCCGCAGATGATCGATCAGCTCGCCAATGACCGCGGTGTGCTCGGCGATCGTGTAGCCGAAGCCTGCTGGACGTTCGGACAATCCGAAACCCGGATAGTCGACGGCGACACAGCGGTAACGGTCGCGCAGGCGGTTCACGATGTGACGGTAGAGGAAACTCCACGTCGGAGCGCCATGACAGAACAGGAGCGTCGGCCCGGTCCCCTCATCGATGTAGTGAACCCGCCCGACGGACGAGTCGAACCAGCGCGACTGGAAAGGGTACAAACCCCCGTCAGGAACGAAGTCGATCAGCATTGGCCCCTCCCCTCGATCCCACACTACATATGCAGTACCGGGCGCGCCGTAGCTTCCACCGAAACCGCCACCCCCGACCGTCAGTGCAGTGGCCGGGCGCACTGTGCCAGCGGTGGAGACGCCCGGGGACGGTCATCAAGGAATCGGCGCGGGCGCCGGGACGGCCATCAAGGTTGGCGGCCGGACGTTCCCGGGAGGACCACGTCGGGGCGCAGGACGACCAGGTGCTCGCCGGCGTACGCGGCGGGGTGTGCGAGGTACGGTCATGCGGTCACCCCGGCGGCCCACTGCGGCCGTCGGCCGAACGGACGAAGGAGACCGGCATGCGACCCGAGTACCCGGCACCGGAGCAGCCCGGGCTCGCCGGACTGTTGCGGGCCTGGCGCGCGCGGGCCGGCCAGCGGTCGGGGCGCGGTCGGCCGCTCGCCCAGGTGGAGGTGGCGGCCGGGGCCGGGATGAGCGAGCGGTGGTACCGCGACCTGGAGCGCGGTGCGATCCCGCGCCTCGACGCCCGGACCCTGGGCGCGCTGGCGGACGCGTTGCGGCTGTGCCCGGACGAGCGGGCCACCGTTTTCCTGTACGCGGCCGGCGGTGAGCCGTTCCCGCCCGTAACGCCGGAGCGCGGGGCGGGTGAGTTGGCGCCCCTTCGTCGGCTGCTGGCTCAGCACGAACCGGAGCCCGCGTTTCTCACCGACCACGTCTGGAACGTACTGGACCACAATGCCGCGGCGGCACACTGGTTTCCGTGGATTTCCGAGCCCCGGGCGAATGTGGCCCGCTGGGGGCTGACCGATGCGCGGGCCCGGGAACAGATGGCCGACTGGCCACGCCACGGCCGGGCCTTTCTGGCCATGCTCCGTTTCGCGATGGCCCAGTACCCGCGCGAGGAAAGGCTGCGCGCATTGCTGGACGAGGCGCTGGCCGATCCGGAATGCCGGCGGATCTGGGACGCCGGACCGGTCGTCATCGCCCACCGGGACGGCCACGACGTCCGGCTGCGGCTGCCCCAGGTCGCCCCGGAGCCGGTCGAGGTCGTCGCTCGGGTCCTGCTGCCGACCGGTTGGCCGGGACTGCGCCTCACCCTACTGGAAAGCGCGCCGAATGCCACACCACTCGACCGGCAAATCATTGCCGGTCGGTGAACGCCGTTTCCGATTGACACTTCTTCGGGCGCATTGACAGGATCTTCGCCGTTCCCGGTGATCACCTGACCTTCTGTTCCGGAGACGGCTTTGAAAACCCGCCGCAGCACCGACCATTCACGTACCCTCGGGGAATCCGCGGAATACCGGAAGGGAATTCCCGACCGCCGGGCACGGCACACCATGCTCCTTTCCTGCCTGCTGGTCTTCCTGGCCCAGTTGACCACCACGATCTACCTGCCCTCGCTACCGGAGGTGGCCCGGCACTTCGGCACCTCGGGCAGTGGCGCCGAGCTGTCCGTCTCGTGCTTCGTGATAGGCGCGGCGGCACCCGTCGTACTGTGGGGCGTCGCGGCCGACCGATACGGCCGCCGCGCGGCGCTGCTCGCCGCGCTCGCGCTGTTCACCGGCGCCGGCGCGGCGCTGATGGTGACCGGCTCGCTGCCCGTACTGCTGGCGCTGCGCACGCTCCAGGGGGTCGGAGCGGGCGGCAGCGCGATCATCGCCCGGATCCTGGTGCGGGACCTCGGCAGCGGCACCGAACTCGCCCGGCGGCTGTCGGTGCTGTCGATCGCCTTCATCGGCGCGCTGGGCGGAGGCCAGTTCCTGGGCGGCCTGATCGACCGGTACGCACGCTGGCAGACGGGCTTCGGGGTGCTCGCGGCACTCGGGCTGGTCGCGATGCTGGGGACGCTGCTGCTCCCGATGGAACCGGCCTCCGCCACGCGGACGCCATCGGCCGACGTCTGGCGCAACTGCCTGGCCATCGCCCGGACGCCCGGCTTCCTGCGGCCGGCCGCTGCGGGAGGTCTCGGGTTCGCCGCGCTCGTGCTGCTGCAGCAGGTCAGCCCGTTCGTGCTGCAGCAGCACTTCGGATTGTCCGCCGAGGCCAGCGGCACTCTCGGGCTGCTGCTCGGGGCGGCGTACCTGGCCGGAGCACTCACCGTCAACCGCCTGGTGGCCAGGGTCGGTCCGGAGCGCCTGCTGCGCAGCGGGCCGCTGGTGGTGACCGGCGCCGGGGCGCTGCTGACGGTGCTCTGGTCGTTGCCCCGCCTGCCCAGCGGTGCTGCGCTGGCGGCGTTCACGGCGCTGTGCTGCGCGGTCGCCTTCGGCCAGTCGGTGCTGTTCCCGAACAGCATGGCCACCGCTGTCGGCGCGGTGGCGGACCCGGGTGCGTACGCCATGTCACTGTGCGGCTTCCTCCAGCAATCGATGGCGGGCGCGACGGCGGCCGGTGCCGTCCTCCTGCACGGCGAGGTGCTCTGGTCCGCCGCGGTGGCCGGACTGGGCCTTGCCGCTTGGCTGTTGACGCATCCTCCGCGCCGCGCCCGGTGAGGCGCGGAACCCTCAGCGGCGTAGCGCGTCCTGGCAGCCGACGTCGCGGACCACCCGGCGCAGCACCTCCGGTGCCACCGCGCACTCATCCTCGGTGACACCGTCGTGGATCTCCGAACGGACCTGTCGGAGCAGCCCCCTGGCGCGGGCGGAGGCCTCCCGTTGAAACGATCACAGCGAAGAACGGATACCCTCTGATGCGCCTTCGCGACCTCCCCGCTGCCGAGCGGGTGCCAGATCGGCGCGGCCGGCCCGCGCTGGATGAGGTCCACGATCCGGGCGGCGCCTGGCTTGGGGCGGAGGGGGCATCTCGGCGGTGGCCGGGTTCTCTTCGGCGGCCGTAGCCGAATCATGGGGTGCAACACGACCGGAACGTGCAGCGTCGGCCCCTACCTGGAGTTCCTCCGCACCTCTGACACCAAGAGCGTGTGGAACCGCGTCCACCTCGATGTCTGCCCCTACCCCGGGGACGACCCGGCGGCAGAGGAAGCCCGACTGCGCGCCCTGGGCGCCACCGACCCTGGTATCGACCAGTCCGCAATCTCCTGGACGGTTCTGGCCGACCCGGAAGGCAACGAGTTCCGCCTCCTCACCCCTCGCTGACCTTGAGCGACGGCTCCGGCCGCTTTCGGGTCAGCGGCGAAGACCGCGTGGTATCAGCGCACGCCGCCGGGGACGGGACGGGGGTGGTGTCCCCGGGTGACCCAGCGCGCGCGTCATTGGACGCCAGGAAGGCCACGAGCGGGTCGTAGTCGTCGACGGTACCCGGACGGCCCCGGCGCCTACGGCGGCGCTACGCGCTGACCTTCGGCCACCGTGGACAGTCCGTCCCGCCCCTGGAACTGGCCGTCCATCGGGCACCCCTGTGGCGCCCGGCCGCAGGTCAGGTGCCCCATGGTTGGGGAGATCCATCGAGCAGGTGTGGGGGGAACTCCCGATCAGGGGGTGGCCGGTCTCGAAGAGCGCCATCACATGATGGGGCTCTTCGAGACCGGCTGCCTGGTGCTCATGGAGAGCCTGGACGGTGCGTGTCGCGTGTTCCGGTCGCCGCCGCCCGTTCGTGCCGGCTGCCCGGCGTGGCCGTTGTCCGGGGCTGGTCGCGGGCCTGTTCGACTCCGTTGCTCGTTGTCGTCCGCCGGCTTGGATCCTGTCGTTGTCGTCTTGCGGCGGGGGGCGTGGCAATGAGTCGGTTGGTGCGGGGGTTCAGCGGGCGCTGCCGAGGTTCCGGTCGGCCTCGTCGCCTTCGAGCATGAGGGTGGTTTCCTCGATGCGGCGGAAGCGGCCGTCGGGGGCGAATTCGGCGAAGAGGTAGACCTCCATGCGGACGGTGGAGCCGTCCTTCTTGATGACCTCCATCGTGTGGCGGTCGGCGTAGCGGTCGCCGGACGAGAGTTCGTCGTGGACCTGGACGGAGCCGCCGGCGACGACGGTGCGCAGGTGGGCGATGTGGGCGAGGAATTCGGTGCGGTCGGCCCAGCTGCCGTCGGTGCGCTGGCGGTAGTCGGGGGCGAAGTGGCGGTCGGCGGCCTCGTCGAGGTCGAGCCCGGGGGTGAGGAGCAGGTCGGTGAGGGCGGCGCGTGCGTCGGTGCGGTTCATGGGGTTCCTCCGGTTGCAGGTGGTGGTGGCCCGCACGGTGAGTGCACGGTGCGGATGATGCGTGCCTTAAGCACGCATTTACTGTAGCAGAAAAAGCGTGTGTGACGCACGCTAATCTTGGGGGTGACGAACGCAGGGGCGACGAACACAACCGGGAACGGCATCGCCCGCGCCCTCGGGCTGCTCCTGCGGCGGGGCACCCGGGCCCGCCCCTACATCCACCTGACCGACGCACTGGGGGAGGCGGTCGAGCCGGCGGCGAAGAGTCCCCGGCCGGCGGTGAAGGGTCGTTGCTTGACGAAGCGGCACGGGAGGCGGGAGGGCTGCTCCCCGCGTATGGAGGATCCGGAACTGCGGGTCGCGGGGGCGAGTACGGCGTATGAGGCGAGGTGGCCGACGGTTGAGAAGGCGCTCGCGTCGCCGACGTCGATCAGGATGCGGGCACCGGTCCTGGTCCCGATGCCGGGCACGGAGGTGAGGATCTTGGACAGTGGGTGCTCGTCCAGCAGCTCCTGGATCCGCTTTCCAGGAGCTGCTGGACGAGGACGACCCGTAGGGAGTTGGCCAGACTCGGCACGATCAGTGCGGCGGCCTCGGTGCCCGGGACGACGACGGTCTGCTCGTCGAGAGCGGTGAGGATGTCCTCGACGAGGTGCCCGAACATGCGCGGGGCCAAGGGTCGGGCGACGCTGAGCAGGCGGCGGCGTCAGGCCTTGCGCAGGGTGGCCGGGAAATCGAACCGCTCCAGTAGGGCCGGCACCCCCGGGTGGTCTTTCTGGCCGGGAGGCGCCCCCAGAACACGCTCGCCTCCAGCCTTCGGCCGGGAGGTGCCCCGCCTTGCGATGCACGCCTGGATGGGGGTGCTCAGCGGCACAGGGTGCGCAGGGCGGTGAGGCAGTCCGCGGCCCGGCGCAGCGGGTCGGTGTCGGTGCTGGCCCAGGCGATCCGGGCGTCCGGCCGGATCAGAACGGCGGTGACGTCCCGCCAGATCGGATCCGCTGCTTCGGTGTTGACGGTGACTGCCCGCTGTTCCAGACCGACTGCGGAACACGGCGTCCGCGTCCCGCCGAGGTCCAGCAGTAGTGGCCGGCCGTGGTGCATCAACGGGTGGGCGGTGGGTGCGTCGGCCGTGTCCAGGGCGAGGCCGGCCAGCCGCGTGCCGTCCAGGGGGTGTGCGCCGGGTGCGGTGTCGGCGGGGAGCGGGTCGTCGAAGCCGGCGATCCGGCGGGCCCACTGGCGGTTGGTCTGCGGTTCGGCCAGCGCGCTGGACCAGACCTCGCGCAGCGCGATCTGCTCCGGGCTCGCCGCGGCGAACAGGGCGAGCTGCGCGCGGGTGTTGTCGATGACGGCGCGGGCGGCCGGCCGGCGCTCCGTGTCGTAGCTGTCGAGCAGTCCGTCGGGCGCCCGGCCCTGGAGGGTGGCGGCCAGCTTCCAGCCCAGGTTGGTGGCGTCCTGGATGCCGAGGTTCATGCCCTGCCCACCGGCCGGGAAGAACATGTGCGCCGCGTCCCCGGCCACCAGCACCCGTCCGGCCCGGTACCGCGCGGCCTGGCGGGTGGCGTTGCCGTAGCGCGACAGCCACCGGGGGTTGCGGATGCCCAGGTCCCGTCCCAGTAGCGTGCGGGTCTGCTCGCGTACCTCCTCCAGGGTCAGCGGTTCGCCGGTGCCGTGGTGCATGGTGGCGGTGGAGAGGCCCGCGAGCCGGTGGACGCCGTCGCCGATCGGGGCCGCCAGGAACGAGCCGGCCGGCCCGGTCGCGGCGAGCGGGGCGGTGGGCGGGTCGTCGAGTTCGACGTCGGCGAGCCATCCGGTCAGGGTGGTGTCCTGACCGGGGAAGTCGATGCCGGCCGCCTGGCGCACCGCGCTGCGGGTGCCGTCACAGCCCACCACCCAGCGGGCCCGCACGGTCCGGTGGGTGCCGCCGGCCCGGATCACCACCTCGACGGCGTCCGAGTCCTGGGTGAGCGAGACGACCTCCTCGCCGCGCAGCACCCGGGCGCCCACGGCAACCGCGTGCTCCTCCAGGAGCTGTTCGGTGACGGACTGACCGAGCGCCAGCATGAACGGGTGCACCGCCCCGACTGTGGAGAAGTCCAGCCTGGTGGTTGCCGCCCCGAAGTGGCCGGTCGGCACCGGGGTGCCGCGTTCGATGAATCGCTCCGCGAGTCCGCGGGTGGCGAAGGTGTCCAGCGTGCCGGCCTGCATGCCGACCGCGCGCGACCGTCCGTCCGGTGCCGCCCGGCGTTCCACGACGGTCACCTCCACCCCGTGCAGGCGCAGCTCCGCGGCCAGCCAGAGCCCCACCGGGCCGGCCCCGGCGATGAGCACGTCGAGCATGACAACCACTTCCTCTCGCTCTTGTCCGTTGGACAAGGAGGAGCATGCCCTAGAATTGTCCATTGGACAATAGGGGCGTGGAAGCCGACCGGAGGGGTGCATCGGATGGGTACGACACGGAGCGAGATCGTCGCCGCCACGCTGGCGGTCCTTGACGAGCACGGGCTGGACGGGGTGACCATGCGCGCCGTCGCGGCCCGGCTCGGCGTGCAGCACAACACCGTCCGCTGGCACGCCTCCAGCAAGGGCCGCCTGCTCGAACTGGCTTCCGACGAACTCCTCGCGCACTGTCTCGACGAGCCGCTGCCCGAGGCGTTCCCCGACCGGCTCAAGGAACTGAGCCGCCGCTGCCGCGCGGCGCTGCTCTCCCGCCGCGACGCCGCCAGGATGGTCGCGGGCGTCTTCGCCGCCGAGCCCCGCACGCTGCGCTACGCCGACACCGTGATCGCCACCCTGCTGGCGGCCGGCCACCCACCGCGCACGGCCGCGTGGACCCACTGGTCGATCTTCTACCTGACCCTGGGCCTGACCCAGGAACAGCAGGCCGCTCAGGAGACCGCACCGGCCCTCCTCCCGGACCAGGTCCCGGCCGACACCTACCCGGCCCTGGCCACTGCCCTGCCGTACGTCGGCCCCGACAACTTCGACCAGCGCTTCGAATTCGCCCTCGACCTGATCATCGCCGGCCTTCCCCCGGCCGAGGGGGTCAGTAGTTCGGTCGCCCGACGGCGACGCTAAGGCGGCCAGTCCGCTCGAGCGTGGCAGACCGGATGGTGCGACGGGTGTCAGGCGAAGTGCCGGACGGTCGCCGGATCGGCGGGCTCGTACGGGTGCCACTGGTCTGCGGCGGGCTGGCCGGTGGCCACGAAGGCCGCTACCGCCTGGGAGAACGTGTGGGCGAGAGAGCGGGTCGCGCTGGTGGTCTCGCCGAGCATGGGGCTGTCGGGGTAGTCGTCGACGGCGTTGAAGAAGAAGGGGAGTTCGACGCAGTGCGTGGCGCCCAGGTGTGCGGGGTCCGGAACCGGGGTGTAGTCGAATTGGTAGACGTAGGTGGAGTTGCCGGCCGCGGCGTGGTGGTCGCCGATGGCGAGGGTGCTGTCGCGGAACACCCAGATGACCTGGGCACAGCGGCACTCCTACCCTTCAGGCCAGTGCCGACCCTCAGACGGGCCTGATGGCAGCGAGCTGCTCGGCGAAAGGCACCACGTCTGCGAACGGATCCGTCCGCGCCCGACGGTGTCGAGCACCGCCGGCAGGCGTTGATCGGCGGCACCGCCTCGTCGATGCCCTCGTACTCGGCCGCGGCGTAGACGATGCGCCCGCCGGTGACGGTGAGGACGGACTCGATGTGGGCGATGTCCTGCTCCGGGACGGTGAAGAAGTCGTCGGAGAGGATGGCGAGGTCGCCGTAGAACCCGGGCTTGAGGATGCCCTTGACGTCCTGCTCTCCGGTGAGCTCGGCGCCGGCCCGGGTGTACATCGTCAGCGCCGTGGCCCGGTCGACGCGGTTCTGCGGCGGGTAGATCGTCAGATCGCCGACCGTCCGCCCGGCCACCAGCCAGTGCAGCGCGACCCACGGGTTGTAGGAGGACACCCGGGTGGCGTCGGTGCCGGCGCCGACGGTCAGACCGCGTTCCAGCATCGCGCGCACCGGTGGTGCCTCGGCTGCGGCTCCGGCACCGTATCGGCGCACGAACGCCTCGCCCTGGAAGGACATCCGGTTCTGGACCGACAGGGCGCCGCCGAGCGCGGCGACGCGGTCCAGGCTGTCGCGCGAGACGGTCTCGGCGTGGTCGAACAGCCAGCGGTTGCCCGCCGGGAACAGGCCGTCGGCGGCGAGCTTCTCGAAGACCGCGAGGTCGCGGCGGATCGTCTCGTCATAGGTGGCGTGCAGGCGAAAGCCCCAGCCGTTCTCCATCAGCAGCCGCACGGCCTTTTCGAAGTCGCTCTCGTAGGAGCCGAGTTCCGGTCGTGGCTCGGTGAAGTTCTCGAAGTCGGCGGCCGACCAGGTCAGGTTTTCGCCGGCGCCGTTTCCGTTGCGCAGGCCCATGGCCAGGGCGATCAACGCGATCAGCGCATGCGCTCCACGGCCGTTCGTCGCGAAGGCGCAGACGGCGGCCGCGGCCAGCAGCGCCGCTTCCGTCACCAGCGTGGCGCGCAGCCACCTGTGCGGCGAGCCACGGCGCATGACGCTCTCCAGGCGCCCGGCGGCCGCGGCACCGACGAGGAAGGCGGCCAGTGACACCAGGGAGCCGGACACCGAGAACCCGGGCACGCCTGCGGCGGCGAGAAGGCCTTGGCGGATCCGGCGCTGTCGGCGCGGATGAGGATGTCGGTGCCGTGCCGGTGGGCATCGGGGATCTGGGCGAGCGCGGCATCGAGCACGGCGATGTGGTCGGCGGCCGTGTTCGCGGCGGCATTGCTGGGGCTGGCGCGACATGAAGCAGATCAGCGACCTGCGGCCCGTCTATCACCGACTCGAAGAGCGAATCCGGGCCCACGTCGTCCTGTGCTGGCTCGCCCTCCTTCTCATTCGCATCTTCGAGACCCAGGCCGGGACGACCTGGTCCGAGGCCCGCCGCGAGCTCCGCCTCCATGTTGGGACGTTCACCGGCCCCACCGGCACGTTTCAGCAGGTCACCGGCCTGACCAAGCCTCAGCGAGACTTGCTCGCCAAGCTCCGCATCCCCCACCCCAAGCAGGTCCTCGACCTCCAGCCCGCACCCCGCTGACCAGCCGAAACACCATTGCCTAGCCTGCGCGTTTCACTTGCGGTGGTGTCCAGATCATGAGCGGGAACGCGAAAGTGCCTTCTGTGCTGGGAAGATGAGGCTTGTCGAAGGTCTCTGTCA
>NZ_BAAATR010000078.1:0-13294 GCF_039533515.1 Kitasatospora cystarginea | reverse complement strand
CTTCGGCATGCCCCCACACCCGCACACGGCCACGACGCGTCACCAACGCCATTGACCCGGTTCAGGCGAGCCCAACTGAAAGGCGGAGGCTAGAGAAGAGCCGTCTGCGGCGTGGACGAGGTGGAGCGGTACCTCGTCCACGCCGCGACCGGTCGCAGCCATTCACCCGGGGATCGACACCAGGCTGTAGGTGATCGAGAGCTGCGCGCGCGGAAAGGCGCCCCGCACATGGATCCGTGTGGGGCGCCCGCTCGTGCGCCGGAGGTCAGGCGGGGCGGATGTGTTCCGCCTGCGGGCCCTTCTGGCCTTGCACGATGTCGAAGGTCACCTTCTGGCCCTCCTGGAGTTCACGGAAGCCCTGGGCGTCGATGTTCGAGTAGTGGGCGAAGACGTCGGGACCGCCGCCGTCCTGCTGGAAGAAACCGAAGCCCTTTTCAGCGTTGAACCACTTCACATTCACAGTGCCGGTAGCGACATGTATCTCCCTCGTCGAGGGGACTGATCGGGTCCCACGGTTGCGGGCCCGGAGGCGATCGCCTTGGTCCGGAGAGCCGCACCGTGACCGGGGCAGGCGGTCAGGTGGTCAGCGCAGGAGAACGGACAGGAGTTCGGCGAGGCTGGGGCCGGAGTCGGCCGGATGGCGCAGTTGTTTGGCGGCCTGGACGTGGTAGTGGTTGCTGCGGCCGGTGCGTTCGTGGGTCAGGTAGCCGTCCTTCTCGAGGTCGACGATGATCCGTTGGACGGCGCGCTCGGTCAGCAGGCAGCTCGCCGCGATGTCGCGCACCCTGATGCCGGGATCGCGGGCGATCTGTACGAGAACGCGGGCGTGGTTGGTCAGGAAAGTCCACCGCCGCGCCGTCGCGGGACACTCGTCCATGGCACCAGCATACGACCGCCGATTCACGCAGCCGTAAGCACGAAAAATAATCCGTGTACCAGTTGACATGAATCGCTCGTGGGCGAATGGTTGAAGGGCAAGCCCGCCGCCTCGTCGGCTGGGATTTCTTGCCTCCCGCGTGAAGAGGTCATCGTGGACAGCCTCACCCGCGACCACCTGGAAACCCTCGCCGGCTTCCTCTACGACCGCATCGGCCGCCCCCGTGAGAACGGCGACCAGACGTGTCAGGTCGAGCCGATGCGCCGCATGGTCTGCCATGCGGTCACCGGCCTCGAGGCCTACCTCGCTGCCAGCGAATCCCCCCAGGGCACCTTGGACTACCAGCAGGACACCGCTGGCGAGCTGTGGGAGAGCCTGGAGCGGATCGCTTCCCGCTGGCGCGACCAGCCAGCCCCAACTTTGGCACCGCCCGACCGCAGCACGGGGTGAGAAAGCCATGACCACCGCCCGTCGCCCACGACCCGAGCCGCCACCCCCGCCGTGTGACCTGTACGGCCGCTCCCAGATGTGGATCCCCGGCGAAGTCACCGAGGTGCGCGGCAGACCTGCACGGGCCCGGACCGCCGCACACGGCCCCCGGCAAGCCCCCCACCTGAAGCACACGGACCGGCTCCCCGCCGCACCCCAAGCCGACCCGTCTCCAACACCTCGACCCGGGCCGCCCGGAAGGCACACCATGCCCGCCCCGGATATGAAGACCGCCACCACCCGCATCGGCGACGCCCTGGTCTGCTCCCTCGCCGGCTACGCCCACATCGACAACGAACAAGACCTGCACCACAAACTGCACCAGGCCCTCGCACAGCACCCCGCACTCCTCGTGATCGACCTGCACGCCGTCGACCTCTTCACCACCAGCACCCTCCACACGCTGCTCACCGCCCGCCGTACCGCATTCGCCGCGGGCGTGCCCCTCGTACTTGCCGCACCCACCCCGCAGGCACGACGGGTGCTGGAGATCACCCAGACCGACACCCTGTTCCGGATGTTCCCGACCCTGACCGAGGCCCTGCACGAATGCGCCTCTTCGAAGCCGGGCACACCGCTGCCGACCTCCCTGTTACAGAGGGTTGGCGAGCTGCCGCTTCGCTCCGGCGCGGGCGCCCGGTGAAGAAGACGTTTCGAGACGCCGGTCGCCGGTAAGGCGGCAGGTCACTGAAGGACCAAGGAGGACCTGATGTCGACAGGGACCCTCATCGCGATCATCGTGCCCGTCGTGGTCGTGCTGCTCCTGATCGCCGCGGCGTTGTGGTTCACGGCCCGCCGCCGCCGGCTGCGGGAACGGTTCGGCCCTGAGTACGAGCGCACCGTCCGCAGCTCGGGCAGCCGACTGGCCGCCGAGCAGGAACTGCGCCGCCGCGAACAGCGCCACCAGCAGTTGGAGATCAAGCCGCTGGCACCCGACACCAGACAGCGCTACGCCCGGGACTGGACACGGGTGCAGCAGGAGTTCGTCGACCGCCCCGGCGAAACCGTCCAGCGGGCCGATGGCCTGGTCACCGCGCTCATGCATGAGCGCGGCTATCCCACCGAGGACTACGAACAGCGGCTGCGTGACCTGTCCGTCGAGCACGCGAGCACCCTGAAGCACTACCGCGCCGCGCATGCGGTCAACGCCCAGGCCGGTCGCGGTGACGCGACCACCGAAGAACTCCGCGGGGCGATGGTGCACTACCGGGCGCTGTTCACGGCGCTTCTCGACGGCGGGCAGGCCGTGCGGGACGACGATTCGCCACGGAGGTGACAGAGATGAAGCCCATGCGCTACGACGACAAGGGACGGATGACGACCGAGGACATCGCCGCCACCGGAACCCGGAACGAGGAAGCACAGCTCGCGCCATCAGGTGCCATGGATCCGCCCGGGACGACGTCGGAGGCGACATCCGAGGCCACGCCCGACGCGCGGGAGGAACGGCCCGTCTTCCCGGGCGACGCCACCGGCGAGAGACCGGATGCGGAGAGCGGGCAGACGGCCACGCCCTTCGAGGACACGACCGCGCAAGGGGAGGCCGCCGACCGCGGCGCAGCCGGCCAGGAGGACGAGGAACCACTGCTGCCTTCGGCCCAGGCGCAGGAGCTGCGCACCCGCTGGCAGCAGGTGCAGACCCGCTTCGTCGACGACCCCCGCGAGGCTGTTCACACCGCCGACGAACTGGTCGCCGACCTCATGCGGCGACTGGCCGAATCCTTCGCCGACCACAAGCAGCGGCTCGAGGGTCAGTGGAACCGGGGGGACGCGGTCGATACCGAGGAGCTGCGGCTTGCCCTGCAGAAGTACCGCAGCTTCTTCAACCGCCTGCTGAGCAGCTGAACACACCGGCCCAACCTGCGGGCATTCGCGAAAAGATCTGAACCCTTCGGAGACCACCGTGATCGTCCTTGGAGTGATCCTCCTCATCATCGGCTTCGTCACCGGCATCTCGATCCTGTGGACCATCGGCATCATCCTGGCCGTTCTCGGCCTGATTCTCTGGCTCCTCGGCGCGGTGGGCCACGGTATCGCCGGACGACGGCACTACTGGTAGCCCGACTCGGTCGCCCGGGCCAAGCCCGCAAGAGCGCGATCAGCTACGGCGGCGAGCTCAAGCAGAGCCGGGCCTGACCGCGCCAACCGACCCTTTCTGTGCCGTCCCATCCCCTGCGCCGACCAGGCCGAGCGTGCGCCCGGCCTCGACGGCGAAGGGCTCGACCTATCGGAGGTGGCGTTCATGGACTGCGCGGGCCTGGGCGCCCTCGTCGAGGTCCGCAACCAGGCCGACCAGCGCGGCGGCCGGCTCATCTTGCGGGGAGTCGGCCGTAGCGTGGCCAGGGTGGCCGTGCTGCTGAGACTGACCGGCCTCAACCCGCGGCTGACCATTGAGCCCTGACCATCGCCCCTGGCCAGCCTGCCGGCCTTGGCTGTGCCGGCTCTTGGGACGCAACACGGTGACTGTCCTCCCCGCCCCCGCCTTCGTCGAATGCCCTCCCAACACCCTGAACACCAGCCGCGAAGGAGCCCGCGGGGACGCCTCCGCCGTCCTGGTCGCCCTCACCAACCTCGGCGGCGACCACCTCACCAACCGGATCCTTGCCCACCTGCCCCAACCGGATCCTTGCCCACCTGCCCCAACCGGATCCTTGCCCACCTGCCCCAACCGGATCCTTGCCCACCTGCCCCGCAGCTGGACCCTGCCCTTCGGTCGAAAAGGTTCACCGAGTATGTGCGTGGGTACCAAGACCGCGAAGAGGTCGGGGCGACGCCCCGACGGCGCGGCGATTCCGACATCGCCGCCGATCCAGAGGGCGCACCTGCCGCCCCCGGGACTCCGTGGCCTCAAGCAGCCGGGCCGAGCGGCTTCCCATTCCCACACCTCATGCCCGCGGCGACGATTTGTCTGCCCCGCCGCGAGCGGTCACTTTTCGCGTCGACACGCGCACGGTGTGGGCCCGCGACATCCTGGGAGATGATCCCGTGTCCGCCACCACCGCCCAGCACGCCGCCACAGCCTCGCTCGTCCCAAAGGAGGCGCCGCCCGTCCCCGGCGCGGACCAGCGGCCCGTGCGCCGCCTGGGCAAGAGCGAGGCGCGCGAGCTCAGCGACGCGCTGTTCCGCCGTCTCGCCGAACTGGAGCCCGAAACGCCCGCCTACGGCTACGTCCGCGGCACCATCATCGAGCTCAACATGCCGCTGGTCCGTTTCGTCGCCGCGGGCTTCCGCCACCGCGCCGCCGAGATGGACGACATCCTCCAGGTCGGCACCATCGGCCTGATCAAAGCCGTCGACGGCTACGACCCCAACCGCGGCGTCGAGTTCGTCACCTACGCCCTGCCCACCATCACCGGCGAGATCAAACGCTTCTTCCGCGACACGTCCTGGCCACTGCGCGTTCCCCGCAGCATCCAGGAGCTCTACCTAAGGACCGCCCGCGCCTCCGACCGCCTGGAACAGCAGCTCGGCAGGCTGCCCACACCCGAGGAACTCGCCGACGACCTCGGCCTCACCCCCGAGCAGGTCGCCACCGGCCTACACGCCGGACACGCCTTCTACTGCGACTCGCTCGACGCCACCCGCGACGACGGCACCGACGACTCCGGCAACGCCCTGCTCGACCGACTCGGCGACTGCGACCACAACCTCGACCTGGTGATCTTCAGGGAAGCCGTCCGCCCGCTGCTGCGCCTGCTCACCAACCGCGAGCGCACCGTCCTGCTGCTGCGCTTCTGGGGTGATTGCACGCAGTCGGAGATCGCCGAGCGGATCGGGGTCTCCCAGATGCAGGTCTCGCGGGTGCTGAGCGCCACCCTCGCCCGGCTCAGGGAGCAGGTCGAGAACGGCGAAACCGGCCGCTGAGCAGAGGGTTGACCCGGTCGTGGCCGGGGTAGGCGCGGCACCGTCAAAGGGACCCCAGGGCCGGGGTGAATCAGATGCCTGTGCTCGCGCTCGACCTGGACGGGCGCGTCGGATCGGTCCGCACGGCCCGCCACGCGGCCGAGCGGTTCTTCGCGGAGCTCGCGGCCAAAGCGGGACCCCGCTTCCGGGACGAGACCCGGGGCGACGTCCTGCTCGTGATCGCCGAACTGGTCTCCAACGCCTGCCGGCACGCGCCCGGGCCGTGCCGGCTGCTGGTCGCACCCGCCGGTGACGGCACCATCGAGGTGGCCGTCGAGGACACCAGCCGGGAGCTGCTGGCCACCGCCTCGCCTCCGGCGGGTTACGGGCTGGTCGTGGTGACCGGGCTCTGCCGGGGCGTACACGTCCTCCGAACGCCCCAGGGAAAGATCGTCCAGGCCACGGTGCTCGAGCGCCGGCCCCGATGACCGCCTTGACGACCACCTGGTGACCGCTTCCAAGGACCAGCCGGTGACTCTTCCCGCCCCCGGCACTTCGCATCCGCCTGGTGCGGTCCCCGGTGAGGTGTTTGCCAGCTGCGGAGTCCAGGACGTCAATGACTGGCGTCCCACCGAACAGGCCCTCACAGGGCTCATCGAGGTCAATCAGCCTGATTTGGGACGCTGTTGAAGCACGCGACCGGGGTGCCAGGCGACCGTGCGAAGCCGTCGTCGGCCGCCAGCACCCGAAACCCGAGCAGCCACCACTTCCACACGTCCGTCTCCGCTGGGTTCTCAGCCGGGAAGGGCGGGTTGATGGCGGACGACGAACACTGAAGGCATGGAACCGGTCGAAGCGCTCCGGCGGATCGCCTTTTTCCTTGAGTGGTGCGGTGCCTCTCCTTATCGGGTTCGGGCCTTCCACACGGCGGCCGAGGCGGCCCGGAACCTGCCGGCCAGTCCGGTGGATGTGGCACAGGCCCAGCGGCTGCGCGGCGTCGGTCCGGTCACCGCCGAAGTGATCGCGGAGGCGTCGGCGGGCGAAGTGCCGGCCTATCTCGCCAGGCTGGAGGCGGACGCCGGGCCGGCCGCCCGTGCGGGCTGGGACCTGTGGGCCGTGACCGAGGGGGACTGCCACGTGCACTCCGATTGGTCCGACGGTGGCAGCCCGATCGAGGAGATGGCCGAGGCAGCCCGCGTACTGGGGCACCGATGGGCCGTGCTCACCGACCATTCGCCCCGGCTCACGATTGCACATGGTCTCAGCGCAGACCGGCTGCGGCTCCAACTGGAGGCGGTTGCAGCCGTCAACGCCCGGGTGAGGCCCTTTCGGCTCCTGTCGGGGATCGAGTGCGACATTCTGGAGGACGGCTCGCTCGATCAGGACGAGGAGTTGCTCGGGCGGCTCGATGTGGTGGTGGCCTCGGTGCATTCGAAGCTACGTGCGGAGCCGGAGCCGATGACTGCTCGGATGGTGAAGGCGGTGCGCAACCCGCACGTCGACGTGCTCGGACACTGCACCGGCCGGATCGTCACCGGCCGGGGGCGGCCGCAGTCCCGGTTCGATGCCGAGGCTGTCTTCTCAGCCTGTGCCGAGGCCGGAACCGCCGTGGAGATCAACTGCCGCCCCGAACGGCGAGATCCACCGGATGACCTGCTGGGACTCGCGGCCGAGGCGGGCTGCCTGTTCGCCGTGGACACCGACGCCCATGCCCCGGAGCAGTTGCACTGGCAGTCGTCCGGATACGCGCGTGCGGCGCGGGCCGGTCTGGGGCCGGACCGGTTGGTGACCACCTGGCCGGTCGGGCGGCTGCTGACGTGGACGGCCCGGCCCGGACCCGGGCACAGCCACGCCTGAGCGGGCCGCCGTCTCGTGGATGGCGGCAGATACCGGCGCGCCTTCCCTGTCGATGGGGCTGTTGCCGGGCTGAGATTCACCGCAGGTGAGACAAGCGCCGATCACTACAAAGGCGAACCGATGCTTCGCACAGCGAGAAACGTCCGCCGGGTCAGCCCGCTGCGTGCCGGTAGTCACGGATCATTCGTTCGTCGACCCACTCCCCGCTGCGCTCATCCCGCGCCAGGGTCAGCCGCTCGGCGTTGTCTCCGGTCGCGTTGCTGGGACGTAGCTGGCCCGCGCAGACGATGTAGCTGCCGCTGATGCTGTCGGTGAGCCTTGTGAAGCGGTAGTGGGCTGGGAAGTCGTAGCGTGCCCGGATGAAGGTGCCGGCCGGGTAACAACTCTCGGACTTGGTGCCGGCCTGGATCTACGGCAGTGATGTTGGGCGGCCGTAAACCCGGCTGCGGGGCTCGCGGCCGCTGGCGGGATTGCGTCTACCCGAGGGGACGGTAACGACACCGGCTCGTGTCTCACGCCTCGCCCGTCGCCGCAAAAGTCGTTGAAGCAGGAAGCCACGCTCGTGCCGCATGCTGCGATACGGGCCAGAATCTCCCATCTTCAGCCGGGAGAGCGCGTCAAGTCGCCTCGCTCACAACGAGCGTTGTCGTGCGGCCGATGCAGACTGGCCGGTGCAGACCAGCCGCACGATGAGGGGCTACGGATGCCCACCGCAGACGTGGGTCATGCGACTCGTCCCCCGGGCAGCCGCGCCGGGACGCGCCGTTGACCGGGCTCACACGCGGTGGGGGCGCCGCGGTGTCCGGGTGTCTGGTGGTTCCGGCTTGGTCAGGGAGCGCCGGGCGGCCTCGTTCCGGACCGTGTCCAGGAGTTCACTTTGGTTGGTGGCGCGGGCCGCGAGCCTTTCCAGCTGTCGCCGGTCCAGGCCCTCGACGAGGTCGCTGATCTGCAGCAGGGCGTTCCAGAGCGAGCGTTTGCCCTCGACACCCATCCGCAGCGCCTCTGCACGCGATGGGACATGGCGGGAATGTGATCGAGGAGCTGATGGCCGACCACCGCGAGGTGGACGAGATCTTCAGCCGACTCCAGGCGATGACCGGCCGCGGGCAGGAGCTGCGTGACCTCGTCGACGAGGTCACCATCGAGCTCGTGCGGCACTCGGTCGCCGAGGAGCAGTACCTGTACCCGGCGGTGCGCGAGCACCTCCAGGGCGGCGACCGGCTCGCGGACAAGGAACTCGCCGACCACGCCCGCGTCGAGAAGATCCTCAAGCAGCTAGAGAAAATGAACACCGACGACGCGCACATGAGCATGATGCTGCAGCAGCTCATGGACGAGGTCACCGCCCACGTCCAGGACGAAGAGAACAACCTCTTCCCGATGCTGCGCCAGGCCTGTACCCCCGAGGTGCTCGACGATCTCGGCGACAAGATCCGGCGGGCCAAGGCCATGGCGCCGACCCGCCCGCACCCCGCCGCCCCCGACACCCCGACGGCCAGCAAGATCCTCGCCCCTGGAGCGGGTCTGGTGGACCGGGCCCGCGATTTCGTCACCGGCCGCGGGAAGTCCTGACCGCCTCCGGGCTGCGGTGAGTGCCACCTGGGGTCGGGACGCAGCCATCCGGTTCTGGCCCCAGGCCGGGCGCGGCGCGACGCGGGTCATGCCATCGGCCGTTGCAGCCTGGACCGGGCCGAGCTCGTGCAACTGCTGAGCGTGGAAGGCGCCGGGCTGCCGTAATTCGACGGCGCGGCGAGACGACCGGGTCGCAAACCCATACCCGATCGAGGGACACGACAGTCAGTCAGGGGCACCCTACGGGCGTCGCCGCGCGATGGGGCTACGCCCGACCCTGGACTGACCGCCCTTGCCGAGGCTGGCTGGCTATGGGCCAGCCCCGGCCGTGCGGCGGCCAAGCAGTCGAGGACGTTCGCGTCGCTCTGCCGGAAGAGACGCAACCGCACCCGGGCAGGGTGAGCGGATGCGGACCTGGCCGGACCACGGCGAGGATTGCTACCGCGGCTTGGGATGCCTGGCGGGCAGGGTCGCCCGGAGCCACCACCGCTTTGATCGAGGAGCCAAGCCGACGTGTCCTGCCCGTTGTCGGCGACCTGCGGGATGAGGCGTGGTGCCCGGGTGCGGCCGGGGTAGCCGCAGTGGAAGGGGGCTGGGCTTTGGGAGAGGAGCAGAAACCGATGACCGAGTACGGCTACTTCCTGTCGTGTGAGGAGTTCACCCCCGGGGAGCTGATCGACCAGGCCTGGCGGGCGCAGCAGGCGGGATTCACGAGGCTGGCGATCTCCGATCACTTTCATCCGTGGAACGACGCGCAGGGCAACAGTGCGTTCGTGTGGTCGGTGATCGGTGCGCTGTCGCAGGCCGTGGACCTGCCGGTCACCACGCTGGTGACGTGTCCGACGGTGCGGTTGCACCCGGCGGTCACCGCGCAGGCCGCCGCCACCTCCAGCGTGCTGCTCGGCGGGCGCTTCGCCCTCGGTGTCGGGACGGGGGAGGCGTTGAACGAGCACATCCACGGCGGGGCGTGGCCGTCGTTCGAGATGCGGGCCGAGATGCTGGAGGAGGCCGTCGAGGTGATGCGTGAGCTGTTCACCGGCGAGCAGGTCAGCCATCGAGGCCGGCACTACACGGTCGACAACGCCCGCCTCTACACCGCCCCTGATCACCCGCTGCCGATCCTGGTGTCCGCCTTCGGGCCGAAGGCCGCCGAGCTGGCCGGACGGATCGGTGACGGCTTCGTCACCATGACTCCCGACGCCGACCTGGTGGGTGCCTTCCGCGACGGTGGCGGCGCGGGCAAGAAGGTGGTGGGCGGGGTGAAGGTGTGCTGGAGCAGCAACCGGGACAAGGCCGTCGACATCGTGCACCGGCTGTGGCCGACCGAGCTGCTGCCCGGCGAACTCGCCCAGATCCTGCCCACCCCGGCGCATTTCGAGCAGGCCACCGAGCTCGTCACCCGCGAGATGGTCGCCGACACCGTCACCTGCGGCGACGCCGCGGAGGAGCACGTGGAGACCGTGCGCGCGTACGCGCGGGCCGGATTCGACGAGGTGTACGTCGGGCAGATCGGCCCCGACCAGGAGGTCTTCTTCGACGCCTACCGGGAGCTGGTGCTGCCCGCCCTGCAGCACTGACCGGCGCGGGCCGCTCGCGGGACCGGCCCGGGCGGCGACCACGGGACCGCCACCCAGGGCCGGTCCCATGATCGCCGAGTCGCCCCCGTGTGTTCGAGCTGACGGTGCCGCGGTCAGCTGGCTCCGGTTGTGTGGCGGGCGGGGTCCGCGAGGGCGCTGTCGTCGAGGCGGGCGAGGAGTTCACCGACGCCGACGTGGACTTCCAGGGCGCCGGCCGCGAGCAGAGCCCGTTCGCCGAAGCCGCCGCTCAGCACCGCCACGCACGGCACCTCGGCCCGGGCGGCGGCCTGCACGTCCCAGGGGGTGTCGCCGATGAACAGCGCCTCGCCCGGCCCGGCCCCGGACTTGGCGAGGGCGGCATGGACGAGGTCAGGGGCGGGCTTGCTGGCCTCCACATCGTCGGCGCTGGTGGCGTGGTCGATCGCGTCATCGGCATCCCAAACGGCGCGCATGGCGGCCAGATCTCGTCCGGAGGCGGAGGAAGCGAGCGTGATCGTCCAGCCACGCCGCTTCAGCTCCCGCAGGAGTCCACCAGCACCGTCGAAGGCACGCAGGCGGGGCCAGAACCGGGCGAACAGCGCCTGATGCGCCGCACTGATCGCCTCATCATCTGCGTGGTCACGGTCTTCACCCAGCACGTGGTCCAGGAGCTGGTCGCCGGCCATGCCGATCGCCCCGTGGATGCGGGCCATCGCCGGGGTGTGGCCGAACTGGGCGAGCGCCTCCGTCCAGGCGACCGGTGCCAGTAACTGGTGTCGAGCAACGTGCCGTCGACATCGAACAGTGCTGCGGCCGGCATCAAAGCCTCCCTCACTCACAACCCCGGACCGGCATGTCCACCCGCCCGACGCTACGGCCCGCCGGACGGTGCCGCACGGCCGCCGCGCCCGTTTGCCGCGCCATATCGGGAAGGGGCTCGGTCAGAACACACCGACGCCACGGGCTCGATCACAAGATTCTTCATTGCGGCGACTATGAGCGGCGTGGTGTTTGCCGCTCGTAGGTGAGGCCGATGTAGTCGCACGGGCGTCCGGCGCTGCGCCGTTTCGGCGACATTCGCGGTTCCGACGGTCGGGCGGTTCACCGGGTCGGTCTGGGGTCGGCAACAGCGATGCACTCGGTATCGAGTTGGTCAGCGAATCTTTCAAGTGCCGTGCAGAGCACGGCGGTAGTCTCATCGTCCATGCGGTGCTGGTCGCTGCGACGCCACGTTTCCCATAGCTCGGCGATCCCGCGCAGCATGTCGGTGACGGCGATGGCCGGGATGACCAGTTCGCCATCCAGCCGGTACACGGGCAGCCGGAACCGCTGCCCGTCCGATTCTTCGAGGTCGCTGTTCATTCCTTCGCCTCGTTCTGGCGAGTCAGGCGCTGAGCCGAGGGCCGGTCTCAGGACGCGGTGCGGAGACGGTGTTCTCGGTGCTTGGCGTGTTCGAGGGCGTGCTGGAGCTGGTCGCGGGTCATGGTGGAGCGCTGGGGGATGTCGAGGTCGCTGGCCCGCTTGTAGAGCTCGGCCTTCGTGAGCGCTGCCAGGTCCTCGGCTTTCGAGCGGGTGCCGGTGCGCTTCCTCGCCCCGGCGGCGGGCTGCGCCCGCTTCGCGGTGGTGGAGGCGGTTTTCTTCCCGCCGACGGCTTTCGGGGTGCGGCTGGGGCGGGGTGCGGTCTTGCGGGCGCGGCCGCGTGTGGGCTTGGCTTCTTCTGGTTCCCGGCCGGCTGCGGCGCGGTCCTTGGCGGTGGCCAGGCTGCGGTCGAGGACTTCCATGAGGTCGACGACGTTGGTGGGCGTCTCCTGGGGGCCTTGGGAGATGGCGATCTCCTTGCCGGCGGCCTTGGCCTCGATGAGTTCGCGGACCTGCTCGGAGAAGGTGTCGTGGTATTCGTCCGGGTTCCAGTCGACGGCGAGCATGTCGATCAGTTGCCGAGCCGCGGCGAGTTCCCTCTCGCCCACTTCGGTGCCCGCGGCGGGCAGGTCGTCGACCTCCCGGTGCGGGTCGCGGACCTCGTCGGCGAAGTGCATGGTGTGGGCGACCAGCATCCCTTTCTCGGCCCGGACCGCGGTCAGGTACTCCTTGCCGCGCATCGAGAACAGGGAGATCCCGGCCTTGTTCGACCGCTCCAGCGCCTTGACCAGCAGGGCGTAGATCTTGGCGTACTCCTTGCCCTTGGGGCCGAGGTAGTAGGTGGTGTTGAAGAAAATCGGATCGACCTGCTCGAGGTCGACGAACCCGCGGATGTCGATGGTCTTGGACCGGCCGGGGGAGAGCTGCTCCAGTTCCTCGGGCTCCATGATCACGTACTCGCCCTCGACCAGCTCATACCCCTTCACGATCTCGCTGTAGGGCACCTCTTCCCCGGTTCGCTCGTTGACCCGCTTGTTGCGTACCCGGTCCGCTGTCCCGCGCTGGATCTGGTGGAAGCCCACGGTGTGGGACTCGGTCGCCGAGTACAACGCCGTCGGCAGGGTCACCAGCCCGAAGCTGAGAACACCCGTCCAGATGGGCCTGGCCATCACCGACCTCCTTTCGCCCGCGCGGCTTCCACCGCCAGCTCATCCGCCCGCCGCCGCGCCGCCTCGGCGGCCTGTTCGGCTTCCCGCAGCGTGCGCCACGCGTCTTCCCGCTCGGCCTGCTTCCTCACATGCGCCCGCTCCACTTCTTTCTGCTCTTGCGCGGCCTGCTGGGCCTCGGCCTGTGCCTGGCGCAGCGTTTGGGCGGCGTGCTCCGCCCGCCGGGCGGCTTTCGCTTGGGCGGTGGCCAGGCGCTCGAGTTCGCGGTCGAGGCGTTGCACCGTCTGCCGTGCGAGGTCCAGGTCGCGCTCCGCCCGGCCGGCAGCGTCGCTGGCCTCGTTGAGGCGCTCGACCCACGCCCGGTCGGCAAGATCCGTCCGGTCGTGGGCGGGCGATGCGTGGGTGGCTGGGGCTGGTCGTGGGCGGCCGTCGCTGTGCTGGGACGGCGGGTGCGCACTGTGGGCGGGTGCCGGGGCCGCCGGGCGGTTGGGGAGTGCGAGGGTGGCGAGGGTGTCCGTGGTCGTCGCCGGCGGCAGGGCCTCGGTCAGGCGGCCGGCGGCGAGAGCGTCGGCGGG
>NZ_BAAATR010000077.1:0-13830 GCF_039533515.1 Kitasatospora cystarginea | reverse complement strand
TCCAGAGCGGCAGCCGCCCCGGGATAGTGCGCCAAGATGATGGCTGCGGCATGCGTGCGGTGTTCGGCGTCACTCGTGGCGTAGTTCCGGGCCTGCAAGATGAGCGCCGTCAACGCCGCGGCTACCAGCAGCACCACCACGACCAGCAGCCACAGGAACACCTGGCCCGCGACACTGCGCACCCTCAGCCGCGAACGCAGCCCATCCCAGGCGGACCGGCATTCCCTCGGTCCGCCCGGTTCCGTGTCCCCAAGGACATGGCTGTCCACTCTGTGCATCCAGCCCGCTCCCACGCATCCGGGTCTTGACTCCTCCACGCTGCCACCCCGCCCAAAGATGTGCATGCTCCAAGCCGTTGCCACGGCTTCGTCAGCCCCGACCACCGCGAAGGAGGCTTCTTCTGGCAGGTCGGCGAAGGGGCCGTCGCGTGGCCGGTGAGCGAGCTCGGGTCGGTGCCGATCGGCCCGTCGTCACCGGTTCGCCGGTTCACCTGAAGGGCGGGGCACGGGCACCGGTCAGGGCTGCAGTTCATGGTCTCCACGGGCCACCACCACGGCTTCGAGGCTTCGAGTCCCTGGAGGAGCAACGTCTGCTGCTCGCGTTGGGCTTCGTCCGCGTCGCTGACGTGCTGAGCCAGCCGGTCGAGCTGGACTTCGAGCACGAGGGAGGAGGCAAGTCGGCACGCCCCGGACTTCCTGGCGGTACTGCCGGGCGGCGCCGGCGGTTGTTCGACGTCCGGCCCGAGCTGCTGATCGAACCGCGGGATGCCCTGAAGTTCGCGGCGGCCCAGCACGTGGCAGAGGCCCGCGGCTGGCAGTACTCGGTGGTGGCCGGATGGCGCCCGCACGCCCACAGCGTTCTGGACTTCCTGCCATCCCAGCACCACCCGCTGCAGGACCCCATGCAGCTCCAGCACCAGCTGCTGACGGCCGTCGGGAAGGCCGGAGAGGTCACCTTCGGAGAGGCGGCGGAAGCCACGTCGTCGCCGGCCCTTCCAGCGCGTCAAGCTCTACGTTCAGGAAGCCCGTCCGCGGCGCCGGTTCTCACTACCGGATTCCGCACCGGTCGAACACCCGTAGTCGGATCATGACCGCACGAGCCGATCTTGATAGGAAAGCCGGTGAGACCCGCAGGCTTCCATGCGGGTTCGCGCCAGCAGGGCGGTGACCACCGACGCGAGGAGCGCCATGATGGCAATACCGCCCGAGATCGGCCACGCTGCGGACACACTCGGTGCGGGTCTCCCTGGACGACCCCCTGCTCGTGCCCCGTACGAGCACTCGGACAGAATGTCCACCATGACGCGACCGTCCCTGGCGAGGGATCTGCTGCACACCGCCTGGCTGCTCCTGTTGGAGCTCGTCATGCTCCCGGCGGCGGCCGTCGCCTTCGTCGGTTACTCCCTGGGCGCAGAGGACGGCGGCGACCCGCCGAGCGTCCTCGCCGTCGCCATCGTCGCGACCCTGATGCTGGCCGCGCTGATCGCAGTGCCCCTGACGGCGCTGCTGACCACGTACTGGCGCGGCTACCGGGTCACGCCCGTGCTCCAGGGGCTCTTCCTGCTACTGGTGGCCACGCTCGCAGTGGCGGGGATCGCCGCGGGATGAGCAGCCGGACCCCCACCACGGATCGCCCGGCGCGACCCACCAACGCGGCTACCGACTCGCGTGTGGTGGACCTGGGAAGGATGATCCCCGTTACTGGTGTCGGCCCACCAGGGTGATGTCTGCTGAGTCGGGGGCTGGGGCGGTTGAGCTCCAGGGTGCTGATGCGGACTTGGCGAATTGGCGAATTTTGTCCGCCGTGGTGCGCCCGAACCGCGATGGCGCTCCACTGCCGATCTGCGGGGCTGCGGCGACGGCTGTTGGTCAAGGGTGGTTGGGTCCGCGATAGGGCAGCGTTTGGCTGTAGACGACGCTCGTGGTCGTGCTGCCGAAGCCGGCCAACTCGTCCACGAGCGTCTCCAGTTGCTCCATGGAGGTCGCGGCCACCTTCAGGGTGTAGCAGTCGTCGCCGGTGGTGCGGAGGCACTCCAGGATCTCCCGCCGCTCGGCGAGCAGCTGGCGCAGCGGCTGGTGGCGGTTGCCCGGGTACTTCAGCCGGACGACGGCGAGCACGGGGTAGCCGACCTTGGCCAGGTCCACCACGGCGTGGTAGCCGGTGATGACGCCCCACGACTCCAGATTCCGCACCCGTTCCGTGGTGGCCGACGAACTGAGTTTCACGCGCCGCCCCAGCTCGCTGAGGGAGATGCGAGCTTCCCGTTGCAGCTGCTCGATGATCGCCCAGTCGATTTCATCAAGATTCACGGTCACATCGCGATTCTACCGGTAGAACAACGGAAGAACGCTGCTATCGCCGGGAAGATTCGGTTCCGCACCCCGTGATTGCCGGGATAGCCTCGGATCATGCAACTTGGCGTCAACCTACCGAACTTCGGGCCCGGTACAGATCCCGGCGTGCTGCGCGACTGGGCACGGGTCACGGAGGGGCTCGGCTACGGCCTCCTCATGGTGTCGGATCACGTGGTCGTCACCCCGGACGTGGCCGAGCGGTACCCGGAACCGTTCTACGAGCCGTTCACCACGCTGTCCTGGCTCGCTGGCGTCACGACCAGAGTGCGGCTCGGCACAACGGTGCTGATCCTCCCGTACCGGCATCCGCTGTTGGTGGCACGGATGGCCACCAACCTCAACCGGCTCAGCGGCGGCCGGCTCGTGCTCGGGGTGGGCGTCGGCTGGGCCCGGCAGGAGTTCGACGCACTCGGCGTGCCGTACACCGGGCGTGGCCGGCTGACCGACGAGTACCTGGCCACCCTGCGGGACACCTGGCGCACGGAGGCCGAGGACGGCACCGCACCGATCCCCGTCTGGGTCGGCGGCCACAGTGCGGCGGCGCTCCGCCGTGCCGCCAGGTTCGGGGATGCCTGGCACCCGCTGCGGCTCTCCCTGGCCCGGATGCGCGCGGTCCTGACGGACCACTCGCTGCCGGCGTTCGCGCCCCGCATCGCCCTGCGGCTGACCACCGCCCCGGTCGACGACCCCGAACGGCCTGCCGGCGTCGGCACCATCGAGCAGATCCTCGGCGACCTCGACCAGCTCCGCCTGCTCGGCGCCGACACCGTCGTACTCGACCCCTACCACGGAGATCCGAAGGAGACCCGCCGGCCCCACACGGCCTGGCAGGCGCTCACCGAGGTGGCCTCCCACTGGAGGACAGCATCATGACCATCACAGCCGACCAGACGCTCCTGCGCCGCGCGATCGACATCGCGGCCCACGCCGTCGCCCAGGGCGACGCACCGTACGGCTCCCTCCTGGCCGGCCCGGACGGCACGATCCTCGCCGAGGCCCACAACACAGTGCGGCGCGACAACGACATCACGGCCCACCCGGAACTGAAGCTGGCCCGCTGGGCGGCCCGCGAACTCGACCCGGACACGGCCGCGGGCACCACGCTGTACACCAGTTGCCAGCCGTGCGGCATGTGCGCCGGCGGCATCGCGCGCTCCGGCATCGGCCGAGTCGTCTACGCGCTCTCCACCGAACAACTCGTCGAACTCAACCCGCAGTCGGGCGACTGGCCGACGGTGACGCAGCACGGCCCGGCCCTCTTCGACGAGGCACGCGCCCCCATCGACGCCTACTACCGACCAAGCTGAAGCAACGGCGCGGTGGTGTGGGGGTCACCCGCGACCGGCGGGCACCCTCCCTCGGCGGGACGCCTCGTCGAACAACGCGGCTGCCTCCAGCCGCACCGCCTCGCGGCACTGACGTGCCTTCGCCGCCAGCCCGCCCCCATCCGCATAGCGCATACCAACCGCATAGCGCGCAAATGACTGTCAGTCAGCTACACGAACAAGCCAATCACCTCGAAACGCCGAAATCAGTAAGCGCGGTCCGCCCCGTAGGCGCGCAGGAGAAACTCCACGGCCGCGTCCGCGATCGCATCCGGGTCGGCGCCGGGCCGGTACTCCAGTGGGCCGGTGAGCAGGACGAGGAAGTGCTCGGCGGCCAATGCTGAACCAGCTGGACCGAACTTCTGAACCGATTGGTTCAGTCAAACCTGAAAGGAGCGGGGCGGACATGATCGTCCACATGCTGCGTTTCTCGTTCAAGGAGACCGCGACCGAGGAGGAGCGCGAGCACGTGCTCGCGGTGATGCGGCGCACGGCCTCGGTGGAGTCGGTGTCGTTTTCGACGGTGGGCCAGAGCCTCGACGACACCGACGGCTTCACCCACGCCTACTGCGTGGGAATCGCGGACCTGCCGGCCCTGCGGCGCTACATGCACGACCCGGTCCACCTGACCGGCGATCCGGAGATCATGCCGCACCTGGCCAGGCTCGCCATCGGCCCTGACCTGTCCGACGACATGACGCCCACGCTGGCACGGGAGATCCTCGCCCTGCACGACGAGAAGGTCGCGCTCTACCCGGAGTGGGCTGCCGAACTCGGCCCACTGCTGGCTGCCTAGAAAACCAGCCGTGCCTGTACCCGGCACACGGGGCCTCAGTTCAGCGGCTTCCGGGCCCGGAGGAAGACCCCAAAGCGCCGGTGTCTACGCTGACGGACATCTCAGGATCCCGAATCACCTTCAGGCACGGCGACGGCGAGCGCATCACGGGCACGCGCACCCTGGTGATGAGCGACGTCGTCAATCCTGTGACCGGTCGACGACGGGTACGGCGGTGACCGGGTTGTGTCCCGCGGCAACCAGCCGCATGACGAAACCCGCCACGTCTTCGAGCTGCTGGGCGTGCTCCGGTCCGCCTATCGCGGCGGGCACGCCACCGAGGTCGCGAATCAGCCCGGCGGCGATGCCGAGCGCCGCGTCGTGTCGCCGCACCTCGCCACGGTCCGCTTCGGTTGTCCCGCCGGCGTCGGCGTCAGCCAGCTCGCCCCGCGAACAGGTGCAGCGCCTTGACCACGTGGCTGCCTACGGCTCGCTCGGCGATGTGCTGTATCGCCGACCCGGTGGGTGGCTTGAGCAGACCGGAAGCGCAGTCCACCGCGTCGGTGCAGTCGATCACGGCCTTGCCCGCCGGCGACCCCTCGCCGGCCCCCGGCGGGGGCGAGCACTTGGTCGAGTCCCTCGCATGCCACCGCCACGACCACGAAGGTCTACTCGACGAACATGGTCGAGTAGACCAACTCCCGGCTGCGGAAGGCCGCCGGCAACCGCGGCCATTTCCAGTCGGAGCAGGCCGCGTTGAAGGTGCTATACCTCGCCGTTCACGAGCAGATCACCCCCGGGGCACGCGACATCAACCGTGTCGCCGCACACTGGAAGGAGGCGCTGAACCAGTTCTCACTCTTCTTCGAGGACCGGCTCAGCATCCAATAACCCCAGAGCACTTGCTGGAGATCGCTGACACGCTCCCATCACGCGGCGCAGCTCGTGTTCGGGTAGTTGTTGGCCTGCTGGGGAACGCCGTCGCGGGTTCGGGTGGTTTGAGGGGTGAGGGCGGCGACCTCTTTGGCCAGTTGCTGATACGTGGCTCGGGCGTGTAGGTCGGCGGCACTGGGCTGGTCGACCGTCGCCAGTGGCTCGTGCGCGGCCGCTGCCAGGGAGTTGATCGATTCCGGGCCGTAGGTCGCGACGATCTGCTCCAGCGAGAAGATCGGAATGGTCTTCTGGCCGAGCGTCGCCAGCAACCGTACGTCGTGCACCAGCGGCGCCAGTGTGGCGTATGGGGCGAGGCCGGCGACGCCGATGGTCAGCTCGCCCGCGTCGCCGAGGTGTTGGTGCGCGGACTCGTAGTACGAGGTGATCAGGCCGCTGCTGATGGTGGTACCGAAGTCGGTGCTGAAGTCGGAGCGGTATGCCTGGAAGTAGTTGGCGTCCCAGGTCGCGGGCGGGTTGCTGGTCGCGTTGAGGGTGTCCTGCAGAGCCAGGGTGCCCGCGTCGAGATCGTCCAGCGACTGTGGCATCGCGGTTTCGTCGAGGGCGAGGCCCTCCCGATGGGCGTGCTTGATCAGGGCCTTGTCGGCGGTGATGGCCTGGCACTGCTGGGCTGGATCGATGTTGGCGCTCAGCAGTTGTTGCTCGGCGTTCTGGTCGCCGGCCATGGCCTTGCCGACCAGGGCCATGGTCTGCGCGGTGCCCTCGTCGTCGATGACGATGCCCTGGGCGTGCAGCCGGTTGGCGTCGAGCCAGGCGTGGATTTCGTCGACCTCGACCTGAGTCTGCGCGCTGGCGGTGTCGTTTCCGCCCGTCCAAATGGTGACCGGCAACGCCCGGCGGTTGGCCTCGCTGATGATGTCCGTGGCCCAGGTGTCGGCGTGGGGACGGTAGTCCCCGTCGTTCACCTGGACGAACAGGGCGACACGGTTGCGCGCCAGGGTCTGCCACATTTGCGGGGTCCAGATCGTCATGGTGTGCGAGGAGGTCCACACTGCGAGCCGCCCGTGGCCGCCGTGCCCGGGTGTGGCGGCCGTGTGCGGCTCGCTGCCACGAGACGTGGCGTCAGCCGGGGTACTGACGGCACCCAGGGTGAGCGCCGTAGCGGCGAGGACAGCGACGCAGAGGTACCTGTTGCTCATGGGGCGCTCTCCCGCTCTCCTGAGGATGGCGGCGCCCTTGCGCCGCGCAGGCACGTTCAGGGACTTCCAACTTGCTTGAGAAGTAAGCATGTTGAATGTACATCCCCTCAAGCGAAAGCCTCTAGTGGCTCTGCTCGATCAGCTGGGCCGGCTTCAGGCCCAGAACCCGCGTCTGATTCTGCGCGACGCTGTTAGCACGTAGCCGCCGGGAACGCGAGCGGGGATTTCCGGCGGTGGCGGGTGGTGGCGGGGGAAGCGATGGTCTTCCTGTCGATCACTAGTTGCGAGCAGTAGCAGGTCCGACAGAGGCCGTCATGGGACAGATCTGCGAAGATCACCGGGTGAATGATCTACGCGTTCGCCCGGCCACTGAGGCCGATCTGGCGAGTCTCGTCCGCCTCCGCGACGACGCGGCCCGCTGGATGCTGGCCCGCGGCATCACCGGCCAGTGGCGGCCGGGGGAGCTGGCCGAGGGCCACTTCCGCCAGGTCATGGCGCAGGGCGAGGTCTGGCTCGCGGAGGCCGGCGGGCGCATCGCTGGCGTATGGGAGCTGTGGTGGGAGGACGAGGCCGCATGGGGCTCGCAGCCGCCCGTGGCCGGATACGTGCACCGGCTCATGGTTGATCGTGGTACCGCCGCGCCCGGGACGGGGCGGCTGCTGCTGAGGGCCGCGGAACGCCGAGTGGCCGCGGCGGGACGGACGTGCGTGCGCTTGGACTGCTTGGCTGACAATGCACGGCTCAACGCCTACTACCGGGACGCCGGTTACCGCGTCGTGGGCCGCAAGGAGGGCAAGCCTCAGCCGGGCGGGGCGCCGAAGTCCTTCACACTATTGGAGAAGGAACTCCGGCAGGCTGGATAGGCCCAGAGACCAGGGAGCCTCTTTCCGATCACCAGATCGTTGGTCGGGTCGTGAGGCATGGGGAGATTTCTGACGCCACGTGGGCAGTGATCGCGCCGCTGCTGCCACCTCCGAACCGCGCTCGCGGCCGGCACCAGGCGACTCCGCTGCGGCAGTGGCGACCGCCTGGAACGGCTGCGGCAGCGTCTCGCAGGTGTCCCAGGTGTCGAGCGCTTCCCGGCACAGCTGAGCCACCCCTGCGCGGCCCCCGGAATGGGTGATGACGTGTCGCTCGGTACCGGCCCGGGACGTTTGTCGGGCTGGAGCGGGATGCCTCCTGCACGCCCGGGTCCGCGGACGTTGGCCCTTGCTGCTTTGACGGCCCTTCCGTTCGCTCCGGGGGCCGTGTGAACATCCTCGCCATCCGGTATTGCTGCCAGCCAGCGTTTCGGACGACTCCGGATGATCCCGGACGGTTGGTGGAGCGTTGCGGGATGCTGGCCCCAGAGCGCCAGTCGTCCGTCTGCCAGTCGGTCCGGCGGGGTTGAGGTGGGCCAGGGGACGATTCACGGGCATGGCAGCACTTCGGACGGATCTTGAGATGCTCGTCCGCTTACCCGGTTGGAAGCAATGCGCGGCATCGTGGGCCAGCGAGAGTTTGGCCGGCTATCGCGCAGTTTCGGTGACCCGTGTGGCCGGCTCGCGAAGGTTTCCGGTGTCTTCGATGTGACTGTCCATCGTGAGGTATGGGGCCAGGTTCCGTGAGAGCTGATGGGTGTGATTGGCCAGTTGGTACTCCGCGGAGAGTGCGGCGGCTGCGAGCAAGGCCCGGTGTTCGGCGGCCATCCAGGCGACGGCGTCCGCCGCTGCGGCCAGTCGGGGCCCCTCACGGGGCGGGCGTGCCACTCCGTCCGGCCGGTGTGCCTTTCCGTCGGGGCGTTGGCGGCCCGCGGTGATCAGGTCGGCCGCGGCGGTGGAGGTCGCCAGGTAGTAGTCGAGCAGCCGGTTCAGCGCGAGGCGCCGGGCGTCGGGCGACTCGACGGCATTGGCGGTGGTACGTGCGTGCACGCGGAGCAGGTCGTGGAAGGCGTACCGATTGGCTCCGCGGTCTTCGAGCAGATGGCCATCGAGGAGGGCCTCCAGCAGGCGCTCGGCCTCGTCGGGCTCCGTGCCGTACAGAGCGGCGGCGCCGTAGCTGTCGAAGTCCGCTCCCGGGTGCAGCCCGAGCAGTCGGAACATGCGTTTCTGATCGGCGGGGAGACGCAGATAGGAGGCGGCGAAGGCGGTGGTGACGTCCACGTCACCAGCACCCACCATGTACCTCGGCGTCAACTTCTTCAGCATCATCGACAGCGACAGCTCCCGCACCGAGGCCCTGTTCGCGATGACCAGGCGCCTGGCCCCCCGCGCCAAACTGCTAACCGTCCGCCTTCCCGGCCGCCGGCGGCCGTCCCACGGCGGTGCCTCTGACGTGGATGCCCATTCAGACTGACCACGAACGTGCTGTCCAACCCGCCGGACCCGCGCGGCGGGCTCATTAGGTGTCAGAGGCTGTTGTATTTCCGGGCGTATCGAAGTCGCGCACCAGGCGGCGGGGGCGCATCAGGTGCCCGAAGAACCGCGCGACGATCCAGCGTTTCGGCAAACCGACGAACCCCGTCTGGTCGTCACTGCGCTTGATGATCGCCAACACCATTGCCGGCGCGGTGAAGCAGGGCTCGATGAGGCTGCCGGTGTAGGCGTCGTCGGCCCGGACCAGCTCCGACAGGTGGTGCGTGTCAGCCACCTGGGCAAGCAGGCCGCGGCGCGGTCGCCGGTGTCCGCCGAGGCGACCGCTCTCATGCCCTACACCGAACGCGATCACCCGTTCGACGGGTGGTTGGAGGGCAAGGGCGGGCAGCCGGAGGGCTACTGTCACCGGAAGATACTCGACATCGGTGCTCGCGTCCTGCACGCGCTGCTTCCCGGGCGCCGGATGCGACTGTCCACCCACATCGTCAAGTGCGGAACCTTACGCTACAACAGACAAGATCTCCCTTCCCGACGCCTTGACATCGCCAACGGACCCTTAACTTCGTGGCATTGAACAATCGACGCGATCCGCTTCCTGGTCGCCAGCGGCCTCGCCTGGAGGGCGATGCCCGTCGACTTCCCCGCCTGGGACCGCATCTAGGCGTTCTACCGACGCTGACGGAATGCCGGTCTGATCAAGGGGCTGCACGACCGGCTGCCCGGGCAGGCTCGCGAGGCGGCCGGGCGGGATCCGGAGCCGACGACGGGGACCGTCGACTCCCAGTCGGTGCGGGCTGCCGCGCCACCCTGCCCGGCCGCAACCGCAGGCACCGGCGAGCACCGGCGCCGGTGATCGCCGGTGTCCTCGTCAAACTCCACCGCCCCGGCGCGGGCGACGAGCAGACGACCGCTCAGCCGGACGCCCTCACCTGCGCCACCAGGAGCAGCCCGACCTGGCATACGGGAGGTTGGCCGGCAGGATTCCGCTCGCCTCTCTCCTGATGTGCGAATGATCCTTTGACGAGATCGGCAATGCCGGGAGGCGGGCGACGTGCATGCTCCGCCCGCCCTCCGGCCGGCCCGTCAGAGGCTGCGTCCGAGCCAGCCCGCCAGCCGGGTGTAGGCGTCGGCGTCGGCCGGCACCGGTTGTACGGCGCCGAACGGAACCTCGGGGCCGCGCCGGTCGGCTGGCAGCACTTGCTGGGCGATGCCCAGTGCAGCCAGCGCCAGCTCCTCGTCGAGCTCGGCCTCGGGGGCGATCACCTGGGCGATGTCCCAGCTGTGGGTGACCGTCTCCATCACGTAGCCGCTCAGCGCGATCCGACCCGTGGCCAGGCCCCAGGGCACCTCGACCTCCCGGTCCAGCTTGGCGTCCTCGGCCCAGGCGGCGGTGGCGCGGGCCCGGACCCGGGCGGCCGCACCCGTCCAGTCGGTGTCGGCGACCTCGCCGACCTGCGCGGGCAGGTCCATGCCCCGGCCGCCCTCGCCGATGTACGCGATCCGGTGGATCGCGCCGATGGTGTGGCTCAGCAGCATGCGCAGGTTGTACTCCTGACAGGGTGTCGGCTTCTCGAGGTGTGCGGGAGCGAGCGAGGTGAGCAGCTTCTCCAACTGGCCGAGCGAGCGAAGGAACAGGGGGCGGGGGTCGAAGGCGGCATCCATCGGGAGAACTCCTCGGTCAGTGGCCCCGGCGCGGTTCCGGGCGGCCTTGTGACGGACACTCTCCTAGGAATACCGGACATCTGCTGTCAGGTTTTAGGCTGACTTCCGTGAAAGCCGACCGGTTGCTCTCGATCCTGCTGCTGCTCCAGACCCGGGGCCAGGTCCCGGCCACCGAACTCGCCGAGCGGCTGGAGGTGTCCGTCCGGACGATCTACCGGGATGTCGAGGCGCTGTCGGCGGCCGGCGTTCCGGTCTGGGCCGAGCGCGGCCGCCTGGGCGGCATCCGCCTGCTGCCCGGCTACCGCACCGACGTCACGGGCCTGACCGGTGACGAGGCCCGGGCTCTGTTCGTGCTCGCGGCCGACGGCACGCATGACGCGTTGGGGCTCGGTGCGGCGATCGGCTCGGCGTTGCGCAAGGTGATGGCCGCCCTACCCGCGCCGCACCGCCCGGCGGCCGAACGCACCAGCGAGCGCATCCTGGTCGACCCGGCTCGCTGGATGCGGGGTGGCGCCGCCGAGGTGGAGCTCGGCGAGCTGCAGCGGGCGGTGTTCGCCGACCGTCGGCTGCGCCTGACGTACCGCCACAGTGGCGAGAGCGAGTCCAGGGAGTACATCGTCGATCCGTACGGCCTGGTGAGCAAGGCCGGCGTCTGGTACCTGGTGGCCGACCGGGACGGCGAGGCCCGGCTGTTCCGGTCTGACCGGGTGCAGGCGGCCTCGGTCGACGACGAGCCGGTCCGCCGCCGGCCCGGGCTGAGCCTCGCCGAGGTCTGGACCGTGCTCCGCGACCAGGTCGAGCGGCTGCCGCAGGAGATCCTGGTCCGCTGCCGGGTCCGGCGACACCGGCTGGACACCTTTCTGCGGATCCACGTGGTGAACCTGGCCGCCGGTCCGGAGGATCTGGACGGCGAGTCCGTGGAGGTGGAGCTGGGCTTCCGCGCCGTACAGGCGGTCCGGGCGCTGCTCCCGTTCGGAGCGGATGTTGAGGTGCTGTCCCCGCCGGAGGCCCGGGCCGAACTGGCCGCGGCCGCGGCCGAAGTGGTCGCGCTGTACGCCGCCGATTTTCACCCGGTCAGGATCCGCCCGTCAGGGGTTCGGACTACTGACCCGTAGAGCAGCCGGACACACCGCAAGGTCGGCCAGAACGGGGACGGGAGAACGAAACAGCGCTGGTCACCCTTCCACCGCAATTCGGACAATTGTTGCCCAGGTTTTCGCTCATCCTGGCGATCCGGCCGTCGGCGCAGATCGCGGCCGTCTCCTGAGGACCGGTCGCGCAGTTCAGGCAGGGTAGACATCGGACAGGGACAGGAGTGGCATCACGCCCGCCGCCCCCGCCCGAGGCGGGTCTCGGGAACGGTCGGCGGGTACGCCGTGCCGGGCGCAGGGCGCCATTCGAGCAGGAGGATGGTGGGTGGCATCGTCGGTCAGGCGCTGGTCCTGGTGCTCGAGGATGGTGCGGATCAGGCGGCGTAGGGCCTCGGGGGCGGGTTCCCCTGCAATAGTGGCGTGGACGATGGTGTCCACGAGCCGGGCTTCGCCGAACATCTCCCCGGTGCGGGAGCGGCCCTCGGTGACACCCTCGGTGTGGATCAGGATGCGGTCGCCGGGCTCGAGCTGGGCGCGATGGGTCACAGCCGTCGGGCGGGGATAGCCCGGGCCCAGGCCCAGGGGAAGCTCGGGAGTGCGGACGGGAGGCGGCAGGAACGATGTGGTTGCCTCGGATCAGCGGCGGCGGCGGGTGACCGCAGTTCACCCAGCGGCACGTGCCGCTCAGCAGGTCGAGGTGGGCGAAGGTGCCGGTGAGCAGCCGCTCGGGGATCCAGCGGGTGAGGGCGTCATCGCCGACCTCGGCGATGTCGGTGAGGGTGCCTCGGTGTAACGGGTGGCGCGGCAGCCCGCGAGAGCCAGGGCGGCATCCACGCAACTCCCGCTAGTAGACCAGTGACGCGTCGACGGCGGCTCGGGCGATCCAGGGCGGCAGGACCTGCTCCTCATCTCGGGGCGCGAGGCCACAGGCACGACACCCCGCGCTGGTTCGGCGCGCCCTGAAATCAGTGCGCCCTTGACGGTCCGCCACCTCGACGCGGCCCGCCGCGCTGGGGATCTGGCCGAACACCCCGTTCGGCGAACTCACCCGGCCCACCCTGATCCTGGCCCTCGCGGACGACCCCAACCACCCAAGCTCCACTGCCGAACAGCTCGCCGACCTACTCCCTGGCGCCGAGTTGCACGTGTCGAGCGACTCTGCGGGCGTGCGTGCCTGGGGCGACCGGGTGGCCAGGTTCCTGGCCTGACAAGTCGTCGTTCCGAGAGACGGGCGCTCGGCAGTCGAACTGTGTTTCTCGGTCGAGTGGTTCTCCGTCGGCCCGGGCATGACGGCAGGTCCTCCTGTCCAGCTCATGGATGTGGAGTCCAAGCGAGCGACAGGAGGTCCTGGTGCCGCAATCTTCCGCGCGGATACTGGTGGATTCCAACTCGGTTGCCCGATCGTGTGATTGCCTCGCTCACCGGTTCGGGAACGCGGGCGACCGTCCGGGCCGGGTTCGGCGCTATCCGTCCGACATGACCGATGCGGAGTGGGCGGTCGCGCGCTGCGATGCCGATGCCACGGTGGTTGGAGGGCCGTGGCGGGCAGCCGGAGGGCTACTGTCACCGGCAGATACTCGATGTGATCCGCTACCTGGTCGCCGGCGGCATCACCTGGCGGGCGATGCCTGCGGACTTCCCCGCCTGGGACCGCGCCCACGGCTTCACGCGTCGCTGACGCGTCAAGGGCCTGCTCGCCCAACTGCACGACCGGCTCCGCGGCCTGACTGCGCTTACGCGGGCCGCCTGAGGCGAGCGCCCGCCCTACAGCCCACCGCGCGAGCGTCCGGGCCGACACCCGGATGACCTCGCCCTCGTCCGCTATGTTCTCGACGACCAGCGCGGAATGTCCCGAAAACACCGTGCCCACAGGCTCGTTGACATCTCACACATAGCGCCAACGAAGAGCATCACCCTTCGTTACCACCGATTACGGAACAGAGCCACTGGCTGCACAGACCCCTCGAGGGCTGGCTTCATGGATCGAGGATTATCGGAACCTGCACAGCACTACGGCACCAAAATTTCAACACGGGAAACGCAGAATGCCCCCTCCCGCTATCCCCGGGAGGGGGCATTCTTTCATCAAAATTTGTTCGGCGGCGTCCTACTCTCCCACAGGGTCCCCCCTGCAGTACCATCGGCGCTGTGAGGCTTAGCTTCCGGGTTCGGAATGTAA
>NZ_BAAATR010000076.1:0-13832 GCF_039533515.1 Kitasatospora cystarginea | reverse complement strand
ACCAGATTCGACAAGCGCGGCTACGTCTACCTCGGCACCGTCACCGCAGCCGCACTCGTCATCTGGCTTCGCTCGTGATCGCCAGGACACTGCCTAGTGGCGGTCATACGCGAAATGGTCGGAGAGGAACTCCCGTTCCGCCGGCGAGAGTTCGAATCCGGTGCTCAACGCGAGCCCGAAGTCCGCGAAGTAGAGCAGCCGGCCATCGGTCAGGATGTTGCGGAAGTGGGCGTCGAAGTGCACCAGCCCACGGGAGCTCATGAACCCGGTGCCACGCGCCAGGGCCTCCTCCGCCCATGTGTACAGCGTGCCGTCCGTGCCCGCCGCCTCGGTGTGGCGGTGGTCGTGCAGCCATGCGCCGAGCGTCTGCGGCACGTGCTCCAGGAAGAGCACCAGGCTGGAGGAGGACCGGCCGATGGCCTCCAGCCGTTCGCGTACGGCCTGCGAAGCCTCCCAGTGTGCGACGGCGCCGTCGATGCCGCCGAACTCGTCCGCGAACCCGTCGGGAGCGGAGTCGGGCAGGACGCGCCAGTGGTACATCAGCGGAAAGCCCTCGTACTCCCTCCCCAGGACCCAGTTGGTGGTCATGGTGTGCACCGCCAGTTCCCGCCAGGCGCCGAACCCCGCCGAGCCCACGCCGCACTGGTAGAACATCGGCAGGTGGAAGAGGTTCGCCGTCGACCGCACGTTCTCCGACCGGGTCTCGACGTCCGTCAGCGGGACCCTCTTCACGAAGACCCGTGTCCCGTCGACGTCCAGTTCCGCCGATCTGCCGCCGATACCCGACCCGAGGGGAGAAGCGGTCGCCACTGCCTCGCCGAGCCGTCGATCGCTCAGCAGGGACAGGCTGGTGGCCACGGTCCCGTAGGCATCGAGCCGCGCGGCGTACGGGCACTCGGACTGACGCATCGACAACTCCTCGGGGCCCGGACCAGGACGTCGTTGAACATGCGGACGGAGTCGACTCTATCCGCCGAGGTCGGCTCCCTTGCCGCGGACCGATGCGGTGCTCACCGCGCGAACGGGTCGCGCCCCGAACCGGCCGCTCGGCACAGCCGGACGTCCGGGCGGCCGGACACCACCCGAGCACCCGAGAAGCCACCGCCCGGCCGAACGGCCGGCAGCGGGCGCGCCGCCCCGCTGTCGGACCCCTGCCCTATGCTCGCTCCGCAGCACACGATCGAGGAAAGTACAAGTCATGGCGCGCATACGGCAGTTGCATGATCCGGCCACCGGCAAGGCCTGGCACACCAGTTGCCAGGGCGACGTGGTCGAGCTCGTTTCCGGTGCACCGGGCCGGGAACGGCGCAGCGCGAAGGCCATGGACGGCGCGGAGGCAGCCGTCGCCCATGCGCAGAAGCAGGAATGGGCACGGCTCAGGAAGGGCTTCGTGCTCAGCGACCCGTCCGCCGCTGCGGGTCAGCCGGTGATGCACCGCTATCTCGGGCGTTCGTACACCGGCGCGATGGTGGCCGAGGCGGTGGAGGGCCGGCTGCTGTGCAACCGGTTCGACGACACCGGTCAGCGCGACCGCCTGCTGCTGGTCGCCCAGGACGGCAGCCTGGCGGACAGCATCAGCCTGCCGCCCAACCGGCTGGCGTGGCAGGCCCGACCAGCGCTCTTGCGAGCATTGGTGGGGCAGTTGGCGTTGCCCCGCTGCCACGCATCAGCCGCACGGTGGCGGATGTTGCGGGAGCCGTTGACATCCGCATGCAGCCGTACACCGAAGGCTCGGCACGCGAACGTGGCCTGGTCCACTCGGTTCTGCTTGTGGGTGTGCCAGCAGGCGGAGCACTGGCGGGAGGTGTGGGCCGGGTTGACGTGCGCGAGAGGCACGCCGGCGTGCTGGGCCTTGTACTTTCGCCGCCCGGTTGCAGGCGCGCAGCGTGGCAGCGAGCGCGTCCGCCTGATACGGCGACGGCTCCAGTTTCACCTGCACCACGATCTTCACGTGACAGATCGTAGTTAATGCGTCACGATTGGGCCAAATCCGCGGCCAAACTTGCGGAGTGATGCTCCGTCGCTCCGCGACGAAGACCGAAGGAGCCGATTCCTCCCGGGGCTGAAGCCCCCGGGCTTCCTCGGCGGAATTAGGTGAGATGCCGGACCACTCCTGATCTTGTACCCGGACCGCTACTGTCAGTGCGGGAGGTATCGCGATGTCAGAACCACGGCCCTGCCCGGCCTGCGCGGGCCAGAGAGGCACCGAGAAGGTGCAGCACACCTACGAACGCGATGAGCAGGGGAACACGGTGGCCCTGGAGAACCGCTACTGGTCGCCGTGCACCACATGCGGAGGAGCCGGGGTGGTGACGGGATGAGGCTCGTCTTCGTCTGCCAGGAGTGCACGATCGCCTATCTGCCGCCCGACGGCCTGCGGTACGGGGACGGCACGGCTGCGAGCAGCGTCTGGTGCTCCGCCTGCCAGGCCGTGATGACCGAGCGGGGCATCGAGGAGCCGGCTGAACTCGCCGCCGTCGCCGTGATCATGGCAGTACGGGCGATGCGGGCGGCGCTTGCAAGTCGCATGGGGAGCGCCGGGACCCACCCCGATCGGCGCCCGTCCCGCCCCGCACGCACCAGCCGGGGCCGCGTCAGACCTGCCGGCGCCCGCACCAGGCTCGGGTAGCGCGACGCGGCCCGGCAGATGCCGGTGTTTCCCGATGAATGCACGGTGCCGCCTTCCCCGATCACGCTCGACGTGCGCAGGCTCGTCCCCGCCGGTCGGGCGTGTGAGCTGTCCGGCAATTCCCCGGCGTCGCCCGGGACTTACCGCTGCTGGCGGACCGCTGGCTGCCGGCTGCCGGCTGCCGGCTGCCGGCTGCCGACGTCATGGTGTCACCACGGGGATGCCGTCCGGCCGGCCTGCGAGCAGCGCGGCCAGGTGGTCGGCGCAGCCGAGGGCGGCTTCGGCCATGGCGCTCCTGGTCATGCCGGCGATGTGCGGGGTGAGCAGGGCGTTGGGGAGACCGAAGAGTGGTGAGGCGAAGGCGGCGTGCTCGTGGACGAAGGTGTCGACGGCGGCGGCTGCCAGCGGATGCGCTGGGGCGCGCAGTGCGTCGGCGAGTGCCTGCTCGTCGACGATCCCGCCTCGGGAGGTGTTCAGCAGGACCGATCCCGGCTTCATCAGCGCCAGTTCCTTCCGGCCGATCAGCCCCCGGGTCTGCGGGGTGAGCGGCAGGTGCACCGACACCACGTCGCTGGCGGCCAGGAGGGCGCCGAGGGATTCGGTCCGGCGCACCGGCGCACCGCTCGGGTGCCGTGAGAAGCCCTGGACGGCCATACCCAGGCCCGTTGCCCGGCCTGCCAGCGCCAGGCCGATCCGTCCCAACCCCACGATTCCCAGGGTCAGTTCCGACAACTCGACCGCGGGAGTGGCCGGTGTGCTCCAGCGGCCCTGGTGCGCGGCCTCGTTGTGCGCCGGCAGGTTCCGGGTCAGGGCGAGCAGCTGGGCCAGGGCGAACTCCGCGACCGCGTTCGCGTTGGAGCCCGGCGTGTGGGTGACGGTGACACCGTGGCGGGCTGCGGCGGCCAGGTCGACGTGGTCGGTGCCCGCCCCGGCCCGGCCGATCACCCGGAGCCGGTTGGACAGTGCGGGATCGGTCGCGGCCGCGAGGAGGCCCGCTCGCAACGGGACGCCCGCACGGGACTTGACCGCGTGGTAGCCGCGTCCGTCCCGGACGATCTCGGCGATCAGGGCCGGCTCGTCGAAGACGTCGAGATCGGTGAAGTCCACCCGGCCCGTCCACGCCACCCGCGCGCTCACCCGGTCGGCCACCCGCCGCAGGTTGAGCGTGACGGCCAACCCGTGCCCCAGCAGGCGCTCCAGCTCACGATCGAGCAGCCGCCCGGGAGCCGCGTCGAGCAGCAGTACCCGCGTCCCCATGGATCCCCCTGTCCCTGACTGCGGACCTTACGGGATCCGGGGCCGGCGGCCAATGGGTGCCAAGCCGTTGCCGGTCCCGTGCCGGGGCACACCCCGCCGGGCTCACGGTCGGCAGCGAAGACTTTTTGACACCGTTTCTCGCGCACGATCTGGCGGCGCTCCGCCCGTGGAGCGCCGCTTACTGATCTTGCTTGGGAATCGGTCGGTTCTTGGTCATCATCACTCGGGATGCTTGACCAATTTTGAAATCTGGTCATACAGTCTTTGTCGTGAGCGATTCTCAACGACTGTCCACCGGCTCGGACGCACGTCGGCTGCGTGCCGAGCGGATCCTCGATGCCGCCACCGAGTTGCTTCAGATGCACGGGTACCGGCGGGTGTCGGTCGACGATGTGGCCCGGCGGGCCGGGGTCGGCAAGGGGACGATCTACCTGCACTGGAAGACGCGCGAGGCGTTGTTCTGGGCGGTGCTGCAGCGCGAGTCCATGCGCTTGTTCGACCGGTTGATCGCGGTTCTGTCCCAGGAGCCTGATTCGGCGCTGCCACATCGGCTGATGCGGGCGATCTTTCTTGGTGTCGTCGACCGGCCCCTGGTGCAGGCACTGCTGCTGTCTGACGCCGAGGTGTTGGGCAACCTCGCCAAGGACGAGACGGTCGCCGGCGCTCAGCGCGAGCTGGCGGGGAATCCCAATTACCTGGAACTTCTGCGCGGGCAGGGACTACTGCACCCAGACCTGGACACCGAGGCGGCCGGTCACGTCCTCGGCAGCATCATGGGCGGTTTCCTGACCAGCGAAGTGCGCGGTGAACACGCCGGGCTTTCGTTGGAGGAGCGCGCTGACCTGCTGTCAGGAGTGCTCCAGCGTGCGCTGGAGGCCGAGGGCCCCAAGCCGCCTGGGGCGGTCGCCGCACTCAACGCCCAGGTCGTCGCGATGTTTACCGCGATCACCGACACCCAGCGCGCCCAACTGCAGCGCGCATACCAGTAGGAGGAACATGTCCATCACACGGACGTCGCCCGGGCGCCGGGCGGCATCCACGGCCCGGGGCCCAGGGGGACGATGGTGGGCGCTGGCCGCGCTCACCATCAGCATCCTGGTGGTCGCCCTGGACAGCAACGTGCTGGTGACCGCCTTACCCACGCTGTCGCTCAAACTCGACGCGTCCACCAGCCAGCTTCAGTGGATCACGGTCGGGTACACACTCGCCTCGGCGGGCCTGCTGCTGCCGGCCGGCAAGCTGGGCGACCGGTTCGGCCGACGCGCCACCTTGCTGATCGGTCTCCTCCTCTTCGGCGCCTCCTCGATCACCGCGAGCCAAGTGACCACTGCTGGCGAGCTCATCGCGACGCGGGTGCTGATGGGGGCCGGCGGAGCGATGATCATGCCGATGGCGCTGGCGGTGCTCCCGGTGCTCTTCCCGGAGCCGGCAGAACGCGGTCGGGCTGTCGCGGTCACCGCCATAGGCACCATGCTCGGGCTGCCGCTGGGCCCGCTGCTCGCCGGGTGGCTGCTCAACCACTTCGCCTGGGGCTCGATCTTCCTCATCAACGGGCCGGTCGTCGTGCTCGGCCTGATCGGTGTCGTCCTGTGGGTGCCCGAGAGCAAGGACCCGTCGGCGTCACGGGTGGACTGGAGCGGCGCGCTGTTGTCGGCGGCCGGCGTGACGGCGCTGGTGTACGGCATGATCGAGCAACCGATACGGGGGTGGGACGCGCCGGTACAAGGCGGACTGATCGGCGGCGGTGCGCTCCTGGCCTGCTTCCTGGTCCGGCAGTTGCGTGCCGACTCACCGCTGATCAACCTTTCGCTGTTCGCCAGTCGCGGCTTCACCTGGGGGTCCGCAGCCTTCGCGGTCACCAGTTTCGCTTTGAGCGGCGCGCAGTTCGTGCTGACGCCCTATCTCCAGGTAGTGCAGGGCAGCGACGCCCAGGGCACCGGGCTGCGGTTGCTCCCCCTGATCGCTGCGATGCTGGTGGGGGCAGCGCTCGGCGAGAAGGTGCTCGCCCCACGCCTGGGGCCGAGGGTCTTGATTCCCCTCGGGATGCTGGTCAGCGCGGCCGGTCTCGGCGTCCTCACCCGTGCCCTAGCCGGGGGCGGGTACGGCCTCGCCGCCCTGGCACTGATCGTTTTCGGTTTCGGGCTCGGCCTCGTCTTGCCGCTGTCGGTGGACACGGTGCTGGCGTCCCTGCCCGCGGAGCAGAGCGGGGTCGGCAACGCCATGTCCCGCACTCTCCAAGGCATCGGTGTCGTCTTCGGCTCCGCGGTACTGGGCAGCGTGTTGAACGGCGGCTACCGCGCACAACTCACCGGCACCCTGCGCACCCTGCCCGACACCGCCACGAGCCCAGCCAGGTCCGGTGTGGCCGGCGCCCATGACGCCGCCCGGCACCTATCCGCAACGGACGGCCGACAGCTCATCCATGCAGCAGACCACGCCTACGTCCACGGCATGACCCAGGCCGCATCCCTGACTGCCGGCCTACTCGCCGTGTGCGCCCTGCTGGTCGTGGCCCTGCTCCCCGGACGCAGGCGGGACCATCGTGATCCACTCGCCCCGTCAGTGACCCCGACCGGCGGTTGATCAACCTGGACGAAAGGGCGGCCGAAACCATTGCAGCTGGTTTCGGCCGCCCCTACCACTGTACGGGCAACGTCGCTTGCCCAAACATGGCTTGGGTCGGTGGATCGGCGGTCGATGGATCGGTGGATCGGCGGGTGGCAGAGCGGTGGGCCGGCGGGTGAAGAATCGGTGGTCCGGCCGGATGGGCCGGTGGTCATGCGGCTGGCACCCGGACATCGTGCGCCGCGGCCGATCGGACGGGCCCGCCGACGCAGTCGTCAACTCCTGGCGTTTCCAGCGGACTTGCCCGGCCGGCGGGGCGGCTCGTACGACTTGGGCGATGGTCGGCCCAGCAACGTGCGGCGGAGCAGGCGGACCGGACCAGCGGCGGTCACGTGTCTGCTAATGGACACCCGGGGCCGCCAGGTCGGGGGTGTTCGCGATGTGGGTCAGCTCCCGCCAGGACAGACCGGGTCCCTGCCCGCGCTCCGGTACCGCCCGGACGTGGTCGATGTACGCGAGGCGTGCGCCTCGGTGCCAGTCGGGGTGGCTGACGTACCACTCCGTCCCCCAGTCGGTGGGGTATTCGCTGTTGGCCACCACCACGCTGTGGCCGTTGCCGAACGGGACCCGGAACTCGATCCCGTCGGCCATCCCCGCTTCCCATGCCGCGTCGGCGTCGGCGACGTCCGCGCCGAACCACTCGGCGACGAGCCTGCGTTCCCCGTCCTCCGTCCGGCACGTCCGCATCAGGTAGGCAGCCCAGAACCCCTGCCGGAGCACCGGTCGTTCCCCGGTCGTCGGCGGGTCCTCGTCAGGTCGGTCGATCAGCACCCGCCAAGAGTGCCAGCGCCGGCCGTCCGGCGACACTCGGCCGAGACTCCCGTTCGATCGACGAGGCTCCTCTTCCACGCGTCAGTTGTGGCCGACGAGTTCGCGTTCGATGTCGTCCAGGTCGTGTGGCGTGTTGATTGCCCGCCACGGGCCGTCCACCGGATAGCCCATCAGCTGACGTGCTTGGATCAGTCGGGGAAGGGTGACCTGCTCGTGGTCGCCCTCGTCGGGCAGCAGCTCCACAACCCGCGGGTCGAAGACGTAGACGCCGCCGTTGACCCGTAGCGGCGGTGGCACACGCGAGTCGAGTGCGGTCACCCTGCCCCGCTCGTCACAGTCGGCGCTGCCCCTGGGCAACCAGGGGCGGGGCAGGGCAACCGTGGCCAGCGCGGCGTGCCGCCGGTGGTGAGCGAACATCCCGGTGAGCGAGAACCGCGTCCAGATGTCCCCGTACACGGCCAGCCACGGCTCGTCGGGCCGCTCCAGGGCGGTGGCCGCCAGCTTGAGTCCCCCGCCCCGCCCCAGGGGCCGTTCCTCGACCACCACGTCCGTACGCAACGGCAGCCGGTGGGAAGTGAGGTAGTCGCTGATCACCTGAGCCAGGTAGCCCGCGGAGACGACGACCTGTTCCACGCCAGACTCGGCGAACCAGTCGAGTTGATGGCGCAGGATGGGTGTGCGGTGCACTTCGACCATCGGCTTCGGCAGGGTCTGCGTCAGTGGCCGCAACCGGCTGCCGAAGCCGCCGGCCAGGACGACCGCCTGACGCACCGCGCCGAGGCCGACATCCCCGAAGTCCACGCCACCCGTGAGTTGCGACACAGCAACTCAGCGTACGCCACGCCCGTCCTCGCCGCTCCGAAATGCTCCGCACGGGCGAGCGGCAGGTTCGCGATCAACCCGAGGGACGTCGGGCCTCGCCTCACTGCGGTGGCTCCGACACCGGCTCCGGCGAGGTCTCCCTGACCCGCTGCCCGGCAGAGCCGCCCATCGAGTGGCGGGATCGGCTGCCCGTCAACCCTGCCCCTGAAGAGGGCGGTTACCGGGCGGCCCTTAGGCTGGGCGGCATGGGATGGGGGAATCGCCCGCGTTGGGCGTGGTGGGTCATGGCGGGGTACGTCGCCGGGTTCCTCGAAGGCACCGGAGCGCATGCGTACGACGTCGTCACGGGCGGCCTACATGCCTACGGCTACGCGCCCCTCGCGCTCCAACTGCTGTTCCACGCCCTGCTCTTGCTGGACCCGTTGGTCGCACTGCTGGTCGTCACCGCCCGCCCCGTCGGCCCGTACCTCGGTGCCGCGGTGATGCTCGCCGACCTCGCCGCGAACTGGTGGCTCCAACGGGACACCGTCCTCCATCACCCGGCCACCTGTCTCCGTCCGGTCGGGCTGCTGCCGATCACGGTCTTCGGGGTGTTCGTCCTCGCCACTGCGCTCCCGTTGCGCCGCGTCCTGGTCGCCGCCGCCCGGTAGGACCTGCCGCCGACCGGCGAGGGTCACCGACCAGCTCCTGGCGGAAAACGGTTCGGCGGCGCCCTCCAGCCGGGTGGCTCGGCTGGAGGGCCGCACGGAATCCCGGAGCGCCGATCAGGCGGAGAGGCGGGCCGCCAGCTCCTTGGCCTTGGCGGCGGCCGCCTCGTGGGCCTGGGCCCGGGAGGCGTCGGCCGCTCCGACCAGGTCGGCCATCGCCGGGACGGTACGCGCCAGGGTCAGCTCGGGCACGATGACGTCGACCACCTCGAGGCCGAGCAGGCCGCTCAGCACCTTCTCGAGGTAGTTGGCCGCGAACTCGAAGCCCTCACGCGGGGTGCCCGGCCCGTAGGCGCCGCCGCGGCTGGCGACCACGGTGACCGGCTTGCCCGCGACGGTGGAGTTCTCGCCGCCGGTGCGGCCCATGATGATCACCTGGTCCAGCCAGGCCTTGAGGCTGGAGGGGATCGTGAAGTTGTACATGGGGGCGCCGATGAGTACCGCGTCCGCCGCCTCCAGCTCCTCGACCAGCTCGGTACGCAGGGCGAGGGCGGCCTTCTGCTCCTCCGTGTGGTCGGCCGGGTCGGTGAAGGCCGCGGTGATGCCGGCGGCGGAGAGGTGCGGCAGCGGCTCGGCCGCGAGATCGCGGTACACGACCTTGCCCTCGGGGTGCTGCTCCTCCCACGCCTTGCGGAAGGTGGCCGTCACCTCGCGCGAGGCGGAGCCGTGGGAGAGGGCGGAGGAGTCGAGGTGCAGCAGGGTGGCCATGGGAAGCTCCGGTGTTTCGAAAGAATCTTACGTAGCTATTAATAACACAGTCACTTACGTTTTTACAGCTCCATACGGCGACTACCCTGGAGTACATGCCGAACCACAGCGAGCAGGCCTGCAGAAAAGTCGACGAAGGCGTGACCCGCGTCTTCCAGCTCTTCGGCAAGCGCTGGACGGGCCTGATCGTCGCCACACTGCTCCCGGGCCCCGCGCACTTCGCCGATCTGCGGCGGGCCATCCCGGGCATCAGCGAACGCATGCTGTCGGACCGGCTCACCGAACTCGGCACGGCGGGCCTGGTCCTGCGGGAGGTGGACGCCGGACCGCCGCTGCGGGTCTCCTACCGGCTGACCGAATCGGGGAAGGCTCTGGAGCCCGCCCTGGTGGAGCTGGGGCGCTGGGCGGCCGAGCATCTGAACGGCGGCGGAGCCTGCGGGCGCGAGGCATGAGCCGCGTCCACGAAACTGCGGTCACCGGCCGGGCAGACGCGGCCGGGCGGACCCGCTCGGGCGCGGCCCTGCGCTGAAGGCGGCCCGCTCCGGTGCGCGCGGGTGACGCCCGAAGGCACGCCGAGCGGGATCCAACCCTACGGATGGCTCGCGTCTAGCCTCGCTGGCGAGAGTTCGCTGACGAAGGGCGGAATCGGTGGACGGCTTCCGAGAGCGCCGACGTGCGACCGCCTGGCTGCTGCGAGACCCGGGCGCTGGCGACTCGGGGGATTCCGCCCGGGATCCGGCGGTCGGGGCCGCCACCAGGCATGCCGTGCTGGCCGCGATCGGTGATCCCGGCTCCCCGGTGGCTGGGGCGGCAACGCTGTACCGCTACGTCTCCGGCATCGATCAGCAGGCGCGCCCGCTCGATGCTCAGGAGCTGCAGGAGCTGGGCGACCCGATGGCCACGGTCTTCTTCCAGCAGAACAAGTACCCGATGACGGTCCAGGATCTCCTCGCCGGCCTTCCGCAGCCGACGGCCGCGGCGCCCCAGTCCGTCCACCTGATCAGCGAGGCCGGGCAGATCCCTCCCGGGGTCGACCTGCCGCGTGACCTGCGGTTCGCCATCACCCGCGCCGTTCAGGGCCGGGAGGTGGACCTGCTGATCAGCACCGGAGCCGACAGCGACCCCGCGACGACGTTCCTTCAGGTCGCCGCCTGGGACCAGGCCGCCGGGGTCTTCAACTACTACATGCGGATCAGTCCGGCCTGGGTCTGGGCGGGCAACTCGTGGTCGGCCCTGGCCTCCGGCTCCCGTGGGAACGGGTGCTTCGACAGCCACATCAACGGCAGTGTGGTGATGAAGGAGTTGAAGCTGCCCTGGATCAACTGGCAGTCCCAGGCCGCGACGATCCAGCTCGCCCCGGACGACCCGCTCCGCGGCAACCCGCTGTACCAGCAGGTCATCGGCGGGGAGAGTCTCGAACTCACCGTCCGCTCGCTGATCAGCCGCTGGACGACCGCGCGCCTGGCCGCCGTCACCCGAGACGGCAGCGTGGCGCAGCCCGACCACCTGATGCGCCATCTGTTCACCAGCACCACGGTGAACCTGGCCAGTTCGGCGACCCAGAGTTCGGTCATCACGACGTCCGGCGGAGACCTGGCACTGCCGGCGGGTTTCTGGTTGAACAAGGACGCCCTGCTGGACGACCTCGCCCTCCCCGTGGGTTCCGCCCTGCCCATGGCGCCCGCCGCCCTCTACGTCGCCGGCCTGTCCGCCTTCGGATTCCACCTGGAGGAGAAGGCGAGCGGGTTCTCCCAGCCCGGCGACACCTTCTTCGCCTTCGTGGTGCCGGAGGCCGCCTACGAGGACAACGACGTGGTGCGGCAGCTGGTGCGGCAGGGCGTCATCACCGCCAAGTTCGCAGCCTGCGCGCTCATGCTCGACTTCACCAACCCGGTGTTCAGCCCGGCCCGAGCACAGCTGATGGCCCATGTGCCCAGCACGCCGACCGCCGTCACGGCCCTGCAGGACCAGATCGTCCAGGCGATCTCCCAAGCCGCCGCGAACCTGCCCGGTCACAGCCCCGAGCGCCGGTTCGCGGCCGACTGGGCGCTGTCCGACGACAGCTGGCCCGCGGTCTTCGCCCAGCGCATCGACGACTACCTGGGCCGGGTCGCGAAGCTGATCAGCACCTCGGCCGGCTTCGACGACTACGTGCGGCTGGCCGAGTCCCGCCGCCGCGACTTCAGGGCGATGCGGCTCAACGAGTTCGAACTCACCCTGCCGGTCACCAACATCCCCCCGAATGCGCCCGGTCTCCAGATGCTCGAGGACGGCACCGTCGCCCCCAGGCCGTCCCGGCCGTCCCCCGCCCCGGGCGGAACTCCGCCCTCCGGTCCCCCTTCAGGGAAGGATCCCTCTTGAACACCATCAACTCCTACGGCCCGCCCGGAAACCTCGACGATCTCGACGACACCGGGCTGAAGGCCTGGAGCATGTTCATCGGCGACAGTGTCGACCAGGCGATCAAGGGGCCCGATCCCTCGCAAGTCCTCAACGACAGCCCCCGCAGCCAGTTCTACGACCTCACCAAGACGGACACCGCCGCCGACGCCCAGCAGGCCACGGTCACCTGGACGGCCTTCCCCCGCCGGATCAAGGTCCACTCGCTCAGCGACATCCAGCGGTGGCAGCGCGCCGACGCCAGCCGGGACGTCCAGGACGAGTACTGCGAGTGGAGCGTCACCCGCGATCCCGCCTCGGGGAAGATCACCAAGGTGATGTTCACCTGCGAGGGCCCGGAGTACTGGAACCTCCTCGCACAGTCCGACCCGGCCAAGGTCCTCCAGCTCTACCAGACCCACATCAGCCCCGACGTGAAGCACGGCGACCTCTTCGGCGCCACCGGCACCTACCAGCCGCGCAACCAGTGGAACGACTCCACGAGCCACGGCGCCATGCACCTGATCCAGGCCAACAACACCCTCGGCGCCGAGATCGAACTCGCCGCCGCGGCCACCATCGTGCGGAACATCGACGGCACGGAGCTGACCACCGACCAGGACCTCATCCAGTGCAGCCGGTACGGAGAGCCGGAACGCAACAGCGACCCGCACATCGGCGGGGCGGTGAACGCCCTCGCCCGCCAGAAGGCCGACATCGCCCTCGCCGACCCGGTCGGCCTCTACTTCGACGACCTGAAGACCGACGGCTGGGCCACCCCGGACGGCTCCGACCCCAAGAGCTACTGGACCCGCCGGCGCGGCGACGAGTCCCACCCGGTCCGGTTCGTCTACGAGGTGCCCCAGGACAAGGGCTTCACCGTGGGCGACATCACCATCAACGGCACGCCCATCCAGTACGGTGCGCAGATCGCCGACTACATCACCATCAGACTGAGCGCGGTCGCCTGCCGCTTCGGCCAGAGCACCACCCCGCCGAAGACCGCGTGCCTCCAAGTGCCCACCGCCCCGGCCGGAGCGGCCGAGGCCGCCAGACACATCAGCTCGCTCCCCGCCCACGGCTACCACGCCGCCCCGCACCCCACCTCCCGCACCCGCCGCCGCTGACCGTCTCGTCCAGGGCAGTTGCTCGCACGCTCGGGTGGCCCGGCCGTCCGAGGTCTCTCCTCCCGGCCGGTGTCCCCCGCCCGACCCACGGGCCGGGTGCACCGCCGCCGTCACCTTCGACGCGTGGGGCTGCGCACCGGCCAGCGCGCCAGAACCGGCGCGTCACTCCCGCCTTTCGACGACCTCCGTCAGGCGTCGCCGTGCGGGATGGCCTGCAGGCGGTCCAGATCCGTCTGGGACAGCCGCAGCGCACCGGCGGCGATGTTCTCCGCCAGGTGGTCCGGCTTGGAGGTGCCCGGGATCGCGAGCACATGCGGCCCACGGTGCAACGTCCAGGCCAATCGGACCTGCGCGGGTGTCGCACCGTGTGCGCGGGCGATCTCCACGACGGCCTCGTCGTGGGTGTCACCGGCGGCTGCCTCGCGCTGGTGGCCCGAGATCGCGAAGAACGGCACGAACGCGATGCCCTGCTCACGGCAGCTGTCCAGCAGGCCGTTGACGTCCGCCAGTCGCTTGTCGAGGCCGTACCAGTTCTGCACGCAGACCACGGGTGCGATGGCCTGGGCCTCCGCCAGGTGTTCGGGCGTGACGCTGGAGAGGCCCAGATGGCGGATGAGCCCCGCGTCACGCAGCTCGGCCAACGCACCGAAGTGCTCTGCGATCGAAGTGATCCCGTTCCTGCGCAGGTTGACGACGTCCAGGTGGTCCCGTCCTAGCCCCGTACTTCGCAGGTCACCGTTTCAGGTCTGTGGCCAGCGGGTTCGGGTGACTTCGATGCCGAGGAGTTCGAGGAGGTGGAGTTGGACG
>NZ_BAAATR010000075.1:0-14286 GCF_039533515.1 Kitasatospora cystarginea | reverse complement strand
GTGCGGCCGTGGCATCGTTCGAGCTGGGGGAGTGGCCCCCGGCCGGGGCGGTCGCGGTCGAGGTCGAGGACCTGTACGAGCGGCTGGCCGCTGCCGGCTTCGGGTACGGTCCGGTGTTCCAGGGCCTGCGCGCCGCCTGGCAGTCGGGCGACGATGTGTTCGTCGAGGTGGCGCTGCCGGAGGACGCGCGCGACACCGCGGCCTCCTTCGGCCTGCACCCGGCGCTGCTGGACTCGGCACTGCACGTGCTGGGCACCGTCGACCTGCTGGAGGACACCGGACGAGGCCGGCTCCCGTTCTCGTGGAACGGTGTGACCCTGCACGCCTCGGGCGCCGCCGCCCTGCGGGCACGGCTCTCGCGCACCGGCACGGACGCCGTCTCGCTGGAACTCGCCGACGAGACCGGTCAGGCGGTCGCCTCGGTCGAGTCGCTGGTGCTGCGCGAGGTCTCCGTGGAGCAGGTGCGCGGCGGCTACACGGAGTCGCTGTTCCGGGTGGAGTGGACCTCGCTCCCGGTCCCGGCCGCGCCCGCGGGCCGCTGGGCCGCCCTCGGCACGGACCCGACCGGAACCGGTGTCGAGTGCTTCACCGACCTGGCCGCCCTGGGGGCTGCCGCCGACGAGCGCGGGTCCGTTCCCGACGAGGTGTTCCTCGCGCTGGATCCGGTGGCCACCGACGACCTTCCGTCAACCGCCCGCGCCGTGCTGCACGGGGTGCTGGCCGTCGTCCAGGAGTGGCTGGCCGACGAGCGGTTCGCCGACTCCCGCCTGGTCCTGGTGACCCGTGGCGCGGCGGCGGGCGGCGAGGACCTGGCCCACGCCCCGGTCTGGGGCCTGCTGCGCTCCGCGCAGGCGGAGAACCCGGACCGCTTCGTCCTGGCCGACCTCGACGCCCAGGACGGCACCGGCGAACTCCTGGCGGGCGCGCTCGCCTCGGGCGAGCCGGAGTTCATCATCCGTGCGGGCGGGGTGAAGGTCCCGCGCCTGGCACGCGTCGAAGCATCTACCGCCGCACCGGTGTTCGGCACCGACGGTACCGTCCTGGTGACGGGCGCCTCCGGCACCCTCGGCGGTCTGGTCGCCCGTCATCTGGCTGCCGAGCACGGCGTACGCAGCCTGCTGCTGGTCTCGCGCAGCGGCGGCGGGTCCCAGAGCGCTGCGGAACTGACGGCCGCACTGCGCGAGTCGGGCACCGAGGTGACCTGGGCGGCGTGTGACGTCGCTGACCGTGCGGCGCTGGCGGACGTACTGGCCTCGGTGCCGGCGGAGTTCCCGCTGACGGGTGTGGTGCACACGGCCGGTGTCCTCGACGACGGCATCGTCTCCTCGCTCACCCCCGAGCGGATCGACACCGTGCTGCGCCCGAAGGTGGACGCGGCCTGGAACCTGCACGAGCTCACCGCCGATCTCGAGCTGACCGCCTTCGTCCTCTTCTCCTCCGCCGCCGGCACCTTCGGCGGCCCGGGCCAGGCCAACTACGCCGCCGCCAACGTCTTCCTGGACGCCCTCGCCCAGCGGCGCCGCGCCGCCGGCCTCCCGGCCGTGTCCCTCGCCTGGGGGCTGTGGGCCGAGGGCGCCGGCACGGCGACCGGTATGGCGGCCGCGCTCGCCGGCGGCGACGTCGACCGGATGGCCCGCTCGGGCGTGCAGGGGCTCTCCGCGGCCGAAGGCCTCGCCCTGTTCGACAGCGCCGCTGCCGGCGTCGACGCGGCCCTGGTCCCGATGCGGCTCGACCTGGCCGCGCTCCGGGCGGACGACGGCCGCGAGGTCCTGCCGCTGCTGCGCGGACTGGTCCGCGGCCCGGTCCGCCGCGCCGTGCGCTCCGCTCCGGCGGCGGGCTCGGAGCTGGCCGGCCGGCTGCGGGCCCTGCCCGCCACCGAACGCGAGCAGGCGGTGCTCGACCTGGTCCGCGGCCGCGTCGGGTCCGTCCTGGGCTACCCGGACACCACCTCGGTCGAGGCGGGCCGGGCGTTCAAGGAGCTCGGCTTCGACTCGCTGACCGCGGTCGAACTGCGCAACGAGCTGAACGGTGCGACGGGTCTGCGGCTGCCGGCGACGCTGGTGTTCGACTACCCGACGCCCGCCGCACTGGCCGCCTTCCTGCGCTCGGAGCTGGTCGGCGAGGAGACCGAGGCATCGGTCGCCGCCCCGGTCGCGGTCCTGGACGACGAGCCGATCGCGATCATCGGGATGAGTTGCCGCTACCCGGGCGGCGTGGAGTCGCCCGAGGACCTGTGGCGGCTGGTCTTCGAGGCGCGGGACGCGATCTCGGGCTTCCCGGCCGGCCGTGGCTGGGACCTGGACAACCTCTACCACCCGGACCCGGATCACCAGGGCACCTCGTACGCCCGCGAAGGTGGCTTCCTGCACGACGCGGGCCTGTTCGACCCGACGTTCTTCGGGATCTCGCCGCGCGAAGCCGTCGCGATGGACCCGCAGCAGCGCCTGCTGCTGGAGACCTCCTGGGAGGCGTTCGAACGCGCCGGCATCGACCCGGCCACGCTGCGCGGCAGCCGGACCGGCGTCTTCGCCGGTGTGATGTACCACGACTACGCCACGGCGATCGGCGAACTCCCGGACGGCGTCGAGGGCTACCTCGGCACGGGCAACTCCGGCAGCATCGCCTCCGGCCGCGTCGCCTACACGCTCGGCCTGGAAGGCCCGGCGGTCACCGTCGACACCGCGTGCTCCTCCTCCCTGGTCGCGCTGCACTGGGCGATCCAGGCGCTGCGAGGCGGCGAGTGCACCATGGCGCTGGCCGGCGGCGTCACCGTCATGGGCACACCCGAGACCTTCGTCGACTTCAGCCGCCAGCGCGGCCTCTCCGCCGACGGCCGGTGCAAGTCCTTCGCGGCCGCGGCCGACGGCACCGGCTGGGGTGAGGGCGTCGGCATGCTGCTGGTGGAGCGCCTCTCCGACGCGCGGCGCAACAACCACCCGGTCCTCGCCGTGGTCCGTGGTTCCGCCGTCAACCAGGACGGCGCCTCCAACGGCCTGACCGCCCCCAACGGCCCCTCCCAACAGCGCGTCATCCGCCAGGCCCTGGCCTCCGCCGGACTGTCGGCCGACGAGGTCGACGCCGTGGAGGCGCACGGCACCGGCACCACCCTGGGCGACCCGATCGAGGCCCAGGCGCTGCTGGCCACCTACGGCCGGGACCGCGACCAGGCCTCGCCGCTGTGGCTGGGTTCGGTGAAGTCCAACATCGGCCACACCCAGGCCGCCGCCGGCGTCGCAGGCATCATCAAGATGGTGATGGCCGTGCGGCACGGCATCCTGCCGCAGACCCTGCACGTGGACGAACCGTCGCCCAACGTCGACTGGTCCGCCGGCGCGGTCGAACTGCTCACCGAGGCCCGGCACTGGCCCGAGACGGGACGCCCGCGCCGGGCGGCGGTGTCCTCCTTCGGCATCAGCGGTACCAACGCCCACACCATCATCGAGCAGGCCCCCGAGACCGCCGAGCAGCCGGAGGTCGCCGCCGCGGAGCCGGGACGCTCCGCCGTGCTGCCGTGGCTGCTGTCCACGAAGAGCGAAGACGCGCTGCGGGCCCAGGCGGAGCGGCTGCTGTCCTTCGTCGAGACCCGGAGCGAGGACGAACTCGCCGACGTCGCCTACTCGTTGGCGACCACCCGGGCCACCCTGGAGCGCCGGGCGCTGCTGGTGGCCGAGGACCGTGAGGAACTCGTCCGCACGCTGCGGTCGCTGGCGGCCGGAGAGCCGGCCGCCGGAATCGTCCGGGGCTCGGCGAGCGGAGGGAAGCTCGCTCTGCTGTTCACCGGTCAGGGCAGCCAGCGCCTCGGCATGGGCCAGGAGCTGTACCACGCGTATCCGCCGTTCGCCGCCGCTCTCGACGCCGTCTGCGCGGAGTTGGACCGGCACCTGGACCGTCCGCTGCGCGAGGAGATGTTCGCGGGCGAGCAGCTCGACCAGACCGGCTACACCCAGCCCGCGCTGTTCGCGGTCGAGGTGGCGCTGTTCCGCCTGGTCGAGGCATGGGGCCTGCGGCCCGACCTGCTGGCGGGCCACTCGATCGGCGAGCTGGCCGCCGCGCACGTCGCCGGGGTGCTGTCGCTGGCGGACGCCGCCAAGCTGGTGGCCGCTCGCGGCCGCCTGATGCAGCAGCTGCCCTCGGGCGGCGCAATGGTCGCGGTGCAGGCGAGCGAGGACGAGGTCCTGCCGTTCGTCACCGACGAGTTGGGCATCGCGGCCGTCAACGGGCCGGCCTCGGTGGTGATTTCGGGAGCCGAGCAGGCCGTCCTGGCGGCGGCCGAGCAGCTCGCCGCCCAGGGCCGGAAGACCAAGCGGCTCACCGTCAGCCACGCCTTCCACTCCCCGCTGATGGACGGCATGCTCGCCGACTTCCGCGCCGTCGCCGAGGGCCTGACCTTCCACGAACCGCGGATCCCGGTCGTCTCCACCCTCACCGGAGCGGTCGCCGACGAGCTGCACACCCCCGAGTACTGGGTGCGCCACGTCCGCGAGGCGGTCCGCTTCCACGACGCCGTCCGGACCCTGGAGCGCGAAGGCGTCCGTACGTACCTGGAGTTGGGCCCGGACGGGGTGCTGTCCGCGATGGGCCAGGAGAGCGCGACCGAGGACGCCCTCTTCGCGCCGGCGCTGCGCGCGGGCCGTCCGGAGGCACGGGCGCTGACCACCGCCCTGGCCCAGGTGTACGTGCGCGGCGCGCGGCTCGACTGGCAGGCGGTCTTCGCCGGTCGCGGCGCCCGCCGGATCGACCTGCCCACCTACCCCTTCCAGCGTGAGTGGTACTGGCTGGAGCCGGCGGCCCGGACGACCGTCACCGCGGCGGACGAGGTGGACGCGCGCTTCTGGGAGGCCGTGGAGCGCGAGGACCTGGACACCTTGGCCGCGACCCTCCAGGTCGATGGTGACCGCGAGTTGGGCGCGCTGCTGCCGGCGCTGTCCGCCTGGCGCAAGCAGGCCCGCGCCGAGTCCACCGTGGACGGCTGGCGCTACCAGGCCACCTGGAAGCCGGTCGCCGACCCGGCCGCCACCGTGCTGTCGGGCACCTGGCTGGTGGCCGTCCCGTCCGGGCGGGCCGGGGAGAGCATGACGGACGTAGCGCGGCTGCTGGCCGATCGCGGCGCGGACGTCCGCCAGATCCTGCTCGGCACCGACCGCACCGAGCTCGCCGCACGTCTGGCGGACGCTGCCGGTCCGGAGCCGGTGGCCGGCGTGCTGGCGCTGCCGGCGCAGTCCGGCGGCGTGGCCGAGACGCTGGCCCTGGTGCAGGCCCTCGGTGACGCCGGTATCCCCGCCCCGCTGTGGTGCGTGACCCGGGGCGCGGTCTCGACCGGCCGCAGCGACCGGCTCGCCAGTCCGGCGCAGGCCCAGATCTGGGGTCTGGGCCGGGTGGTGGCCCTGGAGCACCCAGACCGCTGGGGCGGCCTGATCGACCTTCCGGAAGCCGCTGACGAGCGGGCCCTCGCACGGCTGGCGGGCGCCCTGGCAGGTGACGAGGACCAGGTCGCCGTACGTACCTCCGGCCTCTTCGCCCGTCGCCTGGTGCGCGCCGCCAAGCCGGACGCCACCGCGCCGAACTGGCAGCCGAGCGGTACCGTCCTGGTCACCGGTGGTACGGGTGCCCTCGGGGCGCAGGTCGCCCGCTGGCTGGCGCGCAACGGTGCCGAGCACCTGGTGCTGACCAGCCGTCGCGGCCTGGACGCTCCCGGTGCGGCCGAACTGCGCGATGAGCTGGCCGAGTCGGGTGTCACCATCACGGTGGCGGCCTGCGACGTGGCCGATCGTGCCGCGCTGGCGGAGCTGCTGGCGTCCGTCGAGGTGTCGGCGGTGTTCCACACCGCCGGTGTGCTGGACGACGGCGTCGTGGACGGTATGACCGCCGAACGGTTCGCGGCCGTGGCCCGTCCCAAGGTGGACGCGGCGCTCAACCTGCACGAACTCACCGCCGGGCTCGACCTCTCCGCATTCGTCCTCTTCTCCTCCGTCGCGGGTGTCATCGGCAGCGCCGGCCAGGCCAACTACGCCGCCGCCAACGCCTTCCTGGACGCCCTCGCCGAGCAGCGCCGCGTAGATGGCCTGGCGGCCACCTCCATCGCCTGGGGCCCCTGGGCCGAGAGCGGCATGGCCACCGACCGCACCCTGGAGGAGCGCCTGAACCGGGGCGGACTGCCCGCCATGGCACCGGAGTCGGGCCTCACCTTCCTGCACCGGGCGCTGTCCTCGGGCGATGTGACGGTGACCGCGGCCGACTTCGTCTGGGAGCGCTTCGCCCCCTCCTTCGTCGCGACTCGCGCCGGCCGGCTGCTCGACGAGCTGCCGGAGGCCCGCCGGGCGATCGACGAAGCCAACGGCGACCGGCCTGTGGCCGGCGGTTCGACCACGCTGGCGCAGCGGCTCGTGGACCTGACCGAGGCCGAACGCGACACCGTACTCCTCGACCTGGTGCGCACCCAGGTGGCGACCGTCCTCGGCTACGGCAACCCGGAGGGCATCGAGGTCGGCAAGGCGTTCCGCGAGCTGGGATTCGACTCGCTGACCGCCGTCGAGTTCCGCAATCTGTTGGCCGCGGAGACCGGGTTGGCACTGCCCGCCACGGTGGTCTTCGACTACCCGTCGGTGCGCGCGCTGGCCGACCACCTGCACGCCGAACTGCTCGGCGCCGCCGCCGGCCAGGCCGCGCTGCCCGTACCGGACGGCGTCGCGGAGGACGAGCCGATCGCGATCGTCGCGATGAGCTGCCGCTTCCCGGGCGGGGTCACCACGCCCGAGGAGATGTGGCAGCTGCTGTCGACGGGCACGGACGCGATCTCCGGCTTCCCGACCGACCGCGGCTGGGACCTGGAGGCGCTGTTCAGCAGCGACGCCGACCAGGCCAACACCGCCTACACCCGTGAGGGCGGATTCCTCTACGACGCGGCCGAGTTCGACCCGGTCTTCTTCGGGATCTCGCCGCGCGAGGCACTGGCGATGGACCCGCAGCAGCGTCTGCTGCTGGAGACCTCCTGGGAGGCGTTCGAGCGGGCCGGAATGGACCCGGGGCTGCTGCGCGGCAGCCGGACCGGCGTGTTCGTCGGCACCAACGGCCAGGACTACCTCCAGCTCGCCATGGACGCCTCCGACGAGCTCGGCGGCTTCCTCGGCACCGGCAACGCCGCGAGCGTGGTCTCGGGCCGGCTCTCGTACACCTTCGGCCTGGAGGGCCCGGCAGTGTCGGTGGACACGGCCTGCTCCTCCTCGCTGGTCGCCCTCCACATGGCCGTGCAGGCGCTGCGGAACGGCGAGTGCACGCTGGCCCTGGCCGGCGGTGTCACCGTGATGTCCACGCCGGGTGCGTTCGTCTCCTTCAGCCGCCAGCGGGGTCTGGCGGAGGACGGCCGCTGCCGGGCGTTCTCGGCGGACGCGGACGGCACCGGCTGGGGAGAGGGCGTCGGCATGCTGCTGGTCGAACGGCTCTCCGACGCCCGGCGCAACGGACACCCGATCCTGGCCGTGGTCCGCGGCTCCGCCGTGAACCAGGACGGTGCGTCCAACGGCCTGACCGCCCCCAACGGCCCCTCCCAGCAGCGTGTCATCCGCCAGGCCCTGGCCTCCGCCGGACTGTCGGCCGAGGACGTCGACGCGGTCGAGGCGCACGGCACGGGCACCCGCCTGGGTGACCCGATCGAGGCGCAGGCGCTGCTGGCCACCTACGGCCGGGACCGCGACCAGGCTTCGCCGCTGTGGCTGGGGTCGGTGAAGTCCAACATCGGCCACACCCAGGCCGCCGCCGGCGTGGCGGGGGTCATCAAGATGGTGCTCGCCATGCAACACGGCGTACTGCCGCAGAGCCTGCACATCGACGAGCCGTCGCCGCACGTGGACTGGTCCGCGGGTGCGGTCGAGCTGCTGACCGAGGCCCGGCCCTGGCCGGAGACCGGCCGCCCGCGCCGGGCGGCGGTGTCCTCCTTCGGTATGAGCGGCACCAACGCGCACACCGTCCTGGAGCAGGCGCCACCCCTCCCGGCGGTCGCCGACATCCCCCAGGACGACGGTCGGGCCGTCCCGCTCCTGCTGTCGGGACGCACCGAGTCGGCCCTGCGCGAGCAGGCCGCGCGGCTGCGCTCTCACCTGGCGGAGCGGCCCGAGCTGTCGCTGACCGACGTCGGCCACTCGCTGGTGGTGTCGCGGGCCGCGTTCGAGCACCGGGCGGTGATCGTCGCGGCTGGCGGTGACGTCGCAGTCCGGGAGCTGGCCGCGCTGGCTTCGGGTGAGTCGGCCGGGAACCTGGTGCACGGTTCGGTGGTAGCGGGCCGGACGGCGTTCCTGTTCACCGGTCAGGGCAGCCAGCGGGCCGGGATGGGCGCCGAGCTGTACGAGGCGTTCCCGCCTTTCGCCGATGCGCTGGACGAGGTGTTCGCGCACCTGGACCAGTACCTGGACCGTCCGCTGCGCGACGTGGTGTTCTCGGGCGAGGAGCTGGACCAGACCGGGTACACGCAGCCGGCGCTGTTCGCGATCGAGGTGGCGCTGTTCCGGCTGGTCGAGGCATGGGGCCTGCGGCCCGACCTGCTGGCGGGTCACTCGATCGGTGAGCTGGCCGCCGCGCACGTCGCGGGTGTGCTCTCCCTGGCGGACGCCGCTGCGCTGGTGGCCGCTCGCGGCCGCCTGATGCAGCAGCTGCCTTCGGGCGGTGCGATGGTGGCGGTGCAGGCGAGCGAGGAGGAGGTGCTGCCGCTGCTGACCGACGAGGTGGGCATCGCGGCGGTCAACGGGCCTTCCTCGATGGTGGTTTCGGGCGCCGAGGCGGCCGTTGTCGCGGTCGCCGAGCAGCTGGCTGCGCAGGGTCGCAAGACCAAGCGGCTGACGGTGAGCCATGCGTTCCATTCGCCGCTGATGGAGCCGATGCTCGCGGAGTTCCGTGCGGTCGCCGAGGGCCTGGCCTTCGCCGAGCCTCGGATCCCGATCGTCTCCATGCTGACCGGCCGGACCGCTTCGGCGGAGGAGCTGTGCTCGCCCGAGTACTGGGTGCGTCACGTCCGCGAGGCGGTCCGCTTCCACGACGCGGTCCAGGCCCTGGAGGCCGAAGGCGTCCGCACCTACGTGGAGTTGGGCCCGGACGGGGTCCTGTCCGCGATGGGCCCGGAGGGCGTGAGCGAGGACGCGGCGTTCGTGTCGGTGCTGCGCACGGGCCGTCCCGAGACGCAGGCGCTGACCACCGCCGTCGCCCAGGCGTACGTGCGTGGTGCGAGCATCGACTGGCAAGCGGTCTTCGCGGGCCGGGGCGCCCGCCGGGTCGACCTGCCCACCTACGCCTTCCAGCGCCGCCGCTACTGGGTGGAGCCCTCCGCTTCGGGGCCGGCGGACGTTGCCTCGGCCGGACTGGCTCCGGCCGAGCACCCGCTGCTGGGCGCGGCCGTCGAACTGCCGGACCGTGACGGTTTCCTGTTCACCGGGCGGCTCTCGCTGCGCACGCACCCCTGGCTGGCCGGTCACGCGGTGGGCGACACCGTCCTACTGCCGGGCACCGTGTTCACGGAGCTGGCGGTACGAGCCGGTGACCAGGTCGGCTGCGGCGTGGTCGAGGAACTCACGCTGGACGTCCCGCTGGTCCTGCCCGAGGAGGGCAGCCTCCAACTCCAGCTCGTGGTCGGTGGAGCCGAGCCTTCGGGTCGCCGCCCGCTGAGCCTGTACGCCCGGCCGGAGGACGCCACCGGCTCGGCACCCTGGACGTGCCACGCGGTCGGTCTCCTCGGTGTCGCCGCCGCGCCCGCGACACCGCTCGACCCGGGCGACTGGCCGCCGGCCGGCGCCGTCGAGCTGCCGGTCGAGAGCCACTACGAGCGGCTGGCGCAGGCCGGGCTGTGCTACGGGTCGGCCTTCCGGGGACTGCGCAGGGCGTGGCGGCACGGCGACGAGATCTACGCCGAGGTCAGCCTGCCGGAGGAACTGCAGGGGGAAGCCGACTCGTACGGACTGCACCCCGCGCTTCTCGACGCGGCGCTCCAGCCCCAGGCCCTCGGGGCCGGCACTGCCACCGAGGAGGAGCCCGAGGCCCGCAGGCCGTTCGCCTGGAACGGCTTCGCCCTGCACGCGGCCTCGGCCGCCGAGCTGCGGGTCCGGCTGACCCCGGCCGGGCCGGACGCGGTCTCCCTGATCGTGGCCGACGGCACGGGCGCGCCCGTCGCCTCCGTGGAGTCCCTGGTCCTGCGTCCCGTCTCGGCCGAGCAGTTCGCCGGACCGAACGCGGCCGGCCACCACGACGCGCTGTTCCGCGTGGACTGGACGCCGCTGGCCGTCCCGCAGCCGGCGGCGGCCGGCGGCCACTGGGCCGTCCTCGGAGCCGACGACTTCAAGCTGGGCCTGGCCCTGGAGACCGCCGGTGCCCGGGTCGACTCCTACCAGGACCTGGTCGCCCTCTCGGCGGCGGTCGCGGACGGCGGTCCGGCTCCGGACACCGTCCTGGTGGCCTGCGCCGCGGCCGACGGCGGTGCACCGGGCCTGGTGCCCGCCGTGCACACGGCCGCGCACCGCACCCTCGCCCTGCTGCAGGACTGGCTGGCCGACGACCGGCTCGCCGCCACCCGCCTGGTCCTGGTGACCGGCGGAGCCGTCGTCACTTCCGGTGACACCGAGGCCGATCCGGTCCACGCACCCCTGTGGGGCATGGTCCGGGCGGCCCAGACCGAGAACCACGACCGGTTCGTCCTGCTGGACCTGGATGACGACGAGGACTCCCGCCGCCTGCTGCCGGGACTGCCGGCCGTTATCGCCTCCGGCGAGAGCGAGTTCGCGCTGCGCGCGGGTACGGCCCTCGTCCCCAGGCTGGCGAGGGTCCCGGTCCAGGCTGCGGCCGACACCCCGGCGGCCCGGCCGCTCGACCCGCAGGGCACCGTGCTGGTCACGGGAGGCACCGGCGGTCTGGGCGCCCTGCTGGCCCGCCATCTGGTCACCGAGCACGGCGTCAGGCACCTGCTGCTGACCAGCCGCCGGGGCCCCGCCGCCGAAGGCGCCGCGGAACTCGCCGCCGAACTCACCGAGTTGGGTGCCGAGGCGACCATCGCCGCCTGTGACACGGCCGACCGGGAGGCACTGGCCGCGCTGCTGGCCCGGGTGCCCGCCGAGCACCCGCTCACCGCGGTGGTCCACACGGCCGCGGTGCTCGACGACGGCGTGATCGGCGCACTCACCCCCGAGCGGGTGGGCCGGGTGCTGCGCCCCAAGGTGGACGCGGCGGTCAACCTGCACGAGCTCACCGAGCACCTGGACCTGGCGGCCTTCGTCCTCTTCTCGGCCGCCGCCGGCACCCTCGGCGGCGCGGGCCTGGGCAACTACGGCGCGGCGAACGTGTTCCTGGACGCGCTCGCCCGCCACCGCCGCTCCCGTGGACTCACCGCGGTCTCCCTGGTCTGGGGCATGTGGGCGGAACGCCGAGGCATGGCGGGCCGGTTGAGCGAGGTCGACCTCGCCAGGTCGGCGCGCGGCGGTGTGCTGCCGATGACCGCCGAGCAGGGCCTGGCGCTCTTCGACACCGCCCTGACGGTGCCGGACGAGCCGGTGCTGGTGCCGATGCACCTGGACCTGAAGGTGCTGCGCGCCCTGGCAGCCACTCCGGGCGCGCTGCCGACGCTGTTCCACGGCCTGGTCCGGGTCCCGGTACGCCGTGCCGCGGCGGTGACTGCCGCCACCGCCGAAGCCGAACCGGCCACCCTGACCCAGCAGTTGGCCGACCTGTCGGCGGCCGAGCAGGAGCGGGTGGTGCTCGACCTGGTGCGCAACCACGTGGTCGCCGTGCTCGGCTACACCTCGGTGGACCTGGTCGGCGGCGGGCAGGCGTTCCGCGAGCTGGGCTTCGACTCCCTCACCGCGGTCGAACTGCGCAACCGGCTGGGCGCGGCCACCGGGCTGCGCCTGCCGGCCACGCTCGTGTTCGACTACCCGACGCCCGCCCTGCTGGCCGAGTACCTTCGGGCCGAGGTGGCGCCCGGCGCCACCGAGGCGGAGCCGCAGCTCCTCGAGGAGCTGGGGCGTCTGGAGGGCGTACTCGCCTCGCTCGCCGCGGCCGGCCTGTCCGACGACACCGCGCACGGACGGATCGCGGCCCGGCTCCAGGCCCTGCTCACCACCTGGAACGAGGCCAACAGCGAAGCGGTGGACGGCGGTTCGGCCACGCTCGACGACGACGCCTCCGACGACGAGATCTTCGACTACATCGACAAGAAGTTCGGCAGGGGCTGACCGCATTGGACGCACTGTGCCGCAACCCCCTCAGCCTGTGTCCCGACGATTCGAATGGGCAGCGTTCCGATGGCCAATGAAGACAAGCTCCGCGATTACCTCAAGCGCGTCCTGAAGGACCTCGACGAGGCCCACGACCGACTGCGCGGCCTGGAGGAGAAAGCCCGCGAGCCGATCGCGATCGTCGCCATGGGCTGCCGCTTCCCCGGCGAGGTGAACTCCCCGGAGGACCTCTGGCAGCTGCTGGCCTCCGGTGGCGACGCGATCTCCGGCTTCCCGACCGACCGCGGCTGGGACATCGAGGGTCTGTACGACCCGGACCCGGACGCGCAGGGCACCGCCTACACCCGCGAGGGCGGCTTCCTGCACGAGGCCGACCGGTTCGACGCCGCCCTGTTCGGCATCTCGCCCCGCGAGGCGCTCGCCATGGACCCGCAGCAGCGCCTGCTGCTCGAGGTCTCCTGGGAGGTGTTCGAGCGGGCCGGGATCGACCCCGCCACCCTGCGCGGCAGCCGTACCGGCGTCTTCGTCGGCACCAACGGCCAGGACTACACACCGGTCCTGATGCGCTCGGCCGAGAGCTTCGAGGGCCACCTCGGCACCGGCAACACCGCCAGCGTGATGTCAGGCCGTCTCTCCTACACCTACGGCCTGGAGGGTCCGGCCGTCACCGTGGACACCGCCTGCTCGGCGTCCCTGGTCGCCCTCCACCTGGCGGTGCAGGCACTGCGGACCGGCGAGTGCACCCTGGCCGTCGCCGGCGGCGTGACGGTGATGCCCAACCCCGGCACGCTGATCGAGTTCAGCCGCCAGCGCGGGCTGGCCGCCGACGGCCGCTGCAAGTCGTTCGCCGGCGGCGCCGACGGCACCAACATGGCCGAGGGCGTCGGTCTGCTGGTGGTCGAGCGGCTCTCCGACGCCCAGCGCAACGGGCACCCGGTTCTTGCCGTGGTGCGGGGGAGCGCGGTCAACCAGGACGGCGCCTCGAACGGTCTGACGGCGCCGAACGGCCCGTCCCAGCAGCGCGTGATCAAGCAGGCGCTGGCCAACGCCGGACTGACCGCCGACCAGGTCGACGCGGTGGAGGGCCACGGCACCGGCACCACCCTCGGCGACCCGATCGAGGCGCAGGCGCTGTTGGCCACTTACGGTCAGCACCGGCCCGAGGACCAACCGGTCTGGCTGGGCTCGGTGAAGTCCAACATCGGCCACACCCAGGCCGCCGCCGGCGTCGCGGGCGTCATCAAGATGGTGCTCGCCATGCAGCACGGCGTACTGCCGCGGACCCTGCACATCGACCAGCCCACCCCGCACGTGGACTGGTCGGCCGGCGCCGTCGAGCTGCTGGCCGAGTGCCGGCCGTGGCCGGAGACCGGACGCCCGCGCCGGGCGGCCGTCTCCTCCTTCGGCATCAGCGGCACCAACGCCCACACCGTGCTGGAGCAGGCCCCCGAGACACCCGCCGCCCCGGAGACGGAGGTCCGCCCCGCCCCGGCCGTGCTGCCGTGGCAGCTCTCCGGCCGGACCGCCGCCGCCGTGCGCGGGCAGGCGGCAAGGCTCGGCGACCACCTGGCGGCCCACCCGGCCCTGGAGCCTGCCGACGTCAGCTACTCGCTGGCCACCAGCCGCGCCGTCCTGGACCACCGCGCGGTGGTGATCGCCGAGGACCGGGACGGCGTACTCCGCGGCCTGGACGCACTGGCCTCGGGGAACTCGTCCGCGCAGCTCGTCGTGGGCAGGACGGTCGAGGGCAAGACCGCCTTCCTGTTCACCGGTCAGGGCAGCCAGCGCCTCGGCATGGGTGCCGAGTTGTACGAGACCTTCCCGGTCTTCGCCGAGGCTTTCGACGCCGTGTGCGCGGAGCTGGACGGGCATCTCGCGCGTCCGCTGCACGAGGTGGTGTTCGGCGGCGAAGAGCTGGACCGGACCGAGTACACCCAGCCGGCGATCTTCGCGGTGGAGGTGGCGCTGTTCCGGCTGCTGGAGTCCTGGGGTGTGCGTCCTGACTTCCTGGCGGGTCACTCGATCGGTGAGCTGGCCGCGGCGCACGTGGCCGGGGTGTTGTCGCTGGCGGATGCCGCGGTAC
>NZ_BAAATR010000074.1:0-14411 GCF_039533515.1 Kitasatospora cystarginea | reverse complement strand
AAACAACTACGCCATCCCGCCGACGCCGGCCCCAGTCTCGCCGAACTCCTGGCCGTTCTCCTGCACTGAATCACCTGACCGCCTGCCCCGGTCACGGCGCGGCTCCGCGTGGGTCAGGGCGGTAGCCGCAGGAAGGCCGTGCAAGTGAGCAGGGGCGGCTGCGGCGAAGGGACGCCCACCTGTGTCCGCTGCCGACCACTCGCGCTGGTTCATAGGTGAACGGGCAGTGACAGGGCCGGCGAAGCATGGCGCTGTGCCGGTAGGGGGGAATCTTGGACACAACGGTCGCGGTGCCGATGTGATGGGATGACCGCGACGAGCACGGACTGGGCTTCGAAGCGGGCGAGCGGGCGCCGCGAGATCGGCTCCCTCACCCCTCCTCGGTCCGGACCTGCGGGAAGCACGGGCCAAGGCGTTCTGACGGCCGACGCCTCCTCTTCGGCACGGCACCGCGCCGGCTCAGGTGCCCATCCAGCGGACTTCCTCCCGCACGATGTCCGCCTCGTTCCGCGCCCGGGCGCCAGGCGACACGTACTGGCGGGAGAACGGAGAACTCCTCGTAGGCTGCCACCGGATCGGCGTGCGGGAAACGGCAGCCCGGCCCCGGGCCTCACCGCTGCGACAAGCCTGCGCCGTCGGCTCCGCCGGGTGGGGGCAGGGCCTCGGCGTGCAGGCACTGCTCCTGTCCGCGGCCACCCGAGGGGGAGACGGTGTCCGTGAGGGGTTGGGCAACATCCTCGTCGGTGATCTGGACGCGAAAGGCACCAGAGTCGTCGGCGTAGACCGGCCGCCCGTCTGCGGTGAGGTCCGACGTCAGGTAGACCACGATCACGGTGGGCGGACCGTGGCTGCCGGGCGCGCCGGGAAGCGTGATGCCGTATCGCCGGACCGCTGTCACGGAAAGCACCTCCGACCGTCTCGGGGCCGCCAGCCCCTCCCCAGGTCCCAGCGCCCGGGACCGGCCCCAGCTTCGCCATCATGATAGGCAGCCACCGAGACCGGCATCGTCGACGCCGGGTGCGCCCCCGGATCCGCAGCTCACGTACTGCTGGACTGGCTGGCCCTGCTGCTGAGCGTCTGCAGCCGACCCGCGGCTATGGCCGTCCGGTGTCCTACGAGTCGTACCTCCTGGCCGTGGACCGCATAGGCGACCTGCTGGACCAGGCCGGACTCGTCGTCACCGCGAGAGTGGAACAGGAGCCCGGCGGACGCGTGAGCAGACCGCACGCCTGCCTCTTGGCCCGCAAGCCCGAAACGCCCTGACGGGGGCTCGTTCCCGGGGTGAGGCCGCTCGACTGGACCGCCGACGATCACGGCGCGGGCGGTCAGACCGCCGGGTTGAGAGGACGCGCCCCAGCGGATGCCTTTCTCGCTGCGGACACGGGCGCGTTCCCGGCGCTGCGCGGCCAGGACGCTGGATGGCGTGCGTTCTGGTTGCGCCAGTGCATCGCGCCGCCGGGACGGCGTCATCGCGGCCACGCGCCGCACCCGGAGCTTCCCGCGCGAGGCGGACGGTGGTTCCGAAGCCGGCGGCGGCGCAGGCCGGGGCACCCCTGGCCGTCTCGCGCCCGTCAGCCCGCGCGCGGGCAACCCCGGGCAACCGCGGAGCTGGTACGCGTTCTGCGTGTCCGGGCCCGATCGGCCCTCTGCCTGCCATAGGCGTGCGCCACGGACATCCGGCACTGTGGGAAGGGCGGCCGGATGCCGCGACGGCGGCAGGGACACTGTTTCGGCCCCGATGCGTGGACCCTGCCGCCAACCCCTGGCAGCACGACGTGCGCGGCGGCCGGTCAGGAGCGCTGGTGGAGGACTTCGACGCGGTGGCAGAGCGCCTCTACGGGTTGCCACCGGACCGGTTCACCGCGGCCCGCAACGCGGCCACCGAGCAGGCCCGGCACGGCGGCGAGCGCGCACTCGCCGATCGCATCCGCCGCCTGCGCCGCCCCACTCAGGGCGCCTGGCTGGTCAACCTCCTCACCCGCACCGACCCCGCCGGCGTACGGCACCTGCTGGACCTCGGATGCGCTCTGCGCGAGGCCCAGGAACGGCTGGAGGGCGAGCGAATGCGCGAACTCACCGCCCAGCGCCACCGCCTGGCCGGCCAGCTCGTCGATGCCGCCCGCACAGCGGCGACCGCACGCGGCCACCGCATCGGCCAGAGCGCGCTCGCCGAGCTGGAACAGACCCTGCTGGCCGCAACCGGCAGCCAAACAGCCGCCAGCGTTCTCGCCGCCGGCCGCCTGACCGAGGCCCTGCCGCCGGCGACGACCACGGACACCCTCGCCACCCTCGCCACCCTCGCCCTCCCCAACCGCCCGGCAGCCCCGGCGGCCCCGGCACCCGCCCACAGTGCGCACCCGCCGTCCCTGCGCACCGACGACCGCGCACGACCAGCTCCACCCACACGCGCATCCGAGCAGACGGACCTTGCGGACCGGAGGTGGGCCGAGCGCCTCAACCAGGCCAGCGACGTTGACGCCCGGGCGGAGCGCGACCTCGACCTCGCACGGCAGACGGTGCAACGCCTCGACCGCGAGCTGGAGCGTCTGGCCGCCGTCCGTGAGAAAGCCACCTCGCGGGCCGAGCGGGCCGCCAGCAGGTTGCGGCAGGCCCAGGCTGAGGCCGAGCAGGCCGTGCGAGAACGGGATGATGCGGAGCGGGCGTATGTGAGGAAGCAGGGCGAGTGGGAAGACGCCCGACGGGCGGTGAAGAAGGCCGAGTGGGCCGCTGAGGCGGCGCGCCGGCAGGTGGAGGAGTTGGCGGCCAAGGCCGCCCGAAGGAATGGAGGCCGGTGAGCGATGGCGAGGCCGATCTGGACCGGGGTGCTGTCTTTCGGGCTGGTCACCCTGCCCGTGGCGCTGTACTCGGCGACCGAGTCCCACACGGTGAGTTTCCATCAGATCCAGCGCGGTACGGCGGACCGGGTGCGGACCCGGCGGGTCAACGAGCGTACCGGTGAGGAGGTGTCGTACAGCGAGATCGTGAAGGGCTACGAGCTGGCTGAGGGCGAGTACGTGATCGTGGAGCCCGAGGAACTGGAGCAGCTCTCCCCCGGCCGGTCCAGGACGATCGAGATCCGCGGGTTCGTCGACCTCGACCAGGTCGATCCGATCTTCTTCGACACCACCTACTACCTCGGTCCCAAGGGCAAGGAGTACGCCAAGATCTACGCCTTGCTGGTGAAAGCCCTGGAAGAGTCGAACAGAGCCGGAGTCTCCCTGTTCGCGATGCGCGGCAAGGAGTACCTGACCGCAGTGCAGGCCGAGAACGGGATGCTGGTCACCCACACCATGCACTTCGCCGACGAGGTCCGCGACCCCCGCCGCGAGGTCGACGACCTGCCCGCCGCCACCACCGCGGTCGGTGAGAAGGAACTCGCCGCGGCCCGGCAGCTGATCGACATGCTCGCCGTCGACTGGAACCCGGACGAGTACCACGACACCTTCGCCGAGCAGGTCCGCGAGCTCATCGAGGCCAAGGCCGCCGGCAAGGAGATCGCCGTCTCCCAAGGCCCGCAGGAGACGCCCACCAACGTGGTCGACCTGATGGACGTCCTCAACCGCAGCCTGGCCACCGCCAAGGACCGTGCCACGGCCGACCAGGAAGCCGAGGAAGCAAAGCCCTCACGCCACCGCGCCCGCAAGGCCGCACCCCGTACGAGCCGAACCCCGAAGACAGCCAGCGGGAAGAAGACCATCACCGCGAAGCGGGCGCAGCCCGCCGCTGGCGCGAAGAAGCGCACCGGGACCTCCTCCAAAGCCGAGGACCTGGGGGCGCTCACGAAGGCCGAGCTCTACAAGCGGGCCAGCGATCTCGACATCCCCCAGCGCTCCACCATGAACCGTGACCAGCTCCAGCACGCCCTCGAACGCGCCCAGCGCCCCCGAGGCCGTCGTCTACGCACCGCATCGTGAAGCTGTTCATCCGTGGCGCCGAGCGTCGGCGAGGGAACGCAGCTGGGCCTGGTCGTGCAGTTCGCGGATGACCAGCAGGCGCTCGCCGCGTTGGAGAAGCAGGCTCTGGGTGAGGTCGCGGCCGGCCCACCCAGGAGCGGCTCGGCGGGCTCAGCTGGGCTGGCGCTGCCGGTTCAGCGCATGGGCGATCCCGCCGTGGTGAGCTGGTCCATGGTGAGGTCGGCTCGTGTGAGCAGGACACGCGGACGGTGACGGTACCGGCCGAATTCGGGCTTCTGCCCGCCTGCGGCTCTACTACAGGTCTTATGGGCGTTCGCCGCGCCCGGCTCGGCACTGCTGAGCGCCGGTCACTCCGGCACGCCGGGGGTGACAACGAGGCTTTTGATCAGGGCCACCGTCTGCGCGGCGGTCAGCTGGCCGTGCTCGGACCCGACCGACCAGCACAGCATGATGAGCAGCTGGAGCATGGCGGTGTGGCGGACGTCGGCGGGTGCTTCTTGCCAGACCAGGTGCGCGGCCTGCGTGCCGATGCTGCGGTGCCGGGCCTGGAGTTCGAGAACCAGGGCGGTGACCGCGTCGGGCGTGGTTCGGGCGATCTGCCGCAGGCGGTCCACGCCGGCTTCCTCGGGAAGGCCGTAGACGGGGCGGGAGGAGAGCGGTCCCAGGCACACCAGGGCGGCTTCCCACAGTGCGTGGTCGCCGCGGCGCTGCAGCTCGGCCAGCAGCAGCAGCCCGTGCTCTGGTGCGCTGGTGCGGACGGTGGCGTCGGCGGCCTCGTAGACCAGGTCTTCGACTGGCAGCTGGGTCACGGCGTCCGGTGCCAGGGATCCGGCCGGGTGGTGGAGGGGCTGCGGGTGCTGATCGCTCACGCTGCGACCGTACTGCGCGGACGGTGGGGCGGGGGTGGTGGCCGTGGCGTCAGCGGTGGCGGTGGTCGTTCGGGGCGAGTCTGGGGCCGTAGCGCGGGGCACGGGCACCGGTGAGGCGGATGAGTCGGCACACGCGGTGGCGGTGTGGGGCGAAGGGGGCGAGCAGTTCCAGCATCTGTTCGTCGCTGGACCGGGCCCGGCCGGTGAGGGCGTACCCGACGTGGTTGGCGAGGTGGAAGTCGCCGACGGAGACGGCGTCGGCGTCGCCGTTGGATCTCTGGAGGGTCTCGGCTGCGGTCCAGATCCCGATTCCCGGCACGGAGGTCAGCCGGGCGAAGGCCGCCTCGCTGTTCATGGCGGCGGCTTCTTCGAGGCGGGGAGCGAGCCGGACGGCGCGTAGCACCGTGCTGGAGCGTTTGGGGTCGACGCCGGCTTTGTGCCATTCCCAGCTCGGGATCGCCGCCCACTGGGCTGCGGAGGGGATGACCCGCAGCGTGGGGTGTGGTCCGGGTGCTGGGGTGCCGAAGTGGCGCAGGAGGTAGCGGTAGCCGCGGAAGGCCTCGGTGACGGTGACTTTCTGCTCCAGGATCGCGGGGATGAGGGAGTCCATGACCAGACCGGTCGCGCCGAGGCGCAGGCCGGGGTTGCGGCGCTGGACCTCGCGCAGCGGGCCGGGCGGCAGCACGAGCTGGTCGGGGTCGTCGTCGGCGCCGAGCAGGGTGGGCAGCCGGTCCAGGAGCCAGTCGGCGGCCGGTCCCCACGCCGTGGCGGTGATCTCGGCGGTCTGGGGGTGGGTGGTGATCCGGATGGTGCCGGTGCCAGCCGGGGTGCGGAACGCTCGCCACAGTCCGCCCGCTTCCCATGAGGCTGTCGGGTCGCCGGCGCCTCGGGAGATGGGGCCGAGAATGTGATCGAGGTCGACGGTGAAGGCGGGCTGCCAGGTGCGCCGCGCGCCGTCCATGTCTCTTCACCACCGGGTCGGTCTGCTGTCCGTGCCTGCGCGCGGGCGATGCCGAACACTACGCGACGGCAGAGGGTGATCGGAAACCTGTGTCGGGGCAGCGGCGCAGCGTGTTCGATTCGCCTGTGCAGGTGAGAGCCGACTTTCGTTCGAATCCGCGTTCGCTCAAGCGTTCGAAAGCTCCGCCGAACGCTGGGAGCGGACCTGTTCGAGCTGACCGGCAGTCCAGGCCTGGTGCTGGGGTGCGCTGCCGGAGACGTACTGCAGGTCGCCGGCGACGGGGCGTTCGAGGTGACCGAGCGTGGGGCTAACGTCTGCGTCCAGGCATACCACGGAGGCCCCTTCTCACCCGAGGAGCTGGCTGGACCCTGGCGGCTGGTCTCACCGTTCTGAATGGGTTGGCCGAGGCACCGGCGGACCGACGGTTCATCGTGGGGACGGTCGCCCGTGAAGTCGGACTCCCCGTCATCGAGCGAGCCATGAACGATTGGGCCGCAAGTGTGGATAACGCCGAGTGGTGGTTCGGGAACGCCGACTGAGCGGGGCGCACGGCAGGGCAGCACAAGGTCACGCCTGCAGCGGCGACGGAGTGAGTGGGCTTCTCGCAGAGATACCTCGTCGAAGCCGAGCAATTCGCGCGTGACGATGATGGCTTCGAGGACACCGGATCCCCGCTCACGTACCAAGTCCATCCCGCCATCACCACTCAGCAGTGGGAGGCACTCCTCGACCAGTGCAGTCAGGTGAGCGGCCCGGGATGGGGTGAGGCCACGGATGTACTCGAACACGTCGATCTCGCCTTCAGCAACCAGCCGATGGGTCTGTACTCGCTGCACCACGGTCTCGGCATCTCACTCTCCAGCCAGCTCGCCGAGGATCTCGCTGTAGTGGCGACGCCGTTCAGTCAACGCTTGGGCGACCTCGTCGTCATTGGTCTCGTTCATCTGCCCGAGATGCCCCAGGAGGTTGTCCCGCTGCGGGTGCTTCGAGCTGCTGACGTACTCGACAGTTCGGGCCACCCCGGCGCTGAGCAGCAGGCGGTGCGGCAGTCCGCACCAGGTATCGAAACTCCGACAGATGGCGTTCCACAGGAGCCAGACGTCCTCGATCCGGCGTTCCTCGGCGACCATCAGGGCTGCGAGCTCGATGCTGTGGCTGAAGCCCCAGGAATGCCGGTGGCGCTCGGTCTCCTGGACCAGAAGGTACCTGGCGAAGTCCCCGATGCCGGGTTCGGGCGTGAGCATCAGGGCTTCGAGGACCTGTTGTCGGTCCTCCCAACGGATGTCGACGGGCAGACCGTCATCATCGTGCCGTCCGTCGAACTCCAGAAGCTCCCACCGTTCCGGGTCCTCGCACCACCAGGCCAGGTCGGGTATCGCGGGACGGCTCATCGGTGGTGCTTCCGTTCAACTGCGGGAGTACTGGTTCGAAGGCTTCGGGCCAGATGCAGAGGTTCCCACCTGGCACGGGCCCGTGGAGTGCATCGCCACAGTTTCGCGCTTGCCCTGAGGAATCCGCCATCGGATTCGGGCGGACCTACCCCGCCATAGATCTGGACTAGCTCACGAATCCCAGGTCAGCGCTCTGCCACACACCAGGCGCGGCCGGAACCTACACCTGCTCCTCGCGCGCGGCGCCATCACCCGGCGCGGGCCGCGCACCCCCATCACCGGCACCGCCTGCTGGGACCTCGGCGAACTGGCCGACCTGCGCTCCGACAAGGGCCTGGACGCGGTCGCCGCCCGCCTCGCCCAGCGGCTGCCGCACCCCGCCGGCGCAGCGGTGCGGCCCGAGGTGATGCCGACCGGCGCGCGCCGCCACCCCTGGGCCGACCTCCAGACCCCGGGCGAGCGCTCCCCCTCCCCGCGCCGCCTCGTCCACGCGAGCCCCGGTTCTCCGGGCTGAGCTGCGTCTCATGAAGCATCAGCGAATTTGGGCGACAGGACGGCGGGTTTCCTGGACGATGACGGCCGATGGCGAGCGGGACGACGTGATGGTGAACGGGATGACGGTGACGGGAATGTCGTTGGAGGCGCTGGACTCCGTGGCGTGGGACGAGCTTGAGACGGCGCATCCGCGCGAGCCGGTCGAGGACATACCGCGGGCGCTGCGCCTGCTCGCGTTGGCGGGGGCGGGGGCGACGGAGGAGAACTGCTATCCGCTCTACTCCCTCGTCACCAGGGACGGGGGGCGGACGCCGTCCGCAGCGGCAGCCGCCCTGCCGTTCGTCATTGCGCTCGCCGCCGACCCGGCCATGGGCGCGCGGGTCGCCCTCGTCGAGCTGCTGGTGGCCATGCAGGCACCGGCCCTGACGGACGAGGACTGGACGGGAGCGTGGGCCCTGCTCGCGGATTCGGAGCCGACGGTGCGGCGGGCGGCGATACCCCTGGCTGCCGGGCTCGTAAGGCTCCTGGAGCGATGGCGGGTGGAGACGGTCCCGACGGTGCGGCTCCCGCTGCTGCTCGCCCTCGGTGAGGCCGCATCCGGGGAGGCCAGGGTCGATAGGATCGGCGACGCTTTCGATGAGGCGCGGGCGGTGCTGGCAAACGTGCTGGCCGGGGACGACCCGGTGTTGTGGGTCGCGGCCGTCCACGCCTCGGCGGGACTCGACCGAGAGCTACCCGTCCGGCAGATGGACCGGCTGATCGAGGTGTTCTCCGATCCCGCGCACCGACCGCGGTTCGAAGAGGTCTGGTACACCCCGGATGTCGACGGTCCCTGGACCCGCGAGGACCTTGTCCGGTCGACGGCCTGGATGCTCGCGCACGACCCCGACGCGGAACTCTCCTTCGCCGTCCGGCTGGTCGAGACGGCGGACCGCACCAAAGACGCCGCGCTCTGCCGGGAGGCACTGGACCTGGCGTGGCGGCTCCTCACCGAGCGGCGTTCCGTGGAAGCCGCCTTGCTGCCGCTGGCGGGCGGGCTGCTGACCCATCCGGACGGCGCCGTCCGGCTCAGGGCGGCAAACATGCTCGCGGTGCTGGGTCCGGCGGCGGCCCCGTACGCCGACCGGCTCGCCGAACTGCTCGACGACAACGCGGCCGACGAATACCTCGACGGAACGGTCGGCGAAATCGCCCGCTGGGCACTGGCCCGTACCGGTGACCCGCGCGCCCTTCCGGGCCTGATCGAGCAGCTCCGCGCGCAAGAGGAGGAGCAGGGCCGCGGCTACGTCATCGGTGATCCGAGGCGGCCGGACATCAAGGACGTGCTGATCCCGCTCCGGGCGCACGCGGACGTCCTGCTGCCCTCGATGCGGGAGACGATCCGGCAGGGCGGAGCCCGAGGTGGTGCGACCCGCGGGTTCCTTGAGGTGTTGGAAGCATGGGGTGAGGACGCATTGCCGGCCCTGCCCGATCTCCTCCCGCTGCTGGCCGACACCTGGACCGCACTCCATGTGGTCGCTGTGCTCGCGGCAATGGGCCCGGCTGCCGCCTCCGCCGTACCGGCCCTTCACGCCTGCGAGGTATTCGACTCCCCGGGTAACCACCACGCGGTCGCCTCGGCCGCCGTGCGCATCGGCGGTGACCGCGCGGCGGCGCTGCAGTTCTTCGGCGACGCGGTCCTGGCGGCCGCGGAACCCTGGCACGGGCCGATCGGCGCCCTGGCCGAGTTCGGCCTCGACGCGGCACCTTACGCGGACCGGGTCCGGATCGCCATGGAGAACAGCACGCACTGGCCGAGGCTCACCGCGGCGATCACGCTCTGGGCGATCACGGGCCAGGCCGAACCGAGCATGCAGGTCCTGGAGGAGTTCGTGCTGCCGATCGCCGACGGCGGTGACGGCTTCGGGTTCTTGCGCGAGGCGCTCCAAGCCCTGATCGGAATGGGCGAGGTCAGCCCGGCGATCCGGGCCGCGCTGCTGGCCGTACGGCAGTCGGAGCGCCGCCTGTCCGCGGAAGGGGGATACCCGATGATCCTCCGCGACAAGGAACTGCGCGACCTGGTCGAGCACGCCCTCGCGTGCGCGGGACCTTGCTCAGGCGAGACATGCTGAACCGTCTGGTGAGCCCCGGGAGCGCCGGATGATCACTGTCGTCACCACGCGGGTGCTGTACCTGCGCTTCCACCCCCCGACCGGCCGGGCGCCGCAGGAGGCCGAGTACGAGCGGATCCTGGACCTGCGGTGAGCGCGGCTAGATCCTCCCAGCCGCCCTCGCCGACGCACCCCGACCCGCGCCGTGCCGGGGGCCGCTGGGACCGTTGATCGAGTGCAGCTCCAGGTAGCGGTCCGCCATCAGCACGAAGACGTCTTCCAGCTGCTCGCCGTTCGCGCGGCACCAGCGCACGATCGCACGGCGCAGCACAGCACGCCGGTCCGGGCCCCGCTTGATTCCCGGGCGCAGCTCGCTGCGGGCCTGCCGGTGGGCTTCCTCGACGTACTCGGTCGGGATGACGTCGTGGTCGAGGGCGAGGTCGAGCGCGTACTCGTACGGGTAGCGCTCGGACGAACGGTGGCCCGGGCAGGTTGGCGATGGACTCGGCGATGCTGGTCACCCGTCAACCGTGGCATGTCTCAAGGGTGTTGGCATGCCGGAGCGCGCCTGCGGGTCAGCGAGGTGGAGCGGCCTATGGGTGGTCGTGTGTCGGCTGGAGCCGCGTGGTTCTGCTGAGTGCGGGGTGGGGTGGAGTCGCGGGCGGGGCCGTACGGGTGGGTCCGGCTGTCAGTGACAGCGGACGAGGACCTTGAGGACTTCTCGGGCGTCGTGCCGGCGATGGGGAGTGCGTGCGGTTACGCCGACCACGGTGTGTCCGGCGGCGAGGCCTTCCAGGATCGGTCCGTAAGTGCCGGCGATGCTGCTGCCGGCGCCATGGGCGAGGACGAGGCCGGGGCCGGAGCCCATGACGGTGCGGACGTAGGTCGCCTCGGGCAGGGTGCCCTCGGACATGAGGAGTTCCATTCTTCGAGGCTGTAGCGGGTCAGGTGGTGCGGTGTTCGGACCAGGAGCGGAGCTGCTCCAGGGCGGGCAACAGGGCGCGGCCGTCTGGGGTGAGGGTGTAGGTGGCGGGGCCGGGCGGGAGCTGGTGGTGGGTGACGAGTCCGGCGTCGATGAGTTCGCGCAGCCGGTCGGCGAGCATCCTGGTGCTGATGCGGTCGATGGCGGCGCGTAGTTCGCCGAACCGCGCGGGTAGCGCACGGCGGTAGCACCGAGCGCGGTGACGCGCTCCAGGTCTCGCTTGGAGGCAGTGCCGCTGACGCTGCCCGCCCCGGTCGTCGCGGCCGCCGCCGAGCTCCTCGCCGACCGGGTGACCGACCCGGACCCGGTCACCCGGGACGCGGTCGCCGCCGTATTGGCCCGGCTCAACGCCGCTCTCGCGCGGAGGCAGCACCCATGCGGGCGGCCAGCACGTAGTCGGCCCGGGCTGCGCCCTGCCTGCTGCGGCTCTCGACGACCGCGGCATCGAGCGGCACCGAAAGCGCAAGCTCGGCCCATACGACCTCGCCGTCCTCCGTGCGATCGCAGCCCCACCGGTCGGCCAGCGCCTCGACCATCAGCATGCCCCGGCCCGCGAGCGCCTGGGTCGCCCACTCTGGTCACTATCCGGGGCAGCTCCTCGGCCTGGTCCTCGGCCTCGAACCGCAGCCGGTCACCGCCCGGCTCCAGGGCGAGCACCGCCCGAAATCGGGCCGAGCCGGCGTGGCGGGCGGCGTTGGCCAGCAGTTCGCCGGCGATGGCGACCAGGGGCCCGGTCGAGCAGCCGGCCCTTCGAGGCCACGCCCGACGCGCAGCCCGCGGGCAGCTGAGCGACCGGCTACAGAACGGCGCGGGCTCCAGGGTCCAGGGTGAGTTCGCCGTCGTCGGCGTCGTAGCCGAACAGCTCCGCGTAGCGGCCCAGTCGATGGCGATGTCCAGCTGGCGGCGGGCCTCCTCGGCGGTGAAGCCCCGGCGCAGGAGGTCGACAAAGAGGTCCTCGCGGAGCTTGCGGTCTTCGGTGGCGGCGAGGGCCTGGACCAGTTGGGCGTCGAGGTCGAGAGCATCGAGCAGGTCACCGCCGCCACCACCCGCCTCCAGGAAACCCGTCTGGCCACCTTCGAAGAGAACGGCACCTCCTGCTACTACTCGCTCCAGGACAACGTCCGGGTCACGGCCCCGCATGGAACCCCTGGGAGGTCTACGTCGGCTCGTAGACACCCTGGACAAGGCCGCCGCCACGCCGGAGGCCCGCTGCGGCACCATCACCTGCTGCACCCCGATGAGCAGGCCGTCGACCCCCGTCAGACTCCAGCCGAAGCCCCAGCGCCGGATGCTCCTGCGCCAGCTGATCACTGCACCCGACACAGCCGTATGGCCGGGTAGCCCGACTCCAGGCCATACGGTTGAGTTGAACGAGGCGGCGGCAAGTTCCGCCGGGGATGCTCTCCCACGCACTCGCCCCCGAGCGTCAGCTCGGCTGATCCTCCACACGACGAAGGTGTACGGATGAACAGCGGCGATGCGGACAGGGCCCGCGAGCGGCTGAAGGCAGCGGCCGACAGACTGGCAACGGACGCCGCGATGCTGGCGACGGCGTCAGCCCCCGCCCGCGAGGCTGGCCTGGCCGCGCGGGTCGCCGATCTGCGCCGCGCCGTAGTGACGGCGGGGCGGGCCGGCATCCCCTATGAGCTGATCGCCCACGACAGCCACATGGACCTCGAAACCATCGAACGGTGGATCACGCTGGATGACCTGGGCCCCCGTCACCGTCCTCCCGAGGACGGTCCCCGCATCACGCGAGCCTGAGGCATGATGTGCGGGCTATGCCCGTCACCGCCGCTCGGCGACTTGTCCGGGCCGCGGTGTTCGCCGCGGCGGGGCGGCGGGTTTGACGATTCTCAGCGAAGATTGACCCACCCCGGTTCCTCGCCGAGGGCACGTCAGTCCACCTACTTCGGATTGGCCTTGGCGACACTGGTCCTGGTGGCGCTACGGTGCCCGACATGCACCTCTACGTCGTCGACGCCTTCACCGATCGTCCCTTCTCCGGGAACCCGGCTGCTGTGTGCCTACTGCCGGCCGGACCGTGGCCGGACGCCACGTGGATGCAGCGGATCGCGACCGAGATGAACCACTCCGAGACTGCGTTCGCCCTTCCGCTGTCCGCTTCGACCGAGGCCGACTGGGCCATCCGGTGGTTCACCCCGCGAGTCGAGGGCGACCTGTGCGGCCACGCCACGCTCGCCACCGCGCACGCGCTACGCACTGCGAAGGGCCTCGTCGGAGCCGTTCGGTTCCTGAGCCGTAACCACGGCGTTCTCGTCACCCACGCCGACGCGGAGGGCACCATCACGCTCGACTTTCCGGCGGCCCCCGGCACCGCGGTGCCCATGCCGGACGAGCTCCACAAAGCCCTGGGAGCCGTCCCCGAGACCGCCTTCCGCTCCGACGGCCTCGGCGACCTGCTCGCGGTCTTCCCAGATGAGGCTACGGTCCGGGCTCTCACGCCGAACCTCGACGCCGTCGCCGACCTGACAAACCGCGAGGGCCTGCGCGGCGTCATCGTCACGGCCCCCGCCACCGAGATTGACCTGGGCCACGACTTCGTCTCCCGTTTCTTCGCACCGGCCCGGGGCATCCCCGAGGACCCGGTGACCGGCAGCGCCCACACCACGCTCGCCCCGTACTGGTCGGCACGACTCGGCCGCGAGGAGCTCACAGGCCTCCAGGTGTCCGCACGCAGCGGCCTGGTACGCACCGCTGTGAGCGGCGACCGCGTCCACCTCACCGGGAATGCCGTCACGGTCTTGGATGGTGCCCTGCACGTCTGACGACCCAAGGACGGGAAGCGAAGCGGAACCTGTCAAGGCGATCAAGGCAGGTGATGTTGCCTAATTTTGGGTCTGGAACTCCTTCTCGGCGGCGTGCTCGGAGGGCCTGTTGATCCAAGCCTGTTCGGGTATGGCGGGTGGTTCGGGGAACTTGCGTACGAAGCGTTCGGGGTGCTGGTTGTAGGCGTCGGCGAGGACCTTGGCCCGCAGGTCGCGCACCAGCTCGGCCTCGCCGTGGTGGACGTCGTAGGGCGTGTGATAGCCGATGCCGCTGTGTCGGTGCTCGAAGTGGTACCAGTGGAAGAACTCCGCGCACCACTGCCGGGCGTGCGGCAGGGAGCCGAACCGGTCCGGGTAGTCGAACCGGTACTTGATCGTCTTGTACTGGGCCTCCGAGTACGGGTTGTCGTTGGAGATCTTCGGCCTGGAGTGCGACCTGGTGACGCCGAGATCGGCCATCAGGACGGCGACCGACTTGGCGGTCTGGATCGCTCCCCGGTCCGAATGGATCGTCAACGTGTTCCGGTTGACGCCGTGTTTGGCGACGGTGTCCTCGATGAACTGCTTCGCGAGTTCCTCGCTCCCGTGGGCGGTGACCATCCAGCCCACGGTGTACCGGCTGTAGATGTCGATCATCGTGTAGAGGCAGTAGAAGACCCGCTTGTGCGGGCCTCGCAGCCTGGTGACGTCCCAGGACCACACCCGGTTGGGGGCGTCCGCCATCAACTCGGGTTTCTTGCGCGGCGGGTGGGCCGCCTGCCGGCGCCGTTCTCGGACCTCGCCCCGCTCGCGCAAGATCCTGTACATCGTGGATTCCGAGCACTGAAGTTCCACCCTGCAGTTGGACACTGTCCGTTTACGCCGCCAAGGCGTGACCCTGCTGGTGTCGTTGTCGGGTCTCGAGTGGGGTGAGGTAGCCC
>NZ_BAAATR010000073.1:0-16763 GCF_039533515.1 Kitasatospora cystarginea | reverse complement strand
TGGCGCTGCGGAGCCGGGCGATTGCCGGTGGGCTTGCGGGTCGTGGCGGGATGGTGTCGGTTGCGCTGCCGGTGGAGGCGGTGCGTGAGCGGCTGACGGTCTGGGGTGAGGAGCGGATCTCGGTCGCGGCGGTGAACGGGCCGTCGTCGGTGGTGGTTTCGGGTGAGCCGGCCGCGCTGGAGGAGCTGATCGCCTCCTGTGAGGCGGACGGTGTCCGGGCCCGGCGGGTGCCGGTGGACTACGCCTCGCACTCGGCTCAGGTGGAGTCGATCCGTACCGAACTGCTTGACGTGCTGCGTGAGGTGACTCCGCGGGCGGGTCGGGTGCCGCTGCTGTCCACGGTGACCGGCGAGCTGATCGACGGCTCCGGCATGGATGCGGAGTACTGGTACACCAACCTCCGTACCACCGTCCGTCTTCAGGAGGCCGTGGAGGCCCTGCTGGCGGACGGCTACGGCACCTTCGTCGAGGTCAGCCCGCACCCCGTGCTGGTCATGGCGGTTCAGGAGGGCATCGAGCAGAGCGGCCGTGAGGCCGCCGCGTTCGGCACCCTGCGCCGCAACGAGGGCGGTGCCCGTCGACTGCTGGCCTCGTTCGCCGAGGCATGGGTGCGCGGGGTCGCGGTGGACTGGCAGGCGGCCGTCTTCGCCGGTACCGGCACGCCGCTCGTGGACCTGCCCACCTATGCCTTCCAGCGCCGCCGCTACTGGCCCGAGGCGGCTCACGCCGAGGACCTGGCGGCCGAGCGCGCTGCCGTCCTGGACCCGGCGGAGGCGGAGTTCTGGGCCGCCGTGGAGAGCGAGGACCTGGCGTCCCTCGCGGACTCGCTGGCGCTGGCCGACGACGCGCCGCTGAGTGCCGTACTGCCCGCGCTGTCCTCGTGGCGGCGGCAGCGCCGTGAGCAGTCCACCGTGGACGGCTGGCGCTACCGGATCACCTGGCAGCCAATGGCCGACCTCCCCGCCCCCGTACTCTCCGGCACCTGGGCCGTCGTACTGCCCGAACGGCTGGCCGAGGAGGACTGGGTGGCCCAGCTGACCCGCACGCTCGGGCAGCGCGGTGCGGAGGTGCGCAAGCTCGTCGTCCCGGCCGGTGACCTGGACCGCTCCGGTCTCGACGAGCTGGTCCGCAAGCAGCTGGACGACGTGGTCGCGCCGGCCGGAGTGCTGTCCCTGCTCGCCCTGGAGGAAGAGCCGCACCCGGACCACCCGGGCCTGCCGTCCGGGCTCACGGGTACCGTCGCGCTGCTGCAGGCACTCGGTGAGGCCGCGTTCGAGGCCAGGCTGTGGTGCGCCACGCGCGGTGCCGTGGCGGTGAGCCGCGGCGAGCGGCCGACCGGGCTCGCCCAGTCGCTGGTCTGGGGCCTGGGCCGGGTGGCCGCGCAGGAGCAGCCGCAGCGCTGGGGCGGACTGGTGGACCTCCCCGAGCAGGTGGACGAGCGCGGCTTGGACCGACTGGTCGCCGTGCTGGCCGGTGCCGGGATCGAGGACCAGCTCGCGGTGCGCCCGTCCGGGGTCTTCGCCCGCCGGCTGGTGCACGCGCCCTCCGGCCTCGCCCCGGCGGAGAGCTGGCGCCCGAGCGGCACCGTCCTGGTCACCGGCGGTACCGGTGCCCTGGGCGCCCATGTGGCCCGCTGGCTCGCCCGCAGCGGCGCCGAGCACCTGCTGCTCACCAGTCGCCGCGGCCCGGACGCCGAAGGCGCGGACGAACTGCGCGAGGAGCTGACCGCGCTCGGTACCGCCGTCACCATCGCCTCCTGTGACGCGGCCGACCGCGAGGCGCTCGCGGAGCTGCTGGCCTCCGTCGAGGTGTCGGCGGTCTTCCACACCGCCGGTGTCCTGGACGACGGGGTGCTCGACCAGCTGACGTCCGACCGGATCGCGACCGTCTGCCGTCCCAAGGTGGACGCCGCGCTCAACCTGCACGAACTGACGAGGCACCAGAAGCTGGACGCGTTCGTGCTGTTCTCCGGAATCGCCGGCACGCTGGGCGACCCCGGACAGGGCAACTACGCGGCGGCCAACGCCTTCCTGGACGCCTTCGCCGAGCACCGCCGGGCCGAGGGCCTGCCCGCCACCTCGGTGGCGTGGGGCCGCTGGGGTGAGAGCGGTATGGCCGCCGACGGCGTGATCGGCGACCGGCTGGACCGCGCCGGACTGCCCGGCATGGCCCCCGAGTCGGCGATCGCCGCCCTCCAGCAGGCCCTCGACCTCGGCGACACCGTGATCGCGGTGGCCGACATCGTCTGGGAGCGCTTCGCACCCGGCTTCACCGCCGTCCGCGCCTCCGCGCTGCTGGACGAGCTGCCCGCCGTCCGCCGTGCGGCGGCGAGCACCGAAGCCGCAGCCCCAGCCGCGTCCGACGGCTCCGACCTGCGTCAGCGGCTGGCCGGCATGGCCGAACTGGAGCGCGAGCAGACGCTGGTGGACCTGGTGCGGACGCACGCGGCGGCGGCACTGGGACACCCGACGATGGACGAGGTGGGCGCCGGCCGGGCCTTCAAGGAGCTCGGTCTCGACTCGCTGACCGCCCTGGAGCTGCGCAACCGCCTGGGTGCCGCGACCGGACTGCGCCTCCCGGCGACGCTGGTGTTCGACTTCCCGACCCCGGCCGCGCTGGCCGCCCGCCTGCGGGCGGACCTGCTGCCCGCGGGCGACCAGCAGGGCGCGGCCTCGTTCGCCGACCTCGACCGGCTGGAGGCGGCGCTGTCAACGGTCGCCGAGGACGAGGACACCCGCGCGGACGTGGCCGCCCGGCTCCAGGCCCTGCTGGCCCGGTGGAGCGGCGCCCCGCGCGAGGCGGCGGTCGAGGCCGAGGTCGCCGGCAAGCTGCAGTCCGCCTCGGCAGACGAGGTGTTCGCCTTCATCGACCAGGAGTTGGGCCTCTCCTGACCGGGTTCCCCGGCTCCGCCCGCAACAACTCGCAGTCATCGACATCTTTTGGTGAGGTTCCAACAGTGGATCAGGAAAAGCTCCTCGACTATCTGAAGCGCGTCACGGCGGATCTGCACCAGACCCGTCAGCGGCTGCGCGAGGCGGAGTCGGGGGACTCCGAGCCGATCGCCCTGGTGTCGATGAGCTGCCGTTTCGCGGGCGGAGTGAATTCCCCCGAGGAGCTGTGGCAGCTGGTGGCCGAGGGCCGCGACGCGATCGGCGACTTCCCGACCGACCGCGGCTGGGACGTCGAGTCGCTCTTCGACGAGGACCCGGAGAAGCAGGGCACCAGCTACACCCGTCAGGGCGGATTCCTCTACGGCGCACCGGAGTTCGATGCCGCGTTCTTCGGCATCTCGCCGCGCGAGACGCTCGGCATGGACCCGCAGCAGCGCCTGCTGCTGGAGGCATCCTGGGAGGTGCTGGAGCGGGCCGGGATCGACCCGACCTCGCTCAAGGGCAGCCGGACCGGCGTCTTCGCCGGCACCAACGGCCAGGACTACGGCGATCTGCTGTACGACGTCCCCGAGGGCGTGGAGGGCTACACCCTCACCGGCAACTCGGCGGCCGTGCTCTCCGGCCGGGTGTCCTACACCTTCGGCCTGGAGGGCCCGGCGGTCACCGTCGACACCGCCTGCTCCTCCTCGCTGGTCGCGCTGCACCTCGCCGTGCAGGCCCTGCGCCAGCGGGAGTGCTCGCTGGCGCTGGCCGGCGGTGTCACGGTGATGTCCAGCCCGCGCGCGTTCATCCAGTTCAGCCGCCAGCGCGGGCTCGCCGCCGACGGCCGCTGCAAGTCCTTCGCCGCCGCGGCCGACGGCACCGGCTGGGGCGAGGGCGTCGGCATGCTGCTGCTGGAGCGGCTCTCCGACGCCCAGCGCAACGGGCACCCGGTCCTGGCCGTGATCCGGGGCTCGGCCGTCAACCAGGACGGCGCGTCCAACGGCCTCACCGCCCCCAACGGTCCCTCCCAGCAGCGCGTCATCCGCCAGGCGCTGGCCTCCGCCGGGCTGACCCCGGCCCAGGTCGACGTGGTCGAGGCGCACGGCACCGGCACGGTCCTCGGCGACCCGATCGAGGCGCAGGCCCTGCTCGCCACCTACGGTCTCGAGCGCCCCCAGGACCAGCCGCTGTGGTTGGGCTCGGTGAAGTCCAACCTCGGTCACACCCAGGCCGCCGCCGGTGTCGCGGGCGTGATCAAGATGGTCATGGCGATGCGGCACGGCACCCTGCCGAAGACCCTGCACGTGGACGAGCGCTCGCCGCACGTGGACTGGTCCTCCGGCGGCGTCGCGCTGCTGGAGCAGGCCCGGCCGTGGCCGGAGACCGGTGAGCCGCGCCGCGCCGGCATCTCCTCCTTCGGCGTCAGCGGCACCAACGCCCACACCATCATCGAGCAGGCTCCCGAGCAGGCCGTCGAGTCCGAGGAACGGCAGCCCGCCGCCGGGCTGCTGCCGCACCTGGTCTCCGCCCGGACCGCTGTGGCCCTGCGCGCCCAGGCCGCCCGGCTGCGCGCCCACCTGGACACCGTGCCCGACCTCGCCCAGGCCGATCTGGCCCACTCGCTGGCCACCACCCGGGCCGCCCTCGACCACCGGGCCGCCGTCCTGGCCACCGACCGCGCCGAGCTGCTGGCCGGACTGGACGCCCTCGCCGCCGGCGAGGACGCCCCCAACCTGGTCCAGGGCGTCGCCGCCGCCGACGGCCGCACCGCCTTCCTGTTCACCGGCCAGGGCAGCCAGCGCGCCGGGATGGGCCAGGAGCTGTACCGCGAGTTCCCGGCGTTCGCCGCCGCGTTCGACGAGGTGTGCGCCGCGTTCGACGCGCACCTGGAGCGCCCGCTGCGCGAGGTGGTCTTCGGCGGCGAGGAGCTCGACCAGACCGGCTACACCCAGCCCGCGCTGTTCGCCGTCGAGGTGGCACTGTTCCGCCTGGTCGAGTCCTGGGGCCTGACCCCCGACTTCCTGGCCGGCCACTCGATCGGCGAGCTCGCCGCCGCCCATGTCGCGGGCGTGTGGTCGCTCGCCGACGCCGCCGCGCTGGTCGCCGCGCGCGGCCGCCTGATGCAGCAACTGCCCGCCGGCGGCGCGATGGTGGCGATCGAGGCCGCCGAGGACGAGGTGCTGCCGCTGCTCACCGCCGAGGTGGGCATCGCCGCCGTCAACGGGCCCACCGCCCTGGTGGTCTCCGGCGCCGAGGGCGAAGTCCTTGCGGTTGCCGGCCACTTCGAGGAGCTCGGCCGGAAGACCAAGCGGCTCACCGTCAGCCACGCCTTCCACTCGCCGCTGATGGACGGCATGCTGGACGCCTTCCGCAAGGTCGCCGAGGGCCTGGAGTACCGGCCCGCGCGCCTGCCGATCGTCTCCACCGTCACCGGTGCCTCGCTGTCCGCCGAGGAACTCGGCTCGCCCGACTACTGGGTCCGCCACGTTCGCGAGGCGGTCCGCTTCCTCGACGCGGTCCGCAGGCTCGACGACAGCGGCGTCACCACCTACCTGGAACTCGGCCCCGACGGCGTCCTCACCGGGATGGCCCAGCACTGCCTCGCCGAGGACCGGGACGGCGTCGCCCTGGTGCCCGCGCTGCGGGCCGGCCGCCCCGAGCGGCAGTCGCTGCTGACCGCGCTCGCCCGGGTGCACGTCCACGGCGCCGCGCCCGACTGGCAGGCAGTGTCGGCCGACTGGGGCGGCAGCCGGGTCGCGCTGCCCACCTACGCGTTCCAGCGCCGCCGCCACTGGCCCGAGCCGCCGGCCGGCTGGCTCGGCGACATCACCTCCGCCGGTCTCGGAGCCGCCGACCACCCGCTGCTCGGCGCGGCCGTCGCGCTCGCCGATGCCGACGGCGTGCTGTTCACCGGACTGCTCTCGCTGCAGACCCACCCCTGGCTCGCCGACCACGCCGTCATGGGCACGGTCCTGCTGCCCGGCACCGCCTTCGTCGAACTCGCCATCCGGGCCGGCGACCACGTCGGCTGCCACCGGCTTGCCGAACTGACCCTGGAAGCCCCGCTGGTGCTGCCCGAGCGCGGTGCCGTCCAGCTCCAGCTCGCCGTCGGTGAGGCGGACGCCACCGGCAGCCGCAGCTTCACCCTGCACTCCCGTCCGGAGCCCGAGGACGGTGCCGTCCGGACCGCCGAGCACGCCTGGACCAGGCACGCCACCGGTGTCCTCGCCACCGCCGGCCGTAGCGGCGAGCCGCTCGGCCAGGACAGCTGGCCGCCGGCCGGCGCCGTCCCGGTCGAGACCGAGGGCCTGTACGACTACCTGGCCGAGGCCGGATTCGGGTACGGCCCGGTCTTCCAGGGACTGCGCGCCGCCTGGCAGTCCGGCGACGAGATCTTCGCCGACGTGCGGCTGCCCGAGCAGGCCAAGGCCGACGCCCGCCTGTTCGGCCTGCACCCCGCGCTGCTCGACGCGGCCCTGCACGGCGTCGGCATGGGCACCCTGCTGCGCCCCAGCGAGTCCGGGCGGCTCCCGTTCGCCTGGAGCGGCGTCACCCTGCACGCCTCGGGCGCCGACACCTTGCGGGTCCGGCTCGCCCCGGCCGGTGAGGACGCCGTCACCGTCACCGTCGCGGACGCCACCGGAGCGCCCGTCGCCACCGTGGAGAAGCTGCTGCTGCGCCCGGTTTCGGCGGCCCAGGTGCACGCCGCGCGTGCGGTGCACCACGAGTCGCTGTTCACCGTGGAGTGGCAGCCCGCCCCGCTGGCCGGCCCGGACGCCTCCTTCGACCGCTGGGCGCTGCTCGGCGAGGACACGCTCGGCCTCGGCCTGCCCGCGCACACCGACCCCGCGCTGCGCCCCGAGACGGTGCTGACCGTGGTCCCCACCGAGCCCGGCGAGGGCGCCGAGGCCGTGCACGCGGCGGTGCGGCGGGCACTCGTCCTGGTGCAGGAGTGGCTGGCCGACGAGCGTTTCGCCGACGCCCGCCTGGTGCTGGCCACCTGTGGCGCGATGGCCGTCGCACCCGGCGAGGACGTCACCGACCTCGGCGCCGCCGCCGTCTGGGGACTGGTCCGCTCCGCGCAGTCCGAGCACCCGGACCGCCTGGTCCTGGTTGACCTCGACGCAGACGAGCGATCCCGGCAGGCCCTCGCGGCCGCCGTCGCGGCCGGTGAGCCGCAGCTCGCACTCCGCGGCGGAGCCGTCCACGTACCCCGGCTCGCCCGGGTGACCGCAGCTGACGGCGAGACCCCGGCGTTCGCACCGGAGGGCACCGTCCTGGTCACCGGCGCCACCGGCACCCTCGGCGCGCTGGTCGCCCGCCACCTGGTCACCGCACACGGTGTCCGGCGGCTGCTGCTGGTCTCCCGCCGGGGCGTCGAGGCTGCCGGAGCCCCCGAACTCCTCGCCGAACTCGCCGAGTCCGGGGCCGAGGTGACCCTGGCCTCCTGCGACGTCGCCGACCGCGCGGCCCTCGCCGCGCTGCTCGCCGAGCACCGCCCGACCGCGGTGGTGCACACCGCAGGCGTCCTGGACGACGGCATCGTCTCCTCGCTCACCCCCGAGCGGGTCGACACCGTGCTGCGCCCGAAGGCGGACGCGGCCTGGCACCTGCACGAACTGACGAAGGATCAGAACCTCTCCGCCTTCGTGCTGTTCTCGGCCGCCGCCGGCACCCTCGGCGGACCCGGCCAGGCCAACTACGCCGCCGCCAACGCCTTCCTGGACGCGCTCGCCCACCACCGCCGGGCCGCCGGCCTGCCCGCCACCGCGCTGGCCTGGGGCCTGTGGGCCGAACGCAGCGGCATGACCGGCACCCTGGACTCCGCCGACCTCGACCGCATCAACCGGGCCGGTGTCGCCGCACTGTCCTCCCGCGAGGGCCTGTCGCTACTGGACACCGCGACCGCCCTCGGCGGCGCGGCGTACGTCCCGATGCGGCTCGACCTCGCCGCGCTGCGCGGCCAGGCCGCCTCCCCGGCGCTGCCCGCCCTGCTGCGCGGACTGGTCCGCACCCCCGCCCGGCGCACCGCGCAGGCGGCCGACGCAGGGGAGGGCGGGTTCGCCCAGCAGCTGGCCACCATCCCGGCCGCCGAGCGGGCGAAGGCGCTGCTCGCCCTGGTCGCGGCACACGTCGCCGGAGTGCTCGGCCACGCCGGAGCGGACGCGATCGAGCCCCAACTCGCCTTCAAGGAGCTGGGCTTCGACTCGCTGACCGCCGTCGAACTGCGCAACCGCCTGAACGCCGCGACCGGACTGCGGCTGCCCGCGACGCTGGTCTTCGACTACCCGACCCCGGCCGCCCTGGCCGAGCAGCTGGGCGGCGAACTGCTCGGCTCGGTCGAGGCGGTGGCCGCTGCGGCCGCCACGACGGCCGCCGGGGACGACGACCCGATCGCCATCATCGGTATGGCCTGCCGCTACCCCGGTGGGGTGACCTCGCCGGAGGACCTGTGGCGGCTGGTGTCCGAGGGCGGCGACGGCATCTCCGACTTCCCCGCCGACCGCGGCTGGGACCTGGACGCGCTCTACGACGCCGATCCCGAGCGCCAGGGCACCTCCTACGCCCAACAGGGCGGCTTCCTGCACGACGCCAGCGCCTTCGATCCCACCTTCTTCGGCATCAACCCGCGCGAGGCCCTCGCCATGGACCCGCAGCAGCGGCTTCTGCTGGAGGCGTCCTGGGAGGCGTTCGAGCGGGCCGGCATCGATCCGACCAGCCTGCGCGGCAGCCGTACCGGCGTGTTCGCCGGCGTGATGTACCACGACTACGTCTCCCGGCTGCCCGCGATCCCCGAGGGCGTCGAGGGCTACCTCGGCACCGGAAGCTCCGGCAGTGTCGCCTCGGGCCGGGTTTCCTACACCTTCGGCCTGGAGGGTCCGGCGGTCACCGTCGACACCGCCTGCTCCTCCTCGCTGGTCGCCCTGCACCTGGCCAGCCAGGCGCTGCGCTCGGGCGAGTGCACGCTGGCGCTGGCCGGCGGTGTCACGGTGATGTCCACGCCGGACACCTTCGTGGACTTCAGTCGGCAGCGCGGGCTCGCCGCGGACGGCCGCTGCAAGTCGTTCTCCGCCGACGCGGACGGGACCAGCTGGGCCGAGGGAGTGGGCATGCTGCTGGTCGAGCGGCTGTCGGACGCCCGCCGCAACGGGCACCCGGTACTGGCCGTCGTACGCGGTACGGCGGTGAACCAGGACGGCGCCTCCAACGGCCTGACCGCGCCGAACGGTCCCTCGCAGCAGCGGGTGATCCGCCAGGCCCTGGCCAACGCCGGACTGTCCGCCGACCAGGTGGACGCGGTGGAGGCGCACGGTACGGGCACCACCCTGGGCGACCCGATCGAGGCGCAGGCGCTGCTGGCCACCTACGGCCAGGAGCACGCCGAGGACCGGCCGCTCTGGCTGGGTTCGATCAAGTCCAACCTCGGCCACACCCAGGCCGCCGCCGGTGCGGCCGGTGTGATCAAGATGGTGATGGCGATGCGGCACGGTGAGCTGCCGCAGACCCTGCACGTCAGCGAGCCGTCCCCGCACGTGGACTGGTCGGCGGGCGCGGTCTCGCTGCTGACCGAGGCGAAGCCGTGGCCGGAGACCGGCCAGCCGCGCCGGGCCGGTGTCTCCTCGTTCGGCGTCAGCGGCACCAACGCTCACGCGATCATCGAGCAGGCTCCCGCACAGGACACCGGGCAGAGCAGCCGGCCCGAGACCCGCCCCGGCACCGTGGCGTGGGTGCTGTCCGCGAAGACCCGCGAGGCCCTGAACGCCCAGGCGGCCAGGCTGCACCAGCAGCTGGCCGACAGCCGGATCGACCTGGCCGACATCGGCTGGTCCCTGGCCACCACCCGCGCCCGCCTCGAACAGCGCGCCGCCGTGGTCGGCAGCGACCCGGCCGAGCTGCTGCGCGGCCTGGAGGCCCTGGCCCGCGGAGCGTCGGCGGGCAACCTGGTGGAGGGCCTGGCAGCGGTCGGCACCGGCCGTGCGGCGTTCCTGTTCGCCGGGCAGGGCAGCCAGCGCGCTGGTATGGGCGCCGAGTTGTACGACACCTACCCGGCTTTCGCCGATGTCTTCGACGCGGTCTGTGCGGAGCTGGACGGGTACCTGGAGCGTCCGCTGCGCGAAGTGGTGTTCGGCGGCGAGGAGTTGGACCAGACCGGTTACACCCAGCCGGCGCTGTTCGCGGTCGAGGTGGCGCTGTTCCGCCTGGTGGAGTCGTGGGGCGTCCGGCCGGACTTCCTGGCCGGGCACTCGATCGGTGAGATCGCCGCGGCGCACGTCGCCGGGGTGCTCTCGCTGGCGGATGCCGCCAAGCTGGTGGCCGCTCGTGGCCGTCTGATGCAGCAACTGCCAACCGGCGGTGCCATGGTGGCGGTCCAGGCCGCCGAAGCCGACGTCCTGCCGCTGCTCACCGACGACCTGGGGATCGCCGCCGTCAACGGGCCGACCTCAGTAGTGATCTCCGGTGCCGAGGCATCCGCTCTAGAGGTCGCGGAGCAGCTGGCGGCCCAGGGACGGAAGACCAAGCGGCTCACCGTCAGCCACGCGTTCCACTCGCCGCTGATGGAGCCGATGCTCGCCGAGTTCCGTGAGGTCGTCGAGGGCCTGACCTTCGCCGAACCGCGCATCCCGATCGTCTCCACCCTGACCGGCTCGATCACGGACGAGCTGCACAGCGCCGAGTACTGGGTGCGCCACGTCCGCGAGGCCGTCCGCTTCCGCGACGCCGTCCAGGCCCTGGAGCGCGAAGGCGTCCGCACCTTCCTGGAGTTGGGCCCGGACGGGACCCTCTCCGCGATGGGCCAGGAGTGCGTGAGCGAGGACGCGGTGTTCACTCCCGTCCTGCGCCGCGACCGTGCCGAGGCGCAGAGCTTCACCACCGCGCTGGCCCAGCTGCACGTCCGCGGCGTGGAGCCGGACTGGCAGGCCGTGTTCGCGGGCACCGGCGCGCAGCGCGTCGATCTGCCGACCTACGCCTTCCAGCGCGAGCGGTACTGGTTGGAGGCACCTGCGCTGTGGGCCGTCGACGTCGCCTCCGCCGGTCTGGTCGCCCCCGAGCACCCGCTGCTCGGCGCCGCCGCCCCGCTGGCCGAGTCGGACGGCTACCTGTTCACCGGCCGGCTCTCCCTGGACACCCACCCCTGGCTGGCCGACCACGCCGTCTCGGGCACCGTGCTCCTCCCGGGCACCGCCTTCGTCGAGCTCGCGGTCCGGGCCGGCGACCAGGTCGGCTGCGACCGGCTGGCCGAACTCACCCTGGAGGCACCGCTCGTCCTGCCGGAGACCGGCGCGCGCCAGTTCCAGCTCTGGGTCAACCCGGCGGACGAGAGCGGCACCCGGCCGTTCAGCCTGTACTCCCGCGCCGAGGACTCCGACCCCGACGAGCCGTGGACCCGGCACGCCAGCGGCGCGCTCGCCGACGGCGTCCAGGACCAGGAGCCGGCCGACCTCACCGTCTGGCCGCCCGCCGACGCCACGGCCGTCGAGGTCACCGGACTGTACGAGCGCCTGGCCGGCGGCGGATTCGCCTACGGTCCCACCTTCCAGGGCTTGAGCGCCGCCTGGCAGCGCGGCGAGGAGATCTTCGCCGAGGTCACCCTGCCGCAGCACGCCGAGTCGGACGGCAGCCTGTTCGGAGTCCACCCCGCACTGCTGGACGCTGCGCTGCACGGCACCTTCCTCCAGCAGACCGGCGCCGAGCAGGGACGACTGCCGTTCGCCTGGAGCGGCGTCACCCTGCACGCCGCCGGGGCGACCACCCTCCGGGTCCGGATCACCCCGCAGGGGACCGACTCGGTCGCCCTCGCGCTCGCCGACGGCACCGGCGCGCCGGTGGCCACCGTGGAGTCCCTGGTCCTGCGCCCGGTCGCCACCGAGCAACTGCGCGGAGCCCGCGCCGCCCACCACGACTCGCTGTTCGAGGTCGAGTGGACCGCGCTCCCGGCGACGGCGGGCACGGCCGGCCGCTGGGCCGTCGTCCAGGGCACCGAGCTCTCCGCCGACCTGCGCAAGGCCGGCATCGAGACCGAGGAGTACGCCGACCTCGCCGCGCTGGCCGCGGCCGTCAAGGCGGGTGCGCCCGCGCCGGACACGGTGCTCGTCCCCTTCGTCCCGGCGGAGCGGACCACCGCCGCACCGACCGCCGACGCCGTACGCGCCGCCACCCACCGGTCCCTCGCGCTCGCCCAGGCCTGGCTGGCCGACGGCTCGTTCGGCGAGGCCCGCCTGGTCCTGGTCACCCGGGGAGCCGTCGCGACGGCCGCCGGCGAGGAGCTCGCCGACCTGTCGCAGGCCGCGGTGTGGGGCCTGATCAGGTCCGCCCAGTCGGAGAACCCGGACCGCTTCGTCCTGCTCGACCTGGACACCGCCGAGTCCTCGATCGCCGCCGTCCCCGGGGCGCTGGCCGCCACCGAGACGGAACTGGCGATCCGCCAGGGCACCTGCCACGCCGCCCGCCTGGCAAGGATCCCCGTCGACGCGGCCCTCACCCCGCCCGAGGACGCCGTCGCCTGGCGGCTCGGCATCCCCGTCAAGGGCACCCTGGAGAACCTCCGGCTGATCGAGTTCCCGGCCGCCGCGGCACCGCTCGACCCCGGATACATCCGGATCGGCGTCCGCGCCACCGGACTCAACTTCCGCGACGTGCTCAACGCCCTGGGCATGTACCCGGGCAATGCCGGACTGCTCGGCCTCGAAGGCGCGGGCGTGGTCCTGGAGGTCGGCCCCGGAGTCACCGATCTCGCCGTCGGCGACCGGGTGTTCGGCATGCTCTCCGGCGGCTTCGCGCCGGTCACCGTCACCGACCGGCGCATGGTCGCCAAGATGCCCGAGGAGTGGACGTATCCCGAGGCCGCGTCCGTCCCCGTGGTGTTCCTCACCGCGTACTACGCCCTGATCGACCTCGCCGACCTGCGGGCCGGCGAGTCGATCCTGGTGCACGCCGCCGCAGGCGGCGTCGGCATGGCCGCTGTCCAGCTCGCCCGCCACCTCGGTGCCGAGGTGTACGGCACGGCCAGCCCGGGCAAGTGGGGCACCCTGCGCGACCTCGGGCTGGACGACCGGCACATCGCCTCCTCCCGCGACCTGGCCTTCGAGCAGAGCTTCCTGGCCGCCACCGGGGGCCGGGGCGTGGACGTCGTCCTCGACTCGCTCGCCCGCGAGTTCGTCGACGCCTCGCTGCGCCTGCTGCCGGGCGGCGGACGCTTCGTCGAGATGGGCAAGACCGACATCCGAGACCCCGAGCATGTCGCGGCCGAGCACCCCGGTGTCCGCTACCGGGCCTTCGACCTGATCGAGGCCGGTCCGGACCGCATCAACGAGATGCTCACCGCCGTGATCGCCCTGTTCGAGCAGGGGGCCCTGCGGCACCTCCCGGTCACCGCATGGGACATCCGCCGGGCTCCCGAGGCGTTCCGCCACGTCAGCCAGGCCAAGCACATCGGCAAGGTGGTCATCACCGTGCCCGCCCCGCTCGACCCGCAGGGCACCGTCCTGGTCACCGGCGCCACCGGCACCCTCGGCGCCCTGGTGGCACGTCACCTGGTCACCGAACACGGCGCCCGCCGGCTGCTGCTCACCAGCCGGCGCGGCCTCCGGGCCCCCGGCGCGCCCGAACTCGCCGCCGAACTGGAGCAGCTGGGAGCCGAGGTCACCGTCGCGGCCTGCGACGCCGCCGACCGCGACGCCCTGGCCGCCCTGCTCGCGGAGCTCGCCCACCCGCTCACCGCAGTGGTGCACACCGCCGGAGTCATCGACGACGGTGTGGTGGCCTCCCTCACCCCCGATCGGGTGGACACCGTGCTGCGGCCCAAGGTGGACGCCGCGCTCAACCTGCACGAGCTCACCGCCTCCGCCGACCTCGCGGCGTTCGTCCTGTTCTCCTCCGTCGCCGGCACCTTCGGCGGCGCCGGACAGGGCAACTACGCAGCCGCCAACGCCTTCCTCGACGCCCTCGCCAGGCAGCGCAGCGCGTCCGGCCTGCCCGGCCTCTCGCTGGCCTGGGGCCTGTGGGCGGAGAGCAGCGGCATGACCGGCACCCTGTCGGAGGCCGACCTGCAGCGGATGGCCCGGGGCGGTATCACCCCGCTCGCCTCCGCCCAGGGCCTGGCCCTGCTCGACACCGCCGCCACCGTCGGCCGGCCCGCCCTGGCCCCGATGGGCCTGGACGTCGCCGGACTGCGCAACCACGCCGACCCCGCCGCCGTGCCGCCGCTACTCCGTGGCCTGGTGCGCACGCCGGTGCGCCGCGCCGTACGGGCGGCGGCCGCCGGCGCGGCCGAGGGGCCGAGCCTGGAGCAGCGGCTGGCGGGGCTGGGGGAGGAGGAGCGCCGCAAGCTCCTGCTGGAGCTGGTCTGCACCCAGGTCGCGGCCGTGCTCGGACACCCGGGACCGGAGGCCGTCGAGCCCGAACGGGCCTTCAAGGAGCTGGGGTTCGACTCCCTCACCGGCGTCGAACTGCGGAACCGGATGAACGCGGCCACCGGACTGCGTTTCTCCGCGACCCTGGTCTTCGACCACCCGACCCCTGCCGCGCTAGCCGAGCTGCTGCTCGCCGAGACCGCACCGGCCGCCCCCGCGGAGCCGCTGCTGGCCGAACTCGACCGCCTGGAGGCCGCGTTCGACGCGGCCCCGGCACCCGACGGAGAGGCCCGAACCGCGCTGGCGGCCAGGCTCCAGGCGCTGCTCGGCCGGCTGTCCGCCGGGGCCGCCACCGAGCCGGCGGCTCCGGCCGTCGACACCGAGCAGCTCAAGGGCGCCTCGGACGAGGAACTGTTCGCCTTCATCCACGAGCAGCTCGGCCGGTCGCAGGCAGACGGCTGACCGCTCGGCGCGAGCCGCTGACCGCTGACCGCGGATGCGGCCCCGACCCGGACGCCATCGGTGTCCGGGCCGGGGCCGGCCGCGTTGGCAGCGGCGCCCCGGGTTCCCAGCCCTCGCGGCCGGGTACGTCGGTCCGTACCCGTCCCCGCTTTTCCGGGTCGGCCCATATTCCGGCTATTGCCGAAGCGGTGGCCCCTAGGGGCCGGATAGGGGTTGAGGCCAGATCCGGCCGAACCATAATCTCGGATCGCGAATTGCAATAGGCGATCCCGGCGAAGCTCCTGGTGCCCGAAGTTGCCGACAACTTCGCCCAGGGGCTTTCCTGCATGTCGTCGGCCGTTGCCGAGAGAGCTGCGAGTTCCTGTCGGTGAAATCCGTCGAAACGACGTGAGCCGACTGGATGCGTTGAAGAGGTGGGCATTTAATGGCGAATGAAGAAACGCTTCGTGACTACCTCAAGTGGGTCACGGCCGATCTGGCCCAAACCCGCCAGCGTCTCCAGGAGGTGGAGGCGGCGGACCACGAGCCGATCGCGATTGTCGGAATGAGCTGCCGGTTCCCCGGCGACGTCACTTCCCCGGAAGAGCTCTGGCGGCTGGTCAGCGAGGGCCGCGACGCCGTCGACGGATTCCCCGTCAACCGCGGTTGGGACCTCGACTCCATCTACCACCCGGACCCCGAGCACCCGGGCACCTCGTACGTCAACGAGGGCGGATTCCTGCACCGGGCAACCGAGTTCGACCCGGCGTTCTTCGGTGTCTCGCCGCGCGAGGCGCTGGGCATGGACCCGCAGCAGCGGCTGCTCCTGGAGACCTCCTGGGAGGCGTTCGAGCGGGCGGGCATCGACCCGGCCACGCTGCGCGGCAGCCGCACCGGTGTCTTCGCCGGCGTCATCTACCACAACTACGCCGCCCGGCTGCACTCCGTCCCCGAGGGCGTCGAGGCGTTCCTGGGCACCGGCAGCTCCGCCAGCATCGCCTCCGGCCGGGTGGCCTACGCCCTGGCCCTGGAAGGACCGGCCGTCACCATCGACACGGCCTGCTCCTCCTCCCTGGTCGCACTGCACCTCGCCGTGCAGTCGCTGCGTTCCGGTGAGTCCACGCTGGCCCTGGCCGGCGGTGTCACCGTGATGTCCACCCCCGAGGCGTTCGTCGACTTCAGCCGCCAGCGCGGACTGGCCGCCGACGGGCGCTGCAAGGCGTTCTCGGCCGACGCGGACGGCACCGGCTGGGGCGAGGGTGTCGGCATGCTGCTGCTGGAGCGGCTGTCGGACGCCCGCCGCAACGGGCACCCGGTACTGGCCGTGGTGCGCGGTACGGCGGTGAACCAGGACGGCGCGTCCAACGGTCTGACCGCGCCGAACGGCCCCTCCCAGCAGCGGGTGATCCGCCAGGCGCTGGAGAACGCACAACTGACGGCCCGTCAGGTAGAGGCGGTCGAGGCGCACGGCACCGGCACGGTCCTCGGCGACCCGATCGAGGCCCAGGCCCTGATCGCCACCTACGGCCAGGACCGCCCCGAGGGCAGTCCGCTCTGGCTCGGCTCGGTCAAGTCGAACCTCGCCCACACCCAGGCGGCCGCCGGTGTCGCCGGTGTGATCAAGATGGTGCTGGCCATGCAGCACGGAGTGCTGCCGCGGACCCTGCACGCCGGTGAGCCGTCCCCGCACGTCGACTGGGCCGAGGACTCGGTACGGGTGCTCGCCGAGGAGCAGCCCTGGCCGGAGACCGGCGAGCCGCGCCGGGCCGGTGTGTCCTCGTTCGGCTTCAGCGGTACCAACGCGCACGCGATCCTGGAGCAGGCTCCCGCCACCGAGACGGCGGCGGCCGAGGAGCCGACCGGGTCTCCCGTGGTGTTGCCCTGGACGCTGTCCGGCCGGACGGCGGAGGCGCTGCGCGAGCAGGCCGGACGTCTGCTGACCCGGGTGGCCGCCGAGCCGGAGCTCTCCCCGGTCGACGTGGGTTTCTCGCTGGCGACCACGCGTTCGGTGTTCGAGCACCGGGCTGTGCTGGTGGGTTCGGGGCAGGACGAGCTCTGTGCGGGTCTGGAGGCGTTGTCGCGGGGTGAGTCTGCGGCG
>NZ_BAAATR010000072.1:0-16954 GCF_039533515.1 Kitasatospora cystarginea | reverse complement strand
CGGTCTCCGTGCCGCCGCCGTCCGTCATGATGCGGGTGTAGCCGCGCAGCCAGCCCTCGGCTGTGAAGAGGGTCATCTGGGTGTCGTCGGTGATCGTTCCGACCATACCGTTGCGGTCCGGGACCAGCCCGGTGATACCGACCTCCCCGTACTGGGCCTCGACGGTGACCATGGACTTCATCTCGATCGGATTGCCCAGCGCGTCCCCAATCGCCCCGCCGAGCAGGCAGCCCCTCACCCTCGCCCGGTAAGCGGCCAACTCCGCCCACGACAGGTACTTCACGCGCAAACCGCCTCTCTCGGTTGATCAACCGTCATGCATGCTATCCGCCTTCGCTCGCACCCGATCAGACAGCCAGGAGAGCAAGCAGGCACCGCCGCCGAGATCTCGGCCATCGCACTGAGCCCCGCGCCGTAGGTGCCGACACGCCGCCATCGACCGCTGCAACTAGATCCAGCGCTCCTGGCCCCAGGCTCCTGACCGATGCCGCGCCGACGGAATCCCGACGGTCCTCGCTGCCGCAATCACACGGAACGACCACCGCAGCACGAAATTCAGCCTCCTGACTGCCGTTTCCCACACGGCGCTTGACTGCGTGCCGGAAACCAAGCGTCCATGGAGCCAGCCTGACGGGCGCGGTGCGCACGCGCGGGCCGGGCAGCGACGCGGTCTTACCCCGGCTGTCCCGTGACAGATGATCTCGACCGTTTGCCAAACGATCTTGATCACTGGACTCTCGAACCTTGACCTGCCTCACCAAGGGAGGCTGGTGAGACGATGCACGGATGGATCTCATAGGGGTGACTGAGCGGGAGCGCTTCGCCAACGTCGGCGAGTACGTCAGTTTCGCTGCGGCATGCCCTGTTTGCAGAGGCGAGGCGCCATGCTCGGGCGGGCAAGCTCTGACTTTCGGCCGCCTGGAATGGAGCATCGAGGCCGACTGTGCCGTTTGCGGGCCGTCAGCGATATGCGGGAGTGGAGACATGCCGGCCGATCTGCGTGAGCGATTGCTCGGCGAGCGCGGCCCCGCGCGCCTTGAACTCCCTCAGCAAGGTGCCCGAACTGCTGTGATCATGAAGGTGATCCGGGCGACGTTGAACGTCGAGTTGAATGAGGCCAGGAAGATGCTCCAGGCTGTGCAGTCAGGTCAGCACGCGGCGACGTTGCCCGAGATCGAGCAGCTTGCTCGGAGACTGCGCGCGGTTGGTGTTGAGGCCCGAGCCGTTCGGGGCTGAAGGTCCTCGCCGTTCGGTGGCGGGCGGTCAGGCGCTCCACCACGCGTCGTTGCCGCACGCGACCTCGAAGTGCCACCGCCCTTCCTCCTTGCCGCGGTTCAGGGGCTTCTTGATCCCGGAAAAGTCGGCGTTGGCCGGAACGTTGAAGGCGACCATCGGGAACTCCTCACTGAAGACCTCGCCTCCGAGCCCGAATGCCGAAAGGTGCTGATGGACGGCTTGGGGCTGCGGCCCAGCGGACCGGAAGGGATGGGCACGACCCGAATCGTGCAGTTACCGGAGGCGCTGACCCGTCCGACGGCGCAGTGCCTGAACCCGGGTCGGCGGAGCGGATGGCGGCGCTTCCCTCGCGGTCGGCTCGTCATCGTGCTGTCCACCGTCTATGTCCCCAAGTCCGGCTGCCAGCCGGGCCATCTCGTGCAGTCGCTCGTAGTACCTGGTCCCGTCCTCGTCGCTGATCGAGGGTAGGACCTTCTCAAGGACCTCGATGCACTTCAGAAGGGTTCTGCGGCGCCTCTCGTCGAGAACGCTCGACAAGCACGAAGAGACGCAGCCGGCGACGTCCGCATCCAGCAGCACCAGGTCTTCGCCCTCGACTTCTCGACCACGAAGGTGCGCAGGGAACTCCGCCTTCATGTGCACTCCCCACAGTTGTGGGAGCAGGTCATTACGTTCCAACTCACTGATGTCCGTGATCATGGCAGCACCAACGAACCAGGTCACCTGAGACGACGAGCGAATCGGACCAGATCATCTGAGACAGGGACCAAATCGCCTGAGACGCGACGGCCGGTGGCAGTCGGGCAAGATTCGCTGGCACCCTATGGCCAAGGGCACCCGCAGGGCGGGCAGCCATGGTCACGGTCGTCTCCTGGTGGACCGATTTGCCGCGGTCCAGCGCTACTGGCCGGTGCCCAGGTGGGTGCACCGGTTGGTGACCAGGGTGCGCCAGCGGGCGCGCGTGGCGTCCGGGCCGTCGAGCCAGCTGGCGGCGGAGGGGTCGTCCAGGGGGAGGTCGGCCATGAAGTGGGCGATGTCGACGTAGTAGGCGCGGCTGACGTCGATCGGGTCGCCGGTGCTGGTGAGCGCGCGCAGGCCGGAGATCGCGTCGGTGAGCGGGCCGAGGTTGCCCTGGACGGCGTGGTGGAAGCAGAGGGCGAGCTCGAGTGCGGCTTGGGCGTCGGTGACACCGGCGGCGGCGGTTTCGGCGCGCAGGACTTGGGCTCGGTCGTCGATGTCGGCATCCGTACCGGCATCGCGGAGGAGGGCGGCGATGCGGGTGGTGAGGGTGGTGGCGCGCAGGTCCAGGCCGGTGAGCAGGTGATCGGCGAGGTCGATCTCGTCGTCGGCGAGGTCGGGGTCGGTGAAGGCGAGGGTGAAGGCGCGTTGGGCCTGGGCGGTGGCGCGTTCGCCGGCGACGGCGTGCTGTTCGGCTTCGGTGCGGGCGGCTTCGTACGCGGCGGCGGCGCGGTCCATGTCGCCGTGGGGCCACCAGATGTCGCCGAGTACGCGGTGGTGGCGGCCCTTCCAGCCGAGGGTTTCTGCGACCTGCAGTGCGGCGGGGAAGTCGCCGGCAAGGCGGGCGAGGTGGGCGAGGCCTCGGCGGGCGGCTGGGGCGAGGTGTCCGCCGCCGTCGGCGACGAGCTGCATTCCCTGGCGGGAAGCGGTGTGGCGGCCGAGGTCGCGTTGGGCCTTGGCGAGGTAGTAGACGGCGAGCTCGTTCAGGTCGGCAGGGAGCAGGCCGGTGTCGACGACCGTGGTGAGCCGGTCGGCGGTGCGGGAGCGGTGTTCGTGCTGCCGGCGGGCGAGCGCGCTCAGGGTCTCCACGAGCGCGTCCGCCGGGGTCAGCAGGGCGTCGGCTCCTGGTCGGGTCGACTGCGGATCCGCGGCATTGGCGGGCGTGGCCGGGGTGGGTGGGGCGATGGGCTCCCAGAGCCAGTCGCTGACGTAGGCCCAGGTAGCTTTGGTGAGCCAGTCGAGGTCGAGGCGGTGGTCGCGGGCGAGGGTGAGGCCTTGGCGCAGGCAGGCGACGAGCAGCATGCGGCTGCGGGTGGTGTTGGTGGTCCACTGTTCGCCGAGGGCGGCGAAGGCCCGTGCGGCGGCCTGCTGCCAGTCCTGTTCACTCCAGCGGTCGTCGGTGTGGTCGTCGGCGCTGCGGATGGTGGAGCGGATCAGGCCGTGCAGGTGGTAGGGCCACAGGCCGAAGGGGTTCTCGCGGATGAACGGTCGTTCGGTCAGGCGCAGTGCTGCGGCTTCGTGGGTGAGGCCGGCGGCCCGGGTCGCGAGGGTGGTGTCGAAGGCGTCCAGCAGGGTGACCGAGCGTAGGACGTGCCGCTCGTCGGGGGTGAGGTCGCTGAGGGTGCGAGCGATCAGGGCAGGGAAGTCGTGGTCGAAGTCCGCTGGCTCCGGAGTGCGGGTGCGGCGGATCTCCAGGAAGCGCATGACGGCGAGATCAAGGTAGAGCGGCAGGCCGTGGCTGCGGGTCGTGATGGTCTCGCGGATGCTCGCGTCGATGAGTGGCTGGCTGTCGCGGGTGAGGCGGCGTGCAAGGTAGCGCTCGCAGTCTTCCGGTGAGAAGTCGCCGATGAGGATCTGGCGGCTGCCGCCGCTGCCGGCGGCGGTGGATACGCTGCGGGCGCCGGGGATATGTGCCGCAAGTCCGGGCCAGGCCGTGGGGCCGGTGAAGTCGAGCTGGCCCTGGAGGCCTTCGTCTGCCCACTGCAGGCGGCTGCGTCCGGTGATGATGAAGAACGCTGCCGGCATCAGCCACACGATGCGCTGGATGACGCGCTCCAGGTCGCGGTTGGTGCGGTCGCCGATGTCCTCGAAGGTGTCCAGCAGGATCATCGGGGTGATGGCCTTCTTCGCTGGCAGCTGCGCGAGTTCCCAGGCCATCAGGTGCGCGTAGTAGGAGAACGCCTCGAGGTCGGGCTCGGCCTCGAGCAGGTCCGCGAGACGGGCGCAGCCGGCCAGGGCCTGTGTCATTTGATGTCGTTCGCGGAGGGCTCGCACCAGGGTGGTCGTGATGTGGCCGATGGCGGAGCCGACGACGCCGGGCACTGCCAGCTGCTGGGTGACCTTGATGGGGATCCTTGAACTTCCCCACCCCTTGCTCGGTTAGTGGCCAGATCTGGTCACTCGGATTCCCCACTTCAGTGGAGGCGGGCGGGAAGTTAGACCTGAGCTGGTTCAGCGGGCACCATGCCCTGGTGAGCATCATCATCAAGTTCTTCGCGGCACCGGACCGTGACGCTGCAGCCGCCGTCGTGGAGGGTGGCCCCGACGGGGTATTCGACTCGCTGATGTACGGCAACTTCGATGCTGAAGAGGCCCTGATCGAGTGGGAGAGCCTCTTTACCGGTCGGAGCTTCGAGGAGCTCGTCGAGGCTGATGTGCCCGACGTTGTTGCCGACCCGGGCGACGGTGAAGGCCCTCTGGTTCTCGTGGTTTCTCTTGCCCTTCAGGACGCGTTGGCCGCCGCTGACGGTCCCCGGCTTACCGAGGTCAGCTGGCAGTGGGTCCAGGAACGGGCAGAAGACGGCGAGGTGTTCGCCCCAGAGACGGCAGCCTGGATCCTGACCGGCTTGGCAGAGCTGGCACGGACGATCGGCGACCGGGAGGACCGGTTGTACTGCTGGATGGCATAAAGGCGCGAGGCGGCCACTGATCGTCGCCCGCTCCGGGTCGGCCAAACCTGCTCGGGTGCCCCACCCATCGTGTGATCTCGCTCGGCGTGTCCGGTTGCCCATCCGGACCTCGCCGCCCGCCTCGACGACCTCACCGACCGCACAGGCCGCCTGCGCCATGACAGCGACCAACGACGCACCTGACACCACCGCCGAGGAGCGCTGGCAGCACATCGAAGACCGGCTCGCCACCATCGAACGCCGCATCCGCGAACACAGCAGCGCCGCCATCGCCACCATCGACACCTGCCTGGCCAGACTCGACGCCCTCCGCCACGACCTCGCCCACCGGCCCTGGCCCCCGCAGGCCATCCCCGCACCCGCGGACCCTCCGACCATCCCGCCGCAACCGACGCGAGCCCCAGCCGAGAGTCCGGCGGCTCACGCGCGAGGGTGACCGGCTTCCTCAGCGGCGCGGGCCGCCAGGGGGTCCGGCCGGTGTGCCCGCCGGTACACGGCGTGCTCGTGGGCCGGTTCGCGCGGGGTCCTGTGCGGCCGCGGAAAGTTCACAAGTGCCGGCTGCGGCGTGGCGGGTATGCGCCTGGCGCGGCAGGGCAGGGCGAGCGTTCTGGGGGGCAGGACGCCGTCGTCTGGGAGATAAGAGCCGTGGGCGTCGACCAGGAGTACGCGCAGCAGCGAATCGCTGAGGCCATCGCTGCTCGCGAAGCCGAAGAAGGCCACAGCTGGGAGCAGCTCGTGAAGGTCGGCGCCGCCTAGGCCGTGTGTCAAAAGTGGATCTTGAGGCGGTGCATGATCACCGTTCATGGGGCGGGGAGATCTCACGGACAAGCAGTGGGCGGCGCTGGAGCCGTTGCTGCCGAAGGGCGTGAAGGCAGGTCGGCCGCCTGTCTGGTCTCGGCGGCAGTTGATCGACGGCATACGGTTCCGGGTCCGGACCGGTGTTCCGTGGCGGGACGTACCCGTCGAGTACGGGCCGTGGGGCCGGATCTACGACCTGTTCCGCCGGTTGCAACGGGATGGTACCTGGCACCGGGTCCTCACCCAGCTTCAGTCCCTGGCTGACGCGAAGGGTGCGATCACATGGGACCTGAGCGTCGACTCCACGGTGTGCCGTGCCCATCAGCATGCGGCCGGGGCCCGGAAGCGGGGTGACCTGCAGAAGGAGTCACCGGGTGGTGTCTTTGCCGAGCCTGGTGATCACGGGCTGGGACGTTCGCGCGGTGGGTTCACCACCAAGCTGCACCTGGCCGTCGAGCAGGGGCAGAAGCCCATGTCGATCGTGGTGACGGCCGGGCAGCGTGGAGACTCGCCGCAGTTCGAACCGGTGCTGGAGAAGGTTCGCGTGCCCCGCATCGGACCGGGCCGGCCACGCGTCCGCCCCGATCGCGTGCGGGCCGACAAGGCGTACGCCTCCCACAGAAACCGCGCCTACCTGCGCCGACGTGGCATTCGCTGCACCATCCCGGACAAGGCCGACCAGGCTCGCAACCGCAAGAGACTCGGCGCTCGCGGCGGCCGGCCGCCCAAGTTCGACGCCGAGGACTACAAGGCTCGGCATGCGGTCGAATGTGGCATCAATCGTCTCAAAAGGCATCGCGCCGTGGGTGAGGTCGACTCGGGGCGCCCTGCTGGTGTTTCCACCAGTGGGTTTCCCCGAGCCGCCTCCCGAACCCGGCATGCCCGTCTCCAAGCACCGGGCGGGTGCGGAAACGGTCCTGGGGCGCAGGCCAACGAGGGCGGGCTTTGTGGCTGGGTGGTACCGCTCCCGGCGGGTCCGGCAGGCGTCGGCCGCCCCGCGAGCAGCCGGCGCGGCCGTGTCAGGCAGCCGCGCGGGCAGCCTTGGTGCGGGCGGCGTCGAAGACGGCGGCCGGGTTTCCGTAGTAGATCCACGGGCCGGCGATCTCCCTGCCCATCCCGCGGAAAAGGTCCAGGGCCTGCGCCGGGCGGCCGTTCTCGATCAGGCCGTGGGCGATCCAGCCGCGCGCCGGGACGATGCCGGGGTGGGCAGGGTCGGCGGCCGCCAGGTCGGCCAGGGCCTCGTCCAGGGCGGCCGTGTATTCGGCGGACCGGTAGAGCGAGGCTGCGGACTTGTCGCGCAGGACCTGCTCCCAGTACGCCCGCAACTTCAGCACCGTCAGCAGGCTGCCCCCCGGTGCTCCGGCGATCGCCTTGTCCGCGAACTCGTGCATCAACTCGTTGCTGCCGAGCCACTTCTCGCACCAATACTGCAGCGCGGCGGTGTGCGCGCCGAAGTGGTGGGGCTCGCGGGCCACGATCTCCGCCCACAGCGCGCGGTAGCGCTCGTGCGACCAGCCCTGACCCATCGCGATCGGCTGCTGCACCACCCACGCGTTCGGGTCCCCGGCCGGGGCGAGTCGGATCGCCTCGTACGACACCCCCACTGCCTCCTGCAGCACCTGGTGAAAGCCCATAGCCTGCTCGCGGGTCACCTCGGAGGCGTACTTCCCGGTGCGAATCTCCCACGCCCGCTTGACCAGGGCGTCGGTGTGCACCTGGGCGGCCTCGGGGCTGTCCGGCCGCTCCTTGCGCCACTGCCAGAGCCAGATGTCGTCGGTGGCCGCGAGGTCGCCGAACGGGTTCATCCGGGCGTAGCGGGTGCTCCAGTCACCGTCGCCGTCCGAGAGGTAGGCGGCGGCAGGTCGCCAGTCCCCCGCCTTGGCCGCATCCAGCGCGGCCCGCGCCGCCGGGTCGGCGGGTTCGCTGCCCACTTCGACCAGTTCGGCGCGCGGCACCAGGCCCGCGGTGGCCGCATCGTGGCCCGCGGTGGCCTTGCGGTGCTTGTTCAGCCAAAGACCCAGCCTAATGAGGAGGACGAGGAGGGTGACGATGACGAGCGGGTGGGGCATAGACCTACTTCTCTACGAAACTTCGTCTCACAAGTGTGCGTTCGGTGAAGATCTTATCGTTCGGACGCAGAGCCGTGAACGGGTTTTCCGGGTAGGCCAACGCCTGTGGCTCCAGAGCCGTCCCGACGTCACGGACCGGGCCCACAGCCCCTGAAGCCGCCTCCGGACCCTGCGGCACCCTACTCATAGGCGCGCGGGGGCCGTGGAAGACACGGGCGCGCTGGCGTCGTGGACGACGGCCTGGCGGATCGCGGCGTACAGCTCGACCTTCGACATCTGTGGCATGAGCGGGGCCTTCCACCCAGAGCACTCCCGATGCTGGCCTGGCAAGTACCGCGGTGACGTCGAAACTCGCGAACATCAACCGCCGGTGGATCGCAGTGACTCCCAAACTCGTGAACACCTGACGTCACTACTACGGTTCTGGCTCAACTTCCGTGACCGGTAACACTGGGTTAGAGCTCGCGCAGGTAGGCGGCGCGGGGAGCCCCGGCAGCAAAGTGGGCACAGGTTCCGGTGATCATGGAGTTGCGACGCTCTGTGATCATCTGGGGGCCTGTGTCGGGTAGCCCGGCCGCATTACTGCGGCCGGGCCCCCTAAATGGCTGACCGCCGCTCTGGGACCAATTCGCGGCCCTGCTGCCCGATCGCCCGACAGTCGATCCGCGCCATCCGCTCGGCTGCCACCGCCCGCGCATCAGCGACCGGATCGTGTTCGACAAGCTCCTGCAGCTACTGCGGTTCGGCTGCTCCTACGAGGCAATCGCCGACACCACCTGCTCCGCGACCACCATCCGCAACCGCCGCGACGAGTGGATCGCGCTCGGCGTCTTCGTCCAGCTCAAGCGGGTCGCGCTGGAGTCCTACGATCGGGTCGTCGGGCTCGTACTCGACCAGATCGCCATCGACGGCTCCATCACCAAGGCCCCTGGCGGTGGCGAGGTCGCCGGGCGCTCACCGGTCGACCGCGGCAAACAGGGCCTGAAGCGCTCGGGCATGACGGATGGTTATGGAATCCCGCTCGGTAGGGTCCTGGCTGGAGCGAACCGCCACGACTCCCCGCTGCTCGCCCCGACCCTGGACCTACTGGACGACCTCGGACCACTGCCCGACGTCATCACCGTCCATCTGGATGCCGGTTACGACTCGGACAAGACCCGCACCGAACTCGCCGCCCGCAACCTGCACGGCCGCATCGCGCACAAGGGCGAGAAGGCACCGATCCAGGCCAGTCAGCGGTGGTACGTCGAGCGCACTCGCGCCTGGCAGAACGCCTTCCACCGCCTCGCCCGCTGCTACGAACGCCGCAAAACCGTCGTCAACGCCTTCTTCGACCTCGCCGACACGATCATCACGGTCCGCAGCCTCATCCGCCGAGCCTGGACCACCCAGCGCTGGGACAAGCGACCTAACCACCGCCGATGAGCACACCCATTTGCGGGAGCTCTTACTCCACGTCAGCCACGGCGCAGGCGACGTTGTCCGGGCCCCCTGCGCGGCGGGCGAGGGTGACCAGATCGCGGACCGCCACGTCCGGGTCGTCCGCGGCGACCAGCGCCGCGCGGATGTCCGGGTCGGGCAGCACGGCCGAGAGGCCATCGGAGCAGAGCAGGTAGCGGTCCCCCGCCCGGCTCTCGCGCAGCGACAGATCGGCGTCGCTGCCCTCCCGGCCGTCCAGCGCACGCGTGAGCAGCGCACGCTGCGGATGCGCCGCCGCCTCGTCCTCCGTGAGGCGGCCCTCGTCGATCAGGGTGCGGACGAGGGAGTGGTCGGTGGTGATGCGGAACAGCTCGCCAGCGCGCAACAGGTAGGCGCGGGAGTCGCCGACGTGGACGAGGGTGAGCTCGGAGCCGGTCCACAGCAGTGCGGTGAGCGTCGAGCCGGAGGCGCCCAGCTCCGCCATGCGAAGGTTCACGGCGGCCACCGACTCCGCGAGAGCGGTGCGCACGTCGGCGGCCGGCCGGTCCGTCAGAGCCTTCAGCGCGTCGACGGCCAGGACGCTGGCCCGCGCGCCGTCCGGGCCGAAGCCGTCGGCGACGGCCAGCAGGCCGGGGCCGGCGTAGGCAGTGTCCTGGTTGGTCTCGCGGACCAGACCGGTGTCCGACGCGGCGGCAGAGCGCAGGGTGAACGATGCAGTGGTCATGTTCGCGGGGTCCTTCCCGTTGAGGTGGTCCGCGAGGAAGAGGGCCAGCCGGCGCCGGGACTCGGTGTCGTGCTCGACCTGCGCCCAGTAGGCGGTGACGGCGGCCGCCGCCGCGGCGGGCGGCAGCACGCAGACCGCGGTGATCCGGGCCAGCGGCATGCCGAGCAGTCGCAGCCGCGAGACGAGCCGGGCCTGTTCCAACTGGGCCGGTTCGTAGTACCGGTAGCCGGACGCCGGATCGACCTGCGCCGGGCGCAGCAGGCCGAGCTCGTCGTAGAGCCGCAGCGCCTTGGGCGTGAGCTCGGCCCGGCGCGCGAACGCCCCGATGGTCAGCAACTCCGCCACGTTCCCTCCTCCTCGCCCCGGACCCGCCGTGGACCCGGTGCCCCTGATGCTGGGCCTTGCCCCACGGTGAAGGTCAACGACCTGCGGCGAAGTCGGGCCGAGCCACTGACCGATTCCCGCGCCTCGGGTACTGGCTTCCCGCCCGCCGGGCCGGCTCGCACCCGGTACCTGCTTGTTCTCCAGCTCGCATCAGATCCGCACGTCAGTACGATCATCGCTGCATCAGGGGCTGAGCGAAGGAACGGGCATGTTCGCAGGTTGGCGCGATCGGAAGCACGAGCGGGATCTTCGGCTTGCCACCGAGCTTCTCAGTGAGGGCGACCATCTGATGACGCGGGGAAGCTGGGTAAAGGCCGAGCAGGCGTTCCGGTGGGCGGTCGACCTGCGCTGCGACCGGCTCGGTGCCGAGGCCGGGCTGACCCTCGAGGCCCGCAGCCGGCTGGCGGTCGCGCTGATCGGGTTGAGCCGCAGGGAGGAGGCGGAGGCCGAGCTGCGGGACCTGGTGGTGTGCTGCCCGGCCGTGCTGGGCGAGGACCACGGTCTCACCAGCGATGTGCGGATCGATCTCGCCAATCTCCTGGTGAGGAAGAACCGACTCGATGACGCCATGGAGCTCGCCTTGGCCGTGCTGCGCTGCCGTCCGGCCCCGGACGAGTTCGGTCTGATGGCCTGGGGTACCAAGCTCAGGGTGTACGCCGCCCAGGGCCGTCATCGCGAGGCGGCCGACGAGGCCCAGACGCTGCGGGAGCAGAACGCCCAGGTGTACGGCGAGAACCACATCCGCACGCTGAAGGCCGGCGCCGACCGGGTCCAGAACCTGGTCTTCCTGGGTGAGTACGAGACGGCCGAGCGCGAGTGCCGCGCGCTCATCGACCAACACGGCAAACAGGATCAGCTCTGGCTGGCCGTCATGAACGCCTTGATCCTGGCGCTCAACGGGCTCGGCCGCCACGACCAGGCCGAGACCGCCGCACGAAAAGCTCTCAAGCAGGAGGCACGGATCACCAAACCGGGTGGCGACTGGCGGGTCGTTCTGGGCCTCGGGCTCGCGCGCAGCCTCAGCGGCCGCGGTCACCACGAGGAGGCGCTGCGCGTCGCATCGCAGGCCACAGCGGAAGCCCTGCGCTCCCCGGGTGTCCGGGTCTCCCTCATGGCGCCGATCGCCACCGTCACCGCCCGGGCCCTGCTCGGCCTCGAACGGCTGGAGGACGCCGAGGCCGAGGCCCGACGCGCGGTCGAGCTCGCCGAGCCGAACCTCAGCCCGATCCATCACAGCTTCCTTGAAGCCGCCACGACCCTCGGCAGCGTGCTCGCCGCCCAGAACCGCCGCGCGGAGGCCGAGGAGCAGCTCACTCGCTGCGCCACCGCTTGGCGCGAGCATTTCGGCCCTCACCACCCACGCACCGTGGCCATCGAAGCGGAACTCGCCACGCTTCGGTCCTGACCCCGGGCCCCACCGGCCTCCGGGGGAAGGGCCGGTGGCGGCCCGCAGCGCAGCCACCGGCCGCCCGCACCGTGCGCGACGAAGCGAAGGCCAGCGGCCGAAAGGCAAGGGGAAAGCGGGCGGTGTCTCTCAGCCGTCCTTATAACCCGCTGGATACGGGACGAGTGCCCGGCCCGAAAGGGAGCTGACGTGGATCAGGTGGGACCTTGAAGTGAGACTGCGAACGACGCAGTACCTACGGGCAAGTTAGATGGCGAAAGGGGCAGTGTGGCGGTCAGTGGCACGCTTCGGGCGCTGAACGGACCAAGGGACGTGACCGCCGTAGATTGGCACAGCATCGACTGGGCCGAGACGGAGGGCAACGTACGCCGACTGAGGCAGAGGATCTTCAAGGCCGCGCAGACCGGGGACATGAAGAAGCTCCGGAACCTGCAAAAACTCATGCTGCGGAGCCACAGCAACACGCTGGTGAGCGTGAAGCGGGCGACGCAGGTGAGTGCTGGACGCAAGACGGCCGGACTGGACGGGGAGACCGTTCTCACGCCCAAGAGGCGCGGGGAGGTCGCTGCCGAGATCCATCGGTCAGCGGAGCCCTGGAAGGCCCGCCCGGTCAAGCGCGTGTACATCCCGAAGAGCAACGACAAGCAGCGCCCGCTCGGCATCCCCGTCATTCGAGACCGCATCATGCAGGCGCGGGTCAAGAATGCGATGGAGCCGGAGTGGGAGGCCCGGTTCGACCCGAGGTCGTACGGGTTCCGTCCCGGACGCAGCTGCCAGGACGCGGAGAGGTCCATCTACAACGTGGTGAGCGGCAAGTCCGCGCACCGCGCTTGGGTCCTGGACGCGGACCTGTCGGCGGCGTTCGACAAGATCCACCACGAGCGGCTGATGGAGCAGATCGGCCTGTTTCCAGGACGTGAGCCGATCTGGCGCTGGCTTCGGGCCGGCGTGGTGGACCGCGGGCGGTTCGCTCCCATGGAGGAGGGCACCCCGCAGGGCGGGGTGATCAGCCCTCTGCTGCTGAACGTCGCGCTCAACGGGATGGAGGCGGCAGCCGGGGTGAGGTGTCGCAAGCGGGTCCGCCCGCAGACCGACTACGACTCCCCGGTGCTGATCCGGTACGCGGACGACTTCGTGGTGCTCACGCACACCGAAGCCGAGGCCCTGGCAGCGAAGGACAAGCTGGCGAAGTGGCTGGAGCCCCGTGGGCTCCGCTTCAACGAGGAGAAGACCAAGGTCGTCCACCTCACCGAAGGCTTCGACTTCCTCGGGTTCAACATCCGCAGGAGCTCCAGCGGGAAAGCGATCGTCAGGCCGAGCAAGGCAGCAGTGAAGCGTATCCGGAAACGGCTGCGCGACGAGGTGAAGAACCTGTACGGGGTCAACGCCGAGGCGCTGCTGCGCAAGCTCAACCCGATCATCAGGGGTTGGGCGACCTACTACCGGGGAGTCGCCTCCAAGGAGGTCTTCACGTCGCTGGACACGTACGTCTGGCGGCTCATCCACGGATGGGCGGTCCGCCAGCACCGAAGCAAGCCGAGGATGTGGGTACTACGCCGCTACTTCGGCAACTTCAACAAGTCCAGAAAGGACAGATGGGTGTTCGGCGTCAGGGCCACTGGCGCCTATCTCCTGAAGTTCAGGTGGACCCCGATCGTCCGGCACTTCATGGTCAGGGGTGGGGCGTCTCCGGACGACCCGAGCCTGCGGGAGTACTGGGCGTCGAGGACACGCAGCGTCGTGCCGCACCTGGACAAGATGAGCTTGTCCCTAGCGGCGAGGCAGAAAGGGCTGTGCCCGCTCTGCAAGCAGGCGCTGATCGCCGGGGCCGAATACGAACCAGACCACCCACGCGAGTGGATGGCCTGGTTCGCGGCGTCGAAGAAGATGCTCAACAAGCATCACTTCGTCTACCGGCGCGACGGAGGATCAGACGACAGCCGGAACATCCGGCTGATTCACGCCGAGTGCCACCGCCAGCTCCATGCGAACGACGGTGGCACCGGTCCAGTGCAGGGCCTGCAAGGCCAATGAGTCCTGCTTGAGCCGTGTGCCGCGACGAGTGGCACGCACGGTTCTGAGGGGGCCCCGTCACGGTGACGTGGCGGGGCTACCCGACGCGGTGGTGGCGGATCTCGTCGAAGCCTTCGCGGGGGAGGAGGTCGCGGGCGGAGCAGGCCATGCGGTGCTGCCAGCGCAGGACGTCTTCCGGTACCCGCTGGTGATCGGGCCTGCTCGAGTTCCGCGTGAGGCAGAGGTCGAGCGGGGCGTCCGTCAGGATCGCGACCGCGCGGCGCCCGTGGGCGTGGGCGAGTTCGACCAGCTGGAGCCGGTGGTGGCTCTCACAGCTCACGTTGTCCACGAACGTCGTCAGGCCCCGGCGCAGCCGCATGCTCAGGATCTGGTGTTGGAGGAGGACGGCGTCCGGGGTCGCGGCCTGGTCGCCGGGTTCGGAGACGACGGCGCGTGGCTGGTCGAGGCTGACGATCTGGTGCGGCGGGATGGTGAGCAGCGTCGTGAACTTGCCCGAGCCGCTGGCGCCGATCATGACGACGAGGTCGCCGGGTTCGACGGGGTCGAGGGTGGTGGTCATGGTGGGTGCCTCCGGGGTGGGGTGGTGGGTTGTCAGACGGCGGCGGACAGGAGCGCGGCGGCGGAGACGGCGAGGACGGCGACGAGTGCAAGGCGGGCCGCCCAACTGGAGGAGGCGCATCTTGCGCTCGCACAGCACGCTGAGGGCGTGGAGGCGGGCGAGGCGGACGTCGTCGGCCAGGGCCTGGCGGATCGCGTCCGGGTCGGTGCAGCGGGCCCAGCGGGAGAAGCCGTTGGACCTGGTGGGGTCGAGCTTGGGCATGACGACCAGGACCGAGAGCAGCGCGGAGGCGACGGCGGCGGCGATGCCGACGGCGGCCAGGGCGAGCGCGAGCGCGGGCGCGGGTGCCTTGCCGAGCGCGGCCACTCCGGCAATGAGGACGCCGGTGATGCCGAGCAGCAGGGACGCTTTCGAATCCGTTCGAGCGGAAACGCGCGGGTTCGCGGAATCCTGAGCCTGGATTCGCCGGAACCTGCTCACGGTCTGCAGCTTGGGCGACAAGCGCGGCGGGTTCGTGCTTGCCTGGCTGATGCTCCGGCGCCCCTGGGGCTGGCTCCCGTCGGGGATGGCACCGGACAGTGGTAAGACAGCGGTCTGGGGTCGAAGCCGTCTGCCGTGGCTTCGACCCCGAACCCCTTTAGCTGGGCGCTGAGGAGGGCCAGGCCAGTATCAAGTCAGTGGCTAGCCTCGATGACCGGTTCGGGGCAGTGTCGACGGCCTGAGCCGATCTCCTCTCAGTCCGACTACGAGGACCTTGTCTCTGCCGGACGACGGGCTGGTGTGTCGCCTGCCCGGCCTCAACAGAGCGACGGCACTCGTGGCCCACGGTGCCGGCTGAGCCCTCCTGCTGGCCGACAACCGCAGCAACAAGCACCGTCCCTCGACAGCAGCGACTTGTGTCCGGAAAGCTGCTCGCCGCGGTGGCCTCGGGTCTCGATACTGGGCGGATGGCACGCAAGATACCGAGGGCTCCCCGGCGAGCGGGCGCGTGCCCCCGGTCCGCCCAAGCCCGACCGTCTCCGTGGCGCCGCCACCGATCTGCGTGCCGGAGGAAACGGACGGATCGCCTGCGTGGGCGAAGTCCAGCTGCCGCACCACAACACCAACCGGAACGGCTGAAAGCACAGGTAGGAGTTGAATGATGGGAACGCGAGACCACCACGCGGCTTGGGGCACCACCCGGATGGCACCGTACGCGGAGACCGCCGAGGTTCCTGTGCTCACGCCGGTGATCGACCCCGAGACCCAGATCGCCGTTGTCGTCGACGAGCTCGGTCGCACGGTCGAGCTCAGCCGATACGAAGCCGACAGCAGCAGCACCAGCACCTCGAACCACACCAGCACTTCGAACTACACCAGCACCTCGAACTACACCAACACCGCGAACATCACCAGCACCGACACCGACTACACCTCCGACCCGGACAACACCACCGACAACGACCACCATCCTGACTACGACACCGTTCCTGACCACTGATGGCGGCGACGGCGGGTACGACGGACCCGAGCGGGTCGGTGCTGGTGCTGACCAACCCGCACGACGTGACCAGTGACCTGGTGCTGCGTATCCTCGCTGAGCGCAAGGTGCCGGTTGTCCGGTTTGATCCCGGCACCGACCTGCACGCGGGTGCTGCGTTGAGCGCCAGGTACGGGACGGGAGGCCAGCGCGGCACGTTGCGCACGCGGAGCCGTGAGCTCGACCTCACCGGAGTACGCTCCGTTTGGACCCGTCGCCCCTCGGCCTTCGACGGGCCGGGCGAACTGGACGGGCAGGAACGGCGGTTCGCCGCCGCGCAGTCGTTGTGGGGCGTCGGCGGCATCCTGGCGTCCCTGCCCGGGGCCGACTACGTGAACCACCCGTGGGACAACCGGGCGGCGGAGCACAAGCCGGCCCAGCTCGCCGCCGCGCAGCGCAGCGGCTTCGCGGTCCCCGGCACACTGATCACCAACGACCCGGACGGGGCACGGGAGTTCGTTGCTTCACAGTGCGGCAGGGTGGTCTACAAGCCGCTGTGGAACACGCCCTATGAGGTGGACGGCCGGGCGCAGCAGGTGTGGGTGCGGGAGGTGCGCGCGGAGGAGATCACGGACGGCGTGGCGGCCTGTCCCCACCTGTTCCAGGCCACGGTGGCGAAGGCGTTCGACGTGCGCCTGACGGCCGTGGGCGGGCGGCTGTTCGCGGTGCGGATCGACAGCCCCGATCTCGACTGGCGGCAGCGGCAGTCGTTGATGGAGTGCACCCCGATCGCCGTCCCCGACGGGGTCGCGCGCTCGGTCCGTGCCTACCTGGAGCTGTCTCGGCTCGTTTTCGGCGCGTTCGACTTCGCCGTCACGGCGGATGGGGAGTGGTACTTCCTGGAGTGCAACCCCAACGGACAGTGGGCTTGGCAGCCGGAGGCCATCACCGACGCGATCGCCCATGCGCTCGCGGACCAACTGCAGAAGAGTCACTGAACAGCAGGCGGCTCGCAGGCTTGCTTCCATCCCCGACCTGGGAACGGGGACGTGGGCACTGGAGGACGTTCCGGCTGGTCAAGCTCGTCATGTCCGCCCCGGGAACCCGCGCGTCTTCCAAGGGCGCTAGGCAGTGTCCTGGCGATCAGTTGAGTCGTTGATACGACTATGGGGTGTAGGAGTGATCTGACGGATGCCCAGTGGGAGCGCCTGGCGCCGCTT
>NZ_BAAATR010000071.1:0-17039 GCF_039533515.1 Kitasatospora cystarginea | reverse complement strand
TGGGTGGTCGAACGGAGTCTCGGGTGGATCATGCTGCGGCGGCGCCTCGTCCGCGACTACGAGACCCTCCCGGCCAGCTCCGAGGCCATGATCCACGTTGCCTCGATCGACAACCTCACCAAGCGCATAACGGACGAAAGCACACCAACCTGGCGAGGAACCTACTAGGGCATAAAGGGCAATTCGCCCACACTAAACGCCCTCTCAGATGATCTGGTCCGTATGGAACGTGCCGTCGGAAGTGGCCCCTGCCCGGGCGGCCGTGCTGTCGTCAGCGGGCGAACTTCTCGATGGCCACCGGCGTGACGGGGGTGAAGAAGTTGACGAGGTTGCCGTCGGGGTCACGGAGCAGGAGCGAGCGGTTGCCCCAGGGCATCGTGGTGGGCTCGGTCACGAAGTCGGCGACGAAATCGGCCAGGTTCCGGTACACGCCGTCCACGTCGGCGACGAGGAATTCGATGATCACGGTGTTGTTGTCGGCCGGACGGGCGGAGCCGGGCGCGAACAGTGCCACGGTGCGGGTGCTGCCGATCGCGAGGGTCGCGCTGGCGGTCCGCAGTTCGGCGAAGTCCTCGGTGGACCAGTCCGCCCGCACTCCGGTGGCTCGCTCGTAGAAGTCGACGAGGCGCGCGATGTCGCCGGTGATGATCCGGGTCGAAACGAAGTCCATGGTGCTCTCCTCGGGTTGGTGAAGTCGTTGCACCTCGGACGCTAGAGCAAATAGTGGACAGAATCGGTCCGGTATCAACGCTAGGCTCGTGGACATGGCTCGACCTACCAGCCGCGTGCTCACCCTCCTGGAACTCCTGCAGTCGGGCGGCATCAGAACGGTGGCCGAACTCGCCGACCGGCTCGGCGTCGACGGGCGCACCGTGCGGCGGTACGTGGACCACCTGGTCGACCTCGACATCCCCGTCGAGGCGGTCCGTGGCCGCTATGGCGGGTACCGGCTCGCCCCCGGGTACCGCCTGCCTCCGCTCATGCTCAACGACGACGAGGCGCTCGCCGTGCTGCTCGGCCTCGTCGCCGGCCGCAGGACGGGGTTGCTGACGGCGACTGAGACCGCGGGCGAGACGGCAGCGGCCAAGATCCGCCGGGCACTGCCCGAGCGTCTGGCCCGTCGGCTCGACGCCGTCATGGAATCCCTCGCCTTCACGGCTCCGCCCGGGGAGTTGGCCACCCCGGAGACAGGGGTCCTGCTCGCCATCGCCGATGCGGTACGCCATCGCCGCCCGATCTCGATCAGGTACACCACCCGAGACGGCCGACGAAGCGAACGCACGCTGCACCCGTACGGGATCGTCACCCATACGGGCCGGTGGTACGTCACGGGCACCGATCCCGAGATCGGCGAGGACCGGACTTTCCGGCTCGATCGCATCGCGGACGCGAGGACGCTGCCAGGCTCGTTCGAGCCGCCCGCTGGACTCGATCCGGCACAGCGCGTCCTGTCAGGGCTTGCCAAGGCCGCGTACCGGCACGAAGTGACCCTGCGGATCCATGGGACGGTCGAACAGATCCGCACCCGACTTCCCGCCAGCGTCGCGAGCGTGGAGGGGCCCGCGCCCGCGGAAGGAACAGATCCGCACACCGAGCGTTGGCTCCATGTCGAGTTGAGAGCAGAGCGGCTCGACTGGTTGCCTCCCGTCCTCGCCTCGCTCGACCGGCCGTTCGTCATCGAGCGACCGGACGAACTCCGAGACCTCGTCATCGCGCTCGCCGACCGGCTCACCATCTCTGCCCGCCAAGCCTGACGTCGCCATCTACTGCGAGAATCCCCGCTGCGGGTTCCCAAGCCACTTGGCCTCCGGTCCGCACGGGTCGGGCACCGGGACATCAGGGACGGACCAGATCAACTGAGACAACACCCGACATCCAGGCTTCCGGGACCAGACCACTTGAGATCTTCGGCGGTCCGGCGTCTCGATTGTTCTGGTCGCCGCAGGTCACGGCCCTGGATCCGGACCAGATCAGTTGAGACGGGACACCAAACTTCGGTGAGACGGGTCAATGTCCTGTGACAGCTGATCTTGACCGTTTGCCAAGCGATCTTGACCGCCGGACTATCAGCGGCAGGTCCAGTAGCTGTTGCGGGCTGGCTGCCTGCGTCGCCCATCGGTCGGGCGAGTCACCACAACCGCCGTCCTCGTACGAGACCCGGTCGCCCGCCGCGACGAACACCAGCCTGTCCGTTGGCCAGGCGGGGGCCATGGCTTGGGAGACCGCGGACACCATGCCGAACGGCACAGCCCGGGTGCTCGCGGACTCCGACGGCATGCCGATCGGCACATGGTCCTCTCCCGGCCGTTGGACGAGGCTTGGAGCCGGCAACGCATCCGTACGGGTGCGCCCCACCGCTCGGCCGTACGGTCTCCCGATCGACCTCTCTGGACCGGTACGCGCTCGGCGGCAGCCTTTGACCCACGAGACGACTCCCGCCCAGGGCGGTGAGGGAGAGGACGCCCGCGATGGCCGGAGCAGTCGTTGAAGCGCACCAGGAGGAAAGTCCGACGGCGACCGCGCAGGCCGCTTCCCGGCGCTGGTGGTCCAGGTGGCCCGAGTGGTCCTCATACCTGGCGGTTGCGTGGTCCCTGCTCTACGGGCTGGCCGGACTGTACTGGGCCCTGGGGGGTGAGGGATACCCCTTCCGGAAGACGGCCGACGACCGTGCCTCGGCATCGATCCTCGAACCCAGCAGCGCCTCCGTGGTCGCGCCCGTGATCGCGGTGTTCTGCGCGGTCGGCGCGCTCGTCGGGGTGCTCATGATCCGCGGCTGGGGAACCGCCTGGCAGCGCAAGGCGCTGCTGGCCTACGGATGGCTGTCCGTCTGCGTGCTGACCTTCCTGGTTCCCGACTACTCACTGCTCGGTCTGCTGGTGTTCTCGCCACTGCTGCTGGTGTTCGCCTTCACCGGTGTGCCGGGGAACCAGACCCTGGGCGACATCCTGTACTGGCACCGCGGGAACCTGGTCATCGTCTTCGTCGGCGGTCTGCTGTGGGCCGCGATGACGCTGGCGTACCAGCGGCGCACCAGCGGGCAGTGCGGGCGGTGCGGGCGCGGCGCCGGGGCCGCCGCGCCGTGGACCGAGGCGGCCACCGCGCTGCGCTGGGGGCGCTGGGCGGTGTGGACAGCAGTGATCTCGACCCTCCCCTACGACATCACCCGACTCGCCTGGTACTTCGGCTGGCCGTTGGGGATCAGCGACGCGTTCCTGAAAGACATGCGGGACACGCCGTACATGCTGGAGATCGGCCTGGGGCTGGGGATCGTCTCCACACTGGGCAGTCTCCTGACGCACGGTCTGGTCAGCCGGTGGGGTGAGGTGTGGCCGCGCTGGGTGCCCGTCAAGAGGGGCAAGAGGATCCACCCGGCCACCGCGATCGTTCCAGCCTCGATCGTGTCGGTCGTCCTGATCCCCGGCGGGCTGATGAACATCCGGGGCTACGACGCCGCGATGCCGGGCACCAACGGACCCGGCATGTTCTGGCTGGTGTGGGGAGCGGCACTGGGCGTCGCGACCTACTCGTACTACCTGCGACGCCGTGGCGGGTGCCGGTACTGCGGACAGGGACAGCGCTTGTCCACGCTCTGACAGACGGCACCCCGGCGCCCGCTGTTTCAAGAAGCGATCTCCGCCGGTTCGGGAAACTCTCCAGCGGCCGCCAGAGGATCGCCGAGAGATCGACGCCGTGACCCTCGGACATACTGGCCATGCCTTGAGTACGGATCGTCCAACTGGCCTGGGACGCGACGACAGGCACGTCGCGTTAAATAGACATGAAGCATCCATCGACCAGTCCCGGTCCGGCGCAGCCGCCGGACTTCCGGGAGTTCGCGGCCTCGCGAGGGCGTCATCTCCTGCGCACCGCATACCTGTTGACGGGTGGTGACGCACATCTCGCGGAGGACCTCGTACAGGAAGCCCTGGGCAGGATCTACGGACGATGGCGCAAGATAGCCCGGTTGGGGAATCCGGCCGGTTACGCCCAGACCGTGCTGGTCAACACCTTCCTGTCCCACCGCCGGCGGCGGGCGAGCAGTGAGCGGGTGACCGACACCTTTGACGAGGTCGCGGTCAGCGATCCCGACCCCTCACTACGGCTGACCCTGCTACGGGCGTTGAGCGCGCTGCCCCCGCAGGACCGCGCCGTGCTGGTGCTGCGCTTCTGGGAGGACCGCAGCGTCGAGGAGACCGCCGCCGCGCTCCAACTGAGCGCCAGCGGTGTCCGCTCGCGCAGCAGCCGGGCGCTGGAGCGCATCCGCGCTGTCCTCGGCGACCAACTCGACGAGTTCGTCCGTCACTGATCCTCTCAGGAGAGTTCTCCCACCATGCCTTTCGACAACGCCTTCTCCGAACTGCTGCGGGACGCCGCCGATCTCGCCCCCGACACGCCCGGCGACGTGCTCGCCGATGCCGGCGAACGCCTCGGCCGGAGCCGCGTCCTCCGCCGCCGCGCTGCCACGGCCGCCGGCGCGTGCGCCGCGCTGGCGCTGGCCGGTCTGTTCAGCGTCGCCATACAGCCGGGCGGCGTGACCGCACCGGCGGCCAGCCGCCCACGGACCAACCCAGCCATCACCGGCCAATTCATGATCGACACCCTGACCTCCCTGCTCCCTCCCGGCCGGATCGACGACACATACGGCGAGGGCTCCAGCGCCCCACAGGGCGGCCCCATGGCCCACGTCGCGTACGACGACGGCCACGGCGCCTCGGCGATCACCCTCAGCACCGACTGGGTCGCACTGCCGATCAGTGCGGGGACCCAGGGCACTCAATGCCCGGATCCGACCGAGCGTCCCACCGAAGGCTGTACCCGAACCGTAGGAACGGACGGCTCGATCCTCGTCATCGAGAAGTTCAAGCCCGAGCCCGGTGGCGGCCCCACCTCCACCTGGACCGCGATCTGGACCGGCCCCGACGGCCGCCGCGTCCGCCTCGACGAAATGAACTCCCGCACCGCCGGCCCGCCGCTGACCCGCGCCGAACCCGCCCTGTCTGCCGACCAGTTGGCCGCCGTGGTGAGCAGCCCGGCCTGGAACCCGGTGTTCGAGGTGTTCACCACCTCCACCAACACCCCCGCGAGCCCCCAACTCCCCCTCCCCAGCGCCATCTTGTCTACCGCCGACAGCCTCCTGCCGTCCGGCATCCAGCGCGACCACGGCAGCGCTCCGCAGACCACCCCGGGCATGGCCCACCTCACAGTCACCGTCGACGGGCGGACCAGTCTGCTGTCCATCTCGGTCACGCCCCACTGGATGAAGGACCACAACCCCCGAAGCCTCTTCAACAACCTCGCAACCGGCCAGCAGCTAACCCACACCCAGAACGGCGCCGACGTCATCACGTCGACCTACGGCACCACCAAGAGCTCCCCCACCCCACCCGTCCGCTGGCTCGCCGATGCCCTCCTCCCCGACGGCACCCGAGTCAGCATCTCCGAAAACAACGGCACCACCGGCTACGACGCCCAACCTGGCACCCCGGCCCTGACCCTCGACCAGCTCACCACCCTCGCCACCGCCCCCGCCTGGCAGCAATAACAAGAAGGCCCGACCGCAACGGTCGGGAGCCGTCGCATGGCGGTGGCGGGTGCAGGCAGGGCAGTGAAGACAGTCCAGTCCCTGCGGCAGGATGCAGCGCCCAGCCGAATCGGCCTTCTTCCGTGTGCTCGTCGAGCCGGTCCAGGTCACGACCAGCTGATCGGCGCATCGGGGCACGAAACGATGCCGGACGAGATATCCGGAATCCAGCTGCGGCCCGTCATTTCAGTCTTTCGGGCCGCAGCTGGTCCGGCCTTCTCCTATCGGGACTGGCTCGCCGTCGGGGTCGCCGTCGGGGTCGCCGTCGGAATCGCGGTCGGAATGGGGGTGCCGGGAGCCGTCGGGGTCACCGTCGGAATCGCGATCGGAGTCGCCGTCGGAATGGGGGTGCCGGGAGCCGTCGGGGTCACCGTCGGAATCGCGGTCGGGATCACCGTCGGAATGGGGGTGCCGGGAGCCGTCGGGGCCACCGTCGGAATCGCGGTCGGGATCACCGTCGGAATGGGGGTGCCGGGAGCCGTCGGGGTCACCGTCGGAATCGCGGTCGGGATCACCGTCGGAGTCGCCGTCGGAACGGGCGCGGGGGTGGACGTGGTGGTGGAGGTCGGGGTGGTGGTGTGATGGTCATGGGCGAAGGCGGCGGGAAGGCCCACACCGACTCCGGTGAGGAGCAGGAGGGAGCCGCCTGTCATGAGGGCTGCCCGGGTGCGGCGGCGCGCCCGCACGCCAGCCTGCAGGCGCTCGCGGTGCCGGGGTTCGAAGGGGGTGTGTTCCTGGGTGTCGCGCATCATGCGTGCCAGCTCCTGTTCGAAATGATCCATGTGTTTCTCCCTCACCCCACCGGCTCGCTGACTTCGGTCAGGGCCTGCCGCAGTTTCGCCACCCCGCGCGACGTCAGGGAGCGGGCGGTGCCCACTGGGCAGCCCATCACCTCGGCGACCTGGCGCTCCGGCAGATCCTGGTAGTAGCGCAGGACGACCGCGGCCCGCTGCCGGGCCGACAGGAGGGCGAGTGCGGCCTCCAGCCGGGTGCGTTCCTCCACGACGGCGGCCAGATCCTGACAGCCGGCCGTCTCGGGCAGTTCCTCGGTGGGACGTTCGCCCCACCAGCGCCGACGGGCCGAGCGGGCCGCCGCACGCACCAGAACCTGACGCACGTACGCCTCGGGGGCTTGCCCGGCGACCTTCGGCCAGGCGGACCACAGCTTGAGGAGCCCGTCCTGAAGCAGGTCCTCGGCCCGGTGCCGGTCTCCGCCAGTGAGCAGGCGCGCGAGGTGGAACAGCGCCGACCAGCGAGCCGCGACGAACTCATCGAAACCATCCGCTCGCGACTGCCTCACCCAGCACCGCCTCTCCAACCTCCGAACGCCTGTACCTGTTGAAAGGCACTGGCGCCCGGCCCACTATGCACCTTCTCCCTGTGAACTGGATCACGTGCGAGGAAAGGGTCCCCGGCGCGTATCGCGACACCCATGACTCTCTTGCCGGGTCTACTGCCTCTCGAGAGCGCAGGGTAGAGCGTTCATTTCTCTTCCTACGTCGCTCCGGTCCTGTCGGGCGGCTCTGGGTTCAGACACAGGTAGGCCCGGGCGAACGCGGCCCGCCACAACGGGGCCGCCGTCCACGCCTACCGGCACTGGAGGACCGCGTACCCGCCCACCGGCCACGAGGGCTACCCGCCCGTCGCCCTGGTCCTCACCCCCGGCCGCAAACGCACCCGGCCCGGCACCCCAACGTCACCGCGGACCTGCTGGATCGGCTGCTGACGGACCCAGAGCCCGAGGCCGCCGAGGACGCCGCGGCCAACCCCATGCTGTCGCGGGCCCGGATGGACCGCATCCTCGCCGAGGCCAGCCTCTGACGGCCGCCCCAGGGGCACGGCTCGAACAGTGGCCGGACAGTGGGGGGCAGTCCTCCAGGATCCGGCGGTCGGTCCAGCAGACGCACACGCCGCCAACCTGCGGCTCAGGCCCCGCGGACTCCAGCGCCTTCTTCACCGTCAGGAAGCCGACGCCGTACTTCCGCTGGAGGGCACGGTTCGACAGGCCCCCGAGCGGTGCCCCTTCTTCAAGAGCCGACACCGCCCCTGCCCCGAGGCGCTGGCCGCCAAGATCCAGACCGTCCCGCACTGGGAGTACAGCTGGGCCGTCGCCCAGCCCGGGGGCAGGAACGTCGGCGATCTGGAGAAGCTCGGCAAGGAGGGCTGGGAGGCGGTGGGCCCGGTGAACGCGTACACCGGTGACCGCTGGAACTTCCTCCTCAAGCGCCCACTCGCCGACTGACCGATTCCGGCGGAGGCGAACTCGTCGAACTCCTCGCCGAGGGATGTGAGTTCGGCCTCCGCCGGCCTGCGATCGACGACATTCGGTTTCCCCTACGAAGAACTGTGCCGTAGGGTCGGTGTCACCGACGCGGGGTGGAGCAGCTCGGTAGCTCGCTGGGCTCATAACCCAGAGGTCGCAGGTTCAAATCCTGTCCCCGCTACTCAGTGGTCGCAGGGCCCGGAGGATCAGTCCTCCGGGCCCTGCGCGTTTCCCGGCCGGCGGTCTCGATGCCCGGCCGGTGCGGGAGTCCTCGGCCAGCAGCCGCGTATACCAGGGGTGGGCGGCTTTGTAGAGGTCGCCGCAGATCCGTACCGCACCCCCGCGCCGGGCCAGCGCTGCCTGCATGAGATCGGCGACCTCGGTCTTCCCAGCACCGGGCCACCCGGCTACCAGGACCACCACGGGCACGCCTCCGACAGTGCCCGGGGCGGCCTCTACCGCCGGAGCTGACGCAGCCGAACGGCGGCTCACACTGGGGGCCGCGCCCTTGGACGCCGGTGGGGCGGCACCGGAACCAGCAGGCACTCAAGCGGGCCATGCACCCCGCCTGCCCGGTGTCGGTGGCGGCTGGCATGCTAGCGATCATGAGCCGGATCATCTCGTACAACACCGCCGACAAAGCCGACGTCCTGGGGTTCCTCGGAGCCGCCGGAAGCCTTACGTCCGACCAGCAACGCGTCCTCGGCATGATGCGCGAGAGGGCACAGAGGAGCCAGCTCGAACTCGACCGCCAGGGCATCGACTGGGGCTTGTCCATCCCTGACGCGCTCGACCACCTTCTGGCCGGTCACGCGAGTTCGGACGCCGAGTACGCGGCCGGCGCCTACTATCGCGCTCTCCAGCACATCATCGACTGCAACGCGTCGGATCCCGCCGATCTCGGTGTCTATTCCAAGCCTTCCACCTTCTTCGGCCTGGTTGACGACGAACTGCGCCGCCTGGGCGTGAGTGCCGATCTGCTGCTGCACGACCATCTGTTCTTCGGGCCGCCGGAGGAGATCCCTTTCCACATCCCCTACCCCGTGGACGGCCCGCACATCGGCATGTTCCCCCTGGCCAAGGCCAAGCCCGCTGCCGACGCCTACCGTGCCGTGCTGGACCGCATGGACGAGAGCTTCCGTTACGACGTCCGAGAACTGATCGACAAGCTTGAGTTCGAGTACAACGAATGGGAGTACGCCACGAAGAACATCGACTGGTACACCCAGGACACGATCTTCTTCTCCATCACTGGCTGACCGACCAGGATGCGGCACCCAGGCCGTTCGCTGGCCCCGGGGCCGTTGCCGAGATGTGCCCCCGGCGCTCCTCTCGCCGCCGGCCAGTGGCGCGAAGGCGACCGACGCCTTCAGGACCGGCCGCGCCGACCGACCGGCCGTCGCGCATCGACATCGACAGCAAGAGACCGGCACGTGTCGCAGGCCGTCGGCCTCAGCGGGGACCACGAGTACCCGTACCCGGCCAACCCTTCCTGCTCGATGTCCACACTGCAGAACGTCAACGTGGTCACGACGACATGCTCGACCTCAGTGGCACCGGACTCGTCTACAGCAGCACACCATCGGTCTGTGGTCGGCCGATACGGCGGACGCAGTCACAGGCACAGAAACCAGCGAGAAGCTGATCGACAGCTTGGCGATCGCAGTCGGCATCGCGCGCCTCGTCCACTCCATGTTGCGCCCGATGCAGGTGGCGGCTGGGATCCTGGCGGGCACGGACGATGAGGTGCTGACCCGGGGATCAGCCTGCGCGGGCGGCGATGTCGCAGGTGGGGCGGATCCGCCCTGCCCAGCCCGGTGGGTACCAGTGGCCGCCAGGGCCAGCCGGCTGCCAGTGCTCGACCAGCATCGCGCCGGTGTTCTGCCCGCACATCGTGGTCGTCCGGTGCGCCAGATCCCGGACGGCACAGCAGTGAGTGCCGCAATGTGCGCGACGCGGACCACCCAACGGGCAGGGGGCCGACTCTCGGAGACGGCAGCAATTGTCGGTGCCCCAAACGTGACCATGGCCCCATGCTGTCTCGCGGTCCAGCCCGCCGAATCATGTGCAAGGTCCAACTCGACTCCCCCCGCGGGGGATGGAGACGTTCGGCTTCGACCGGACAGCCACCGACACCCGACCGCCCGCACACCAACCGAGCCCATCACTCGACCCGGAGCAGGGCGTGCAGCTCGGCGCTGTCGACGATGTGGGCCCGTGAGGGGAGGACCCGACTGAGCAGGATGTCGTGGACTTCGGTGTCTGGGTCGGCGACGCCGTCGGACAGGACGTAGAGCTGGTAGTCGCGGTCGGCCGCGTCGATGACGGTGGACAGGACGGCACCGCTGGTACTGATGCCGGAGACGACCAGAGTGGTGATGCCGCGTTCGCGCAGCTGCTGGTCGAGATCGGTGGTGGACATGCCGCCGTAGCGGATCTTGCGCACGATGATGTCGCCGTCCTGGGGAGCCAGGCGCTCGTGGATGGCAGCGGCAGGGTCCTCGTGGTGCATGACACGGTGTCGAGCCAGCGGGGCGAAGGACTTGTTGACGGCGGGGGTCGCGTCCCAGTCGGCCTCGGTGAGGCCGACGCGTACGTAGGCGATGGTGCCGCCCGTTGCGCGAACGTCGGCGATGGCCCCTTCCATGCGACCGAGCAGGGCCTCGCGGTCCCCGTCTTCGGGAAGCGCGGCCAGGATCGCGGGCTGGCAGTCCATGACGAGAAGAGCGGTGTGCGCGGGGTCGAGTGCGGGGGCAGTGCTCATACGGATGTTCTCCTTGCTGATGATGTGCCACGCGTACCGGCGGACCGGCTGCGCCCTGCGGGCTTGAGCGGTGGTTTGCGGTGGGTCATGCGTGGCTGCGGGCCGGTTCCGGCGTGTGCTGCGACGTCTGGTCGCGTCGGGGGAGCAGGAACGGGCTGGCCAGGATGAGCAGTCCCGCGACCGTGAGAGTGGTGCGTGGGCTGGTGACGTCGGCGAGCAGCCCGCCGAGCGCGGTGAGGACGGCGATGGACGCCTGCTGGCCGATCGACCAGGCCGACAGGGTGCGGGCGACGAGGTGCTTGGGCGTGCGTTCGAGCCGGTAGGTGGCGAGCACCGGGGTGTACAGGCTCATGTTGATGATGATCGCCAGCTCGACGGTCATCACGGTGACAAGGCCGACGATGCCGGGGCGGACGAAGGCCAGGCCGATCAGCCAGACGGCGCGCAGGGTGCCGACGGTCCGGAAGACCCGGTGCCGGCCGTAGCGGGCCACGACACAGCGGGCCAGCCGGGAGCCGATGAGTCCGCCGAGACAAGGGGCGGCGAAGGCGAGGCCGTACTGCCAGGGCGGGAACCCGAGCTGGCGCAGGAGGAGCATGGCCAGCAGCGGCTCGGTGGCCATGATCAGACCGGAGACAAGCATGTTGTTGAGGTAGAGCGCCCGCAGACCGGGATCGCCCATGATGTGTCGCCAGCCGTCGAGCAATACGCCCGCCCGAACCGGGCTTTTGTCGGATGGTTGCGGCGCTTCTTCTCTGCCGCGGATCGCGGTGATGCCCAGCGCGGAGAGCAGGTAGCTGAGCGCGTCGGCCACCACGGTGGTGACCGGCCCGAACAGGCTGATCGCCGCCGCGCCCAGCGGTGGCCCGACCGCGATGGAGCTCCAGTTCGTGGACTCGAACCGCGTGTTGGCCACCAGCAGGTCGTCTGGTCGGACGAGGGCCTTGAGGTAGGCGCCGCTGGCCGCGTTGAACGCGATCTTGGCCGCGGTGACCACAGCCGAGATCACGAGCAGCTGGATGAAACCGAGCCAGCCGAGGGCATAGGCGATCGGGATCGTCGCCATGGCCGCGAACCGGGTCAGGTCCATCGCGATCATGACCGGGCGCTTGCGCCGGAACTCCACCCACGGTGCGAGTGGCACCGCGATCAGCGCCCCCACCGCGGGCCCCACCGCGGACAGCGCGGACACCTCGGCGGGGCTGGCGTGCAACACCAGCACGGCGATCAGTGGTAATGCCCCGAACCCCAGCCCGGTCCCGTACGCGCTCACCGCGTACGCCGCCCACAGCCAGCCGAACTGCCGGCCCAACGGCCTCCTGCCCACCATGCTCAGCGCGCCCCTTGATGTCCCACTCGAACAAACTGACGTTGACCGGTGAGAGCTAAGCGGGCGACACAACAGCAGGTCAAACAACTACCATGCCTGCTCTCCACAACGATCCGTTGTTCACTAAGGTGGGTCGGCGTGGATCTCGAAGCCGTACGTACCTTCGTCGCCGCCGCGGAAGCGCGCCAGTTCCAGAAGGCCGCCATCGACCTGTCGGTCACCCAACAGGCCGTCTCCAAGCGCATCGCCGCGCTGGAGCGCGACCTCGGCGTGCGGCTGTTCACCCGCACCCCGCGTGGCACCGAGCTCACCATCGACGGGCAGGCGTTCCTGCCCCACGCCCGCGAGCTGCTGCGCATCGCCGAACGCGCCGTCGCCTCCGTGCGCACCGGCCGCCGTCCGCTGCGCGTCGACGTGCTCTCCTCGCGCGGCGCGCAGTCGGGCCTGCTGCGCGGCTTCCACCACGCGCACCCCGACATCGACCTCGACGTGCTGATGCTGTTCGAGATCGAGACGGCCGTCGCCGCCATCCGGTCCGGTGAGATCGACGCGTCCTTCCGCGCCGTCGCCGCGCCCGGCCGGCCCCTTCCCGAGGACATCGAGTCCGTCCGGGTGCTCGACGAGCCGCTCCAGCTCCTCACCGGGCCCGCCCACGCGCTGGCGGGCGCCCGGTCGGTGACCGTCGCCCAGCTCGTCGGGCACCGGATCTGGATGCCCGGCATCGTCCCCGGTACCGAGTGGGGCGCCTACTACGACGACCTCGTCGCCGAGTTCGGCCTCACCATCGAGGCGACCGGCCCCAACTTCGGCTCCGACGCGCTCCTCGACACCATCGCCGACACCCCGGCCCTGGCCACCTTCATGGGCGAGCACACCCGCCTCATCTGGCCCGCCGGCCACGGCCTGCGCCGCATCCCGGTGACCGACCCGACGCCCGTCTACCCGCACTCGCTCCTCTGGCACCGTGACAACCCCCACCCGGCGCTGGCCGCCCTCCGCGGCCACCTCGCCGCGACAGCGGCCGGCCACGACGCCGCCGGGACCTGGAGGCCGGGCTGGGTGATTCCGCGCTGAACGACGCCGCGTTTTCGATCATCACGGCCGGATCGACGGACGGTAACTCGGGGGCAGACGTGGCTATCGGCATGCTCCCGCTCTCCCCTCCGTAGGCCTCCACCACCGCGAGCTACAGCGATATCGTCTTCGGCCTGCTCACCCCCGCCGGATACACGTACGCGCCGCAGCTAGCCGACCTGCCCGACCAGAAGATGTGGCGCATCGACCAGCTCGGCCAGCTCTGCCGGGCGCAGGCGGTCAAGGGCGGGCGTCGCCGGGGGCGAGCAGGCTGGTCAGCTCTGAGATCGCCTCCGGGGAAGGCTCGAAGTAGCGGCGGAGGTTCTCCGGCTTCTTGTGCCGGGACTTCGCCATCAGCATCAGCAGCGAGGCGCCCTGCTTGCCGAGGTGCGTTAGTCCAGAGTGGCGGTACTCGTGCAGGTCCCAGCCTGTCCCCGGGCCGCGCAGGGCGGTGTGCTCGTCGAGCAGCGCGCGAGCCTGCCCGTACGACAAGCGGGCCAGGCCCGTGTCCGGGCGGCGGTGGGTGACGAACACCGGCCCGCGGGTTCGGCCCTTGAGAAGCCGGGGCAGCAGCCGGGCGGTGCCGGCGTCCTATACACGGTCTCCAACACGTACTCCTCGCGCGTCGCGCCGCGGTGGCGGACCTTGGGCTGGGCGCCCTTCGCCTTCACCGGGCAGCGGCGGCCGGCGGCTTCGATCTCGTTGCACGCCGACTCCACGGCGAACCTTGAACCTGACTCAATGGCGGCTTCCGAGCCCCGCACCGGTTGCGGTCGCGGCGGCTGCGCCTGCTTGGGTTCCGGCCTCGGTGGCCTCCACACCCCGGATCGGGTGTGCCGCGCGTGGATGATCTGCTCAACGGCAGGCGTCCGGAAGCCCTCCAGGGTCATGTGGCAGTCGTCGAGGCCGAACCACTCGGTCTCCCGAGCGAAAGCCTGCGTGCCGATCCTCACCCGCCGAGCGGTTCCGACGCTGTCGAACCCCACCCGGTGCACGTACCAGCGTCTCATCGTCGACCGGCACGGACACGCCCAGGACCGACTCCACCGCCTCGTCGGCCCACGCCGGGGCCACCTCGCCGTCCAGGTGCAGGCGCAGCCCGCGGGCCTGGCGCACCCACTGGATGTCCACGACAGAGCCCAGCGGTGTGCCGTAGCTGATGCTGGCCTGCTGGCCGCGCGCCTTCAGCCAGGCTGCGGCCGCGGACTTCGCGTACAGGTGGTCGGCGCTGGCAACGTCCCGGGCCCGGAGGCCGCATACGTGCAGGCTGGTCGGGTCGGGGAAGTGCGCGAAGTGGCACACCCGGTCGGTTTAGAGCTTGGTGGTGAGCTGGGCGCCGCAGCCGTCGAGCAGTAGCCCGCACCAGAAGGTGTGCTCGGCGTAGTGCTGGCGGAAGGCGTCCAGCTCGATCGCTTCCAACGGCAGGAGCAGTGGCTCCTCCGACTCCGCGCTGCCCAACACCGCCGTCTGGATACGCCGCTTGTCCCCCGGCAACGACAACCCAACTCGACCCTGACCATGGTCACTTCATCGTGCCATCGCGCCGTGCCGGGCACCGGGGGAACAGCACAAACCCCCCTCAGCCCGGCCCTGCGATGTCGGGGATCAGAGTGCCGGCGGTGGCGTGACCTGGCAGACGACGACAAGCTCCAGGCGCGGAACCACGTAGTAGGCGAGCAGGCCACCGGCGACGTCGAGGTAGCGCATCGGCTCGCCGCTGCCCTGGTAGGAGGTGCCGTCGAGGTAGAGCGCTTCCGCAACGCGGACGAGTTCGGCCGCCCGGTGTTCGACGGCAGCGAGGAAGTCGGCAGGGCAGCCGCCGACGACCTGTCCCTGGTCGGGAAGGTACTCCCAGGTCCAGTTCACCCGGTCACCGCCGCATAAGCGGCGCGATAGAGCTCGGCGACCTGGATGGCATGCTGCCGGCACTCGGCAGCGGTGTCGGCGTGGTTGGCGAGGTAGTTCGCCCGGTGGAAGGCCTGCGCGGTCTCCGGCACCCGCTCGATCTCGACGACGGCGGCCCAGTGGTCCACAAACGAGCGGAGCGGCTGGACACTGCCGGCCTCGATGGCCTCCGCCATCGCCCGGGTCTGCCCATCGATCATCTCCGGAAGCCGGTCCACGGCAACAACCGCCAGCGCGGCCTTCAGCGCGGCCGGGGACTTCTCCGGGCGCGGGATGAGCTCGACCCCATTGGGCACCGGCTGAGTCACGACGGAACTCCTCTCCTCGGGGCGAGGCTACTCCGTACGGTGGCCAGCATCCTCACGTGACCCCACGCGGGACCATCCCCGCGAGCGCGGGGCCGACGAACTGGACCGCCGCGGCGCCGAGATGCTGTTCCAGGTTCTGACGGAAAGGGAGGAGAAGGCCAGCGTGGCCATCGCCTCGAACGAATCGTTCGGAGGTGAAGACCTTCACCGACCCCCGGCTCTGTGCGGCCATCGTGGACCGTCTCACCTTCAACGGCACCATCCTCGAGACCGGCACCGAGTCCTACCGACTCGCCCAGACCAAAGCCAAGCAGCAGCGCCGCTAGGAAATCGAATGGAGATCAACGACACCCCTGGCAGGCTGGGGGCATGGTGTCTCCCGACGATCAAGAACTGAGCGCGGCCATTCAAGCTGCCGACTCGCCGGACTGGTCCGTTCGCGCAGCGGTCGGTCGGCGACTCGCAGCGTCGGACAAGATCGACGAAGTGGCGGACGTCCTCCACCGGCTCCTCTTGGATCTCCGAGACTCCGCGGTCACCCAGGAGACGGCCGAGGCACTGCTCGCACGCAAGGACACCGCTGGCCTCCGCAGCGTGCTCCTGGCCAGCAGCCAGGCTGCCGAGTTCTGGACCATAGATCAGCTTGGGGACGCTCTGGAGTGCAACCCCGAGTGGATGACGACCGAAGGCGCGGACCGGCTGATCCAACAGCTGAATGAGCTCACCGCGGATGACGACGCCGGGGTCCGCGACGAGGCCCAAAGGATCCTCTCGGGTCTGCGTGGCGGTCGACGAGGAAGCCGTTGAGAAGCGATCCGCAAACCCGTCACGGGGCTTGGGAATAGCACGAGTATTCGCGAGTGACCGATTCGGGTGATCTCGGTGTTGTCGCGGCATGAAGACAGGGCCCCTGTACAGCTTGGAGGTTGTCGAGACCGAAAAGCTGCGAGGAGGCCCTGTTGCCGCTTTTGTACGCCGCCGCCGTGGGCGGCGGCAACTCCGCTCCCCAAACGTGTGACTGCCTCGCACACCGGTACGGCAACGCGGGCGACCACGGCGAGCGCGTTCGACGCTACAACAGCGACATGATCGACGCCGAGTGGGCGGCCGTGCGGGACCTGCTGCCGGCGCCGGCGTGGATGAGCGCCGGGGCGGGCGGCCGGAGGGCTACTGCCACCGCCAGACACTCGACGCAATCCGCTACCTCGTCGACAACGGCGTCAAATGGGCCGCGCTGCCCGCCGACTTCCCGCCGTACAAGCGGGTCCACGCCTTCTTCACCCGCTGGCGCGACACCGGCCTGCTGACCGAGTTCCACGACCGGATGCGCGCCGCCGTCCGCACCACGGAGGGCCGCGACCCCGAGCCGACCGCGGCGGTCGTCGACTCCCAGTCGGTCAAGGCCGCGGCCAGCGTGCACAGTGCGACGCGCGGCTACGACGGCGCGAAGAAGATCAACGGCCGCAAGCGACACCTGGTCGTCGACACCCTCGGCCTGCTCCTGATGATCCTGGTCACGCCCGCCGACGCTGGCGACCGGGCCACCGCCGAAGACATGCTCCCCGCACTGAAGGCCAAGTTCCGCCACCTGCACAGGATCTGGGCCGACAGCGGCTACACCGGCGACCTCGTCGCCTGGGCGAAGACTAAGCTCGCCCTGATCGTGGAGATCGTCAAGCGCACCGACGACCTGTCCGGCTTCCGCGTCGTCCCGCGCCGCTAGGCCCGTACTTCGCGGGTCGTTGAATCGAATGGTTCGGGCCCGGGAACGGTGTCCAAGGCCGCCCCGGTGGCGTTGGATTGGGTGTGTCGAT